>DAISWF010000300.1:0-6572 GCA_036826495.1 Burkholderiaceae bacterium
ATCAGGTCCGGAAGATCCCCCCCGGGCGCCGCGGTGCCGTCCCCGAGCACCGCCAGGCCGCTGATGCCGCCCACCGGCGGCACGATCGCCGGCAGGGGCCGCACGATGACGTTGCGCGACTGTTCCAGCTCGGGCGCGACGACCGCCAGCGACTGACCGTCGGGCTGGCGGACCAGCAGCGCCACCTGCCGGCCGTCCTCGCGGGCAAACGCGGCCGGCGGCAAGCGCAGCAGGGTTTCCAGCCGCACCGCATCGTGGATGCGGTCGCCGCAGCGGACCCGCAGCGACTCGCCGAGCGCGCCGCCGATACCGGCCGGCCGCACGAGATCGGTCGGCGCGGCGGCCTCGATCGTCTCGTCGATCGTCGCGATCCGTTCGATGTCGCGCACCGACAGCGCCAGCACGTGGGTGGCGCAGCGCGCGACCATCACCGGCACCGAGGCCATCCGCAGCGGCACCATCAGCCGGAACGTGCAGCCGCGGCCGGGCCGGCTCGACAGGTCGATGCGCCCGCGCAGCTCGCCCAACCGCTGATGCACGACGTTCAGGCCGATGCCGCGGCCCGACAACTGCGTGGCCTCGCGTCGCGTCGAGAAGCCGGGCAGCAGGATCAGCCGCATCAGTTCCTCGTCGGCGGGCGCCGCGTCGTCGTCGATCAGTCCCAGCATCGCCGCGCGCTCGCGGATCGCCGCGACATCCAGCCCGCGGCCGTCATCGCTGATCTCGATGATCAGGTTCGACGCGTCACGCGAGAATCTCGCCTCGATATGACCACCAGCGGGTTTGCCCGCCCGCAGCCGTTCAGCCTCGCCTTCGATGCCGTGATCGACCGCGTTGCGCAGCATGTGGGTCAGCGGATCGACCAGCGACTGCAGCAGGTGGGCATCGATCTCGGTGGTCTCGCCCTGTATCGTCAGCGCCACCTGCTTGCCGGCCATGCGGGCGGCCTGGCGCATCGCCCGCTGCAGCCGGGCGCTGATCATCGCCATCGGCACCATCCGCGTTCGCATCGACTGCTCGCGCAGATCGGTCTGGATCCGCTCGAGCTGGGCGGCGAAGTCGCGCAGGCTGCCGACCTGGCGGTCGAACTGCTGATCGAGCAGCTTGTTGTCGGCCGCCGCCTCGGCGATGCGTCGCGATACCGTGTGCAGGTCGTTGTACTCGTCGAGCTCCAGCGCATCGAAGCGCTGGTCCCGACCGCGGCCGGTCAGCGCCAGGCCGCGGACATCGACCAGCCGCTCCAGCTCGCCCGACAACTCCTGCAGCCGCTCGCTGCCGGCGCGCAGCGCCACGCGGGTCGCATCGATCAGCGCGATCTGCTGGTGAAGCTGCGCCAGCGTGATGACCGCCTCGCCGGTCACGTCGAGCAGCCGGTCGACGACCCGGCCGGGCACCCGCAGCAGCTCCTCTTCGGGGGCGGCGACGATCGGGCGCTCGGCGGGCTCCGGCGAGCGGGCCGGTGCGGCGGCCCCTTCGTCCCCGGCGACCTCCGTCGCGATGGAGGCCGACATGCTGGCAGCGGCGGACACCTCGGGCTCGATGGCAGACGGCGCCGAGGGCTCGGTGACCGACGACGCTGCGGACCCGGCGGCGGACGGAGCGGCCCGGCCCGCGCCGGGTTCGCCACGCGCTGCGGCAGCCGCTTCCGGCTGCGCCGCATCGTCGCCGGGCACGCCCTCGTTCAGCAGCCGGTTGATCCAGTCGACCGAGCGCCGGTACACCGTCATCGACCCATCGGGGGCGGTGCCGACGCCGGCGACCGCTTCGCACATCTCGGCCAGGCAGTCGGCTGCCTCGGCCAGGTGATCGCGCAGCGCCCGCGGCGGCAGGCGATCGGCCTTGACCAGCAACTGCAGGATGTCCTCGAGCCGGTGCGTCAGGTTCGCGATGCCGCGCACGCCGACGGTATTGGCCGAGCCCTTCAACGTGTGCGCCAGCCGCTGGGCGCGCTGCAGCTCGGCCGGCGCGCCGCCGCGCAGCGCGTCGATCGATTCGCTGAACTCGCCGCTCAGCACCGGCAGCTCCTGCAGCAGGTGCTCGACGACCGACCGGTCGGCATCGGGCGGAATCTGCAGCGACAGATCGGACTCGGAGATCTCGTTCTCGTCGACCGTCACCTGGCGCGAATCGATGACCTCCAGCGAAGCCAGCGACATCGCCAGCATCGCGCAGTCCTCGATCGGCAGCGGCTGCGGCCAGCCGGCATCCACCATCAGGCCGGCGAGCTCGTCGGCGGTGTCCTGCTGGGGGGCACCGAAGTAGCGGGCCAGCGTGTCCGGCGTCAGCATCAGCAGCCGGCGGGTGTCCTCGTTGAGCGGCGCGCCATAGAGCCGCCATGCACGAAGCTGCTCGCCGATCGCGTTCAGCAGCCGCACCAGCCCCTCGGCTCCGACGTAGCCGGCGGCGTTGGCCAGGTGACCGATCCGGCTTTCGAATTCCTCCAGCAGCTCCTGCCAGTCCTGACGCGGCGAATCGTGATCGACCGGCAGCGGAAGCGACAGCAACTGCGGGATCACGTCGGCACCCAGCGCCTCGGCCGCATCGGCGAGCATGTCGAGCTCGTCGCGGGCCATCACCGTCGTTTCGGCGGAAGCCGGCGGCGCATCGCCGGATGCTTCCGGCAGCGCGGCGGCTTCACCGATCGCCGCGTCGTCGGCCACCTCGCCGATCGCCGCTTCGTCGGTCAGTCCGCCGATCACCTCCTCGCCGATCCCCTCCTCGCCGATCAAGGCGTCATCGGTCACGTCATCGGTCGCTTCACCGATCGCGTCCTCGGTCGCTTCGCCGATCGCATCGTCGATCGCTTCGCCGGTCGCCACTTCATCGCCCGCTTCGCCGATCAGCATGTCATCGTCGATGACGGCATCCTGCTCGTCGCCGCCTGTCGCGTCATCGGCGAGGTCGTCGGCGACCGGCAGCACGTCGGCGGTATCGGCCGCGTCCTGCGCGACGCCGCGGTCGCTGGCTTCGGGCGGCGGTCCGGCCGGAGTCGACGCGACGGCCGGCATCGCGGCAGCGGCCCCACCCGCCGGCGGCTCCGCAGCAGCCGGTGCCGTCTCGTGGCCCTTGCCCTGCCCCGCGTTCCATCCCGCGATGACCACCGCATCGGCGCGCAGCCGCTCGCCGATCAGCTCGACGAACTGGGCCGGCACCTTCGGGAACCCGCGCCAGGCGCCCAGCCCGGTGACGAGCTGCTGGCTGTCGCGGCCGACGAGCTGGCCGGCGCAGAACGCCACCAGGTCGCCGACCCACAGCTCGATGTTCTCGCGGTCCTCGGTCGACAGCCCGTCGCTCGCGCGCTGCTTCAGGAACGGCACGACCAGCGCCGCCAGATAGTTGAGGCTGCGCAGCCCCTGCGAATCGGCGGCCGCCCAGCGCTGCACCGCGTCGGCCAGCAGCGCGGCGATCCGCGTGGATTCCTGCTGCGACATCAGCGGCTCGATCAGTCCGACCGCCGCATCGTTCAGCCGGACCGCGCGCCGATCCGGGCCGTGCACGGCGCCACGGCCCCCTCCTGCTGCTCCGAACTCCTCGCTCACCGTGTTCATCGATCAGGCCTGTTCGCCGCGGGTTCTCAGTTGTCACCCGGCAATTTGAACACGCTGACCTCGTCCAGCAACTGCTTGGCGTATTCGACCAGCTTGCGGGTTTCGCCCGATTGCAGCAGAAGCTGCTTGGCGGTCTCGGAACTCGCCTCCTGGATGATGCGCGCCCGCTCCTGCAGGCCGGCGCCGACCTTCGCCTGCTCGGTCGACGTGCGGGCGATGTCGCGCACGTTGGCGGCCAGTGCGTCGGTCTCGAGCTGAGTGCGGCGCATCTCGCGGCTGGCATCCTCGGACAGCCGGCTGATCTCGACCACCTGGGTGATCGCCTGGTTCATCGCCAGCACCGTGTCGCCGGTCTCGGTCTGGATCGCCATGACGATCCGGCCGATCTGCGAGGTGGCCTCGCCGGCGGACTCCGACAGCCGCTTGACCTCGTCGGCCACCGCCGCGAAATTGCGCCCCCACTCGCCGGCCGCCGCCGCATGCATCGACGCGTTCAGAGCCAGGATGCCGGTGCGCTGGGCGATCGCTTCGATGATGCTCACCACCTGCCCGATCTCCTGCGAGCGTTCGCCCAGCCGCTTGATGCGCTTCTCGGTCTCGCGGATCAGATCGCGCGAGGTTTCGATGCCGCCCATCGTGCCGTTGACCTTCTGCATCGCCTCCAGCGTGGCCTTGACCGCCCGCTCGGCCGCCTCGTTGCAGGTGCGCGCCCGCTCGGCGATCGCGTCGAGCGCCTGCGCGGCGCTGCCCAGTTCGCCGGCGGCCAGCTCCACCTCGCGCTGCTCGCGTGCCGCCGCCTGACCGGCCAGGTCGGACTGTGTCTTGACCGCCACCGTCGCATGCGCGACATCCTGCGACACCAGCGACACGTTGGTCAGCACGTTGCCGGTCTCCTCGGTCAGCAGGTTCAGCGCGTCGGCGATCGCGCCGGTGACGTTCTCGGTGACCGGCACCCGCAGGCCCAGGTCCTTGGTGGTGGCGATCTCGCCGACCGCGCGCATGATGTCGATAACCGAATTGTTCAGTTCCTCGGTTTCGCGGGCGGCCCGCGAAGCCGCCGACACCCGGTCGTCGAGCATCGAATCGAACGCGTTCGACAGGCGTCCGAATTCGTCGTCGGTGCCGAGCAGGCTGCGCGCGTCCATGTCGCCCTGCTCGACCTGCTCGGCCACCTGCTGCAGGCGCGCCAGCGGCGCCGTGACGCCGCGCGCGACGCGACGCCCGGCGGCCGCGCCGATCAGGGCGGTCAGCAACGCAGCGGCGGCCGTCATCAGCCAGTCGTTGCGCGTCAGCGCCGTGCCTTCGCGAACCCATGCCGGCATCAGCGCCGCGAGCAGTCCGCAGACGGCCGCGGTGACCGCGAACGCGGCGACGATCCGCCGCGCGACCCGGTTGGGCGGCGCGGGCGGCTTCGCGAACGACGGCTCGGCGACCGCGGCGGCCTGACCGTCGGCCTGCAGAGGTTCGGCTTCAGCGCTCACTGGCCAGCAATCCGAAGAGATGTTCGAAGTCCGCCTGCCACCACAGGGTCGATGATTCATCAGGCGTGCGCTCGCGCAACGCCTGACGCAGCGCCGGCGCGAACGGCACTTCGGGGCGGCTCACCGGCCCCGCCGCCGACAGGGCGCCCACCGTGCGCGGCGGCTGGTCGGTCAGCAGCGCATACGAATCGGGCTGGTCCTCGAGAATCAGCAGCGACTGGCGGGCGATCACCGGCAGGAAGCCCGGCGGCTCGGCCGCCGCGTCGAACACCAGCACCGGCAGCCCGCGCAACTGCGTGACGCCGCGGATGCGGCGCGGCGCCATCGGCAGCGGATACACCGGCGCGGCCACCACGTACTCGGCGGCCCGGCCGGCGGGCATCAGCAGGTTGACACCCGCCAACGTCATGCCGAACCGCGGCGCGCCGTCAGACAGCTCGCTCATTGGCGTGCTGCAGCGCGCTCAGCAACTGGGCCGACGTCAGCGGCTTGGGCAGCAGCGCACGGCCTCCCTGCATGCGCGCCCAGACCTGGTCGGCGCGCTGGTTCTTGGTCGACACGAACACCACCGGGATGCCGCGGGTCGCCGGATCCTCGGCGAGCCGGCGGCATGCCTGGTAGCCATCCATGCCCGGCATCACGATGTCCATGAAGATGATGTCCGGCGGCCGGTGGTTGGCCAGCTTCAGCGCCTCCGCCCCGTTGGCGGCGGCCGATACCTGCCAGCCCGCGCGGGTCAGCAGATTGACCAGGTGCTGCCGGTCGACCGCACTGTCGTCGACCACCAGCGCCTGCTGGGGTGGGGGCCGCTGTGCGGCCGGCAGGAGAGTTTGCAGCTCGGACATCGTTCGTAGGGAATCAGGGTTTGCGCGCCGAGCGGCCCGGATGCGCGGCGCCGGAGCGGGACGGGTCGGACGCCGCCGGGGCCGATGCCGACAGCGGACGCAGCAGCGACGACAGATCGTCGATCGCCAGTGACTTGCGCAGATGCTTGACCACTGCCGCCTCGAGCGCCTTCAGCGGCACCGGCTTGCTGAGGAACGAATCGCAGCCGGCCAGCGCGCCGCGCGCCAGATCGAACGGCGACGACTTGCTGGTCAGGATGATCACGGGCACCTGACGCGTGCGCTTGTTGCGCTTGATCTCGCGGGTCAGCTTGTAGCCGTCCATCTCGGGCATGATCACGTCGACCAGCGCCAGATCGAAGTGCTGCTGCGCGAGCCGGGCCAGCGCGGCCTGCGCATTGGCCGCCGTCTCGCAGGCCATGCCCATCCGTTCGAAGGCGATCGTCAACTGCTGACGCACCGTGGGGCTGTCGTCGATCACCAGCACGCGCAGCCGCTGCGCGCGCGGCTGCTCCACCGCGTTGCCCGACGGGAACGCCACCAGATTCGACGCGCCGCGTGCGTCGCCGGAGGACGGATCATCGCCACGGCGAGACGAAGGATCGCCGGCCCGGCGGGCGGACCCATCGTCTGCGCGGCGGGCGGACACATCATCCGCGCGGCGAGTGGGCACATCATCTGCGCGACGGGCCGACGGC
>DAISWF010000300.1:6582-6954 GCA_036826495.1 Burkholderiaceae bacterium
GGCTGGTCGGCGCGCCGGACGGACGAATCGTCGGGCCGGCGGGGGGCGGCGGCTGCGTCCTCGGCCCGCCGCATCGGCGGCACGCGTCCGGAGGGCCGGCCGCTGCGGCCGGCAGCCTCGACGTCATCGGCCGGATGCGGCGGAACTCTGCCCCCGGCCTCCTGCGGCGCGCCGTGCGCCGCACCGCCTTCGGTGCTGGCTCCCGCGGCTCCCCTGGCGCCTGCGGCTCCCGTAGTGCCTGCGGCGCCCGGAGCGCCTGCTACGCCCGCGGCGCCCATGCCGGTCGATCCGCCCGATTCGTCGCGCCGCGGCACCGGCAGCGTGTCGCCGGCGAGCCCTGCAGCGGCCCCAGCGACGCCGGTGAATGCCGCC
>DAISWF010000301.1:0-6932 GCA_036826495.1 Burkholderiaceae bacterium
ACGCTCCACGCCCTCGCCCGAAGACACCTTGCGGACGATGAACGAGGAGTTCAGGCCGCGGTTGCGCTTGGCGATCACCACGCCCTCGTAGGCCTGCACGCGCTTGCGGCTGCCCTCGACGACGTTGACGCTGACGATGACGGTATCGCCGGGGGCGAAATCGGGAATCGAACGGCCCAGGCGGGCGATCTCTTCCTGTTCGAGCTGCTGGATCAGGTTCATCACGGACTCCAAGCCATCATGCCCGGCGGGTTGGTCTGTTCCGATGCCGCGACTGCATGAGCGCGGTGCCGGAGGGACGGCCGGTGGTTCACCGGTCGTCGATCGTTGCGCCGGCGGGCCGAGGGCCGGGGCCGGTCATCCGGGCAGAGGATGATGCAAAGCCGATGATTGTAACCCGGATCGACGGGGGAGTCATCCGATGGTGGGCGGTCAGCCCTTGCCGTCGCCGGGCGCGCGCGCGCCCTGGGGGGGCGCGGGCCCATCCGTCGCAGCGGCCGCCAGCACTTTCTCGTCGCCGCGCGACAGCCGGCCGGCGCGGCGGGCGGCCTCGATCAGGTCCGGCCGGCGGCGCGCGGTCGCCAGCAGCGCCTGCTCGCGCCGCCAGGCGGCGATCCGCGCATGGTGCCCGGACAGCAGCACCGGCGGCACCGCCCGCCCCTCGAAGACCTCCGGGCGCGTGTAGTGCGGGCAGTCCAGCAGACCGTCGACGAACGAATCCTGCTCGGCCGACGCATCGTCGTTCAGCACGCCTGGCACCAGCCGGATCGCCGCATCGATCAGCATCATCGCCGGCAGCTCGCCGCCCGACACCACCAGGTCGCCGATCGACACCTCCCCGTCGACCAGGGTGTCCAGCACCCGCTGGTCGATTCCCTCGTAGCGGCCGCACAGGAGCGCCGCGCCGCCGCCCTCGGTCAGCCGCCGCACCCTCTGGTGATCGGCCCGCGCACCCTGCGGCGACAGGCAGATCACCGGGCCGGGGGGCACACCGGCAGCCGCCCGCGCGGCCTTCATCCGGCGGATCGTCGCCGACAGCGGCTCGACCATCATCACCATGCCGGGCCCGCCGCCGAACGGCCGGTCGTCGATGCGCCGGTAGGCATCGGTCGCATCGTCGCGCGGATTCCAGAACACCAGCGAGCACAGGCCTCGATCGAACGCCCGGCCGGTGATGCCGTGCCGGCTGACCGCGTCGAACATCGGTTCGAACAGCGTGATGACGTCGAAGCGCAGCATCGGTGCAGGCCTTGCTGGTTGGATGATCGAGCCGGCGAGCGATTCGGTGATCGGCTCGATGATCGGGTCGGATCGGGTCAGTAGTCGAGTTCCCAGTCGGCGACGATCGTGCGCACCGGCGTATCGACCCGGACGATGTACTGCCCGACGAACGGGATCATCCGCTCGACCCCGTCGGGCCCGCCGACCACCAGCAGCGAATGACCACCGTGATCGGCCAGTGTCCGAACGGTGCCCAGGCTCACGCCGCGCGGGTTGACGACGGCGCAGCCGATCAGGTCCACCCAGTAGTGATCGTCGTCACCGCCGGCCGGGAACGCCGCGCGGCTGACCGACAGCTCGCGCCCCTTGAGCGCCAGCGCCTGCTCGCGCGAGGCGACCGCCGGCGTGCGGGCGACCACCGAATCGCCCTGCACCCTGACCTGCTCGATCGGCCAGCGTGCCGGCACCGGCCCGTCCAGCCACCAGGTGCGGGCCTTGCACAGCACCGATTCCGGCGCCGGGCTGTAGGGCGTCACCCGCACCCAGCCGTGCACGCCATAGGCGCCCGCGACACGGCCGACGACGACCAGGTCGGCGGGCGGCGCGAGGTCGTCCACCGGATTGGAAGCAATCGACGAAGGGGAAGGCACGGGCACGGCGGTGGGGGCGTCCGCCGGAGCGGCATGATCGGCCGCGGCACGCGATCGGGCCATCGGCTCGTCGGCCGCCTGGTGCCGTCAGAACCCGCGAACGCCGCGGCGCGCCTGGCACGGCACCCCGAGGCGCCGCAACGCAGGCACGCGCGGCCCGCTCATGACTGTCAGGCGGTGGCGCCGGCCGTCTTGGCAGCGAACGTCTGCAGCAGACGCGCGACCGTGGGCGACACCTGGGCGCCGTTCCTGGTCCAGTAGGTGATCCGATCGAGCGAGATGTTCAGACCATTCTCGCCCCCGACGGCCACCGGGTTGTAGTAGCCGACCCGCTCGATGAAACGGCCGTCACGCCGGTTCTGTTTGTCGGCGGCGACGATGTTGTAGAACGGGCGCTTCTTCGCGCCTCCGCGGGCAAGGCGGATAACGACCATGAGAGTTCCTGCGACGATTTCGGGAAACCCTCGATTATAGGCGGCTGACCGGCCAGCGGCAAGCACGAGTACGGGCCGCCGGATCGGCGGGCCGCACCGCTTCTTCGGAGCCCCGCGATCCGGGCCATCCCGCAGGCGCTCAGCGGCGCAACCCCGTCGCGAACCCGCTGGACAGGAACGGCGCCGGCCCCTGCCCGGGCGCCGCGCTGTGCGACTGGGTGAATGGCGCGCCGGTGCCGAACGAGGGCCCGGGGCTGATGCCGCCGGGCGGGAACGGCCGCAGGCCATGGTGACGGAAGTAGCCCGGCACCGCGAAGTATCGCGGGTAGGCGTAGTAGTCCTGGTCGGGCACCGCGACCACGCGGCGCTGCTCGAGCTCGCGGTCCCGCTCGCGCTGGCGGGCGCTGAACGCATCGGCCTGCGCACGCCAGTAATCGCGTTCCCGGGCGGCCCGGGCAACCGATTCGGGATCGGAGTAGGAACGGAACGACTGCACGCCCTGCTGGGCGGCGCCGGGCTCGGGACGGTCGCTCAGCACCACCGAACCATCCTTCGCCACCGCCCAGTGGATGGTGCTGGTGGGGGGCGGCAGCCGCAGATCCGAGGTGCGGGGCGGCAGGTCGGCGCGCGGCGGTTTGTCGGTGACGGCAACGGCGGCGGCCGGCAGGGCCGCCGTGAGCACGATCGCCAACCCCTGTTTCAGGGCAGCGGGCGGATACAGCGCCATGATGACCTCCGCGAGTGTTGCTTATTCGCCTCAAATCTAGCACGAGCCGGGGGAACCCGCACGGTGCGGCAGGCGCCGCCCCGAATCGGGAAAACACCCATCCTGGCCCCGCGGGGAAACCGCCCGGCGCGACGATCAACTGTATAAAATACCAGTATGCGCAAGCCTTCGAACGCCGATGAACCCGGCACGGAACCGGTCGCGGTGCCGATCCGCGTCATCAAAGGACGCGGCACCGGCTCGGCGCTGCAGAACCGCTACGAAGCCTGGACCCGCGAACCCGACGTGGCCGACCCGGAACCCGACGATCCGGACTTCCCCGCCGCCCGGGTCCGAACGCAGGACACGCCGACCCGCGCCCGTTCGATCATCGCCGGCAACGATTCCCCCGACATCCCGTTCGATCACTCGCTGAATCCGTACGGCGGCTGCGAGCACGGCTGCATCTACTGCTATGCCCGGCCGTCGCACACGTACCTGGGGCTGTCGCCCGGTCTGGATTTCGAGACCCGCATCGTCGCCAAGACCAATGCCGCCGAGCTGCTGCGCACCGAGCTGAGTCGCGCCGGCTACGTCTGCAGCCCGCTGGCGATCGGCGGCAACACCGATCCCTATCAGCCGGCCGAACGCGAGCTGCGCATCACCCGTTCGGTGATCGAGGTGCTGGCCGAGCACCACCATCCGTTCACGATCATCACGAAGAACGCGCTGGTCGAGCGCGACATCGACCTGATCGCGCCGATGGCCGCACGCCGGCTCGCGCGCGTCTATGTATCGGTCACGAACTGGGACCGGGAGCTGGCGCGCCGGCTCGAACCGCGCGCATCGGCACCGCACCGGCGCATCGAGGCGATGCGCGCGCTGACCGAGGCCGGCATTCCGACCGGCGTGCTGGTGGCGCCGCTGATCCCGTTCATCACCGACCTGCACATGGAGGAGATCCTCGAACGGGCAGCCGGGGCCGGCGCGACGGGCGCCGCCTACATCCTGCTCAGGCTGCCGAAGGAGGTGGCGCCGCTGTTCAAGGAATGGCTGACCGCGCACTATCCGCTGAAGGCCGCGCACGTGATGAGCCTGGTGCGGCAGATGAGCGGCGGCCGCGATTACGACAGCCGCTTCGGCGTCCGGCAGACCGGCACCGGCCAGCATGCGCAGCTCATCGCCAGACGGTTCGACATCGCCTGTCGCCGGCTCGGCCTGACACGCCGCCGCGACGAGCTCGACCGGTCGCAGTTCCGCCGCCCCGGCGAAATGCCGCAGATGGCGCTGTTCTGAGAATCGGCGCGACGCCGTCGCCGCAAACCGCCGGCCGTCGATATCTGTCCGTGAAACTCCACCGAGGGCTTTCCCCGAGGGCGGGCGACCGGCCAGTCGGCATACGATGATCGCCCGCGCCGCCCTGCGCCGATGATCACATGCCTGTCAGCAACTCCCTGCTCCTGGTCGACCGTTTCACCACCCGCATCGGCAAGATCTCGGCCTGGCTGCTGATCGGGCTGATGGTGCTGGTCTGCGGCGACGTGTTCGCCCGCTATGTGCTCAACCGTCCCAGCCAGTGGGGCTTCGAGCTGAGCACGATGATGTACGGCGTGCTGTTCATGATGTGCGGCGCCTACACGCTGGCGCAGGACGGACACGTGCGCGGCGACTTCATCTACGGCAGCATGCGGCCGCGCACCCAGGCGTGGTTCGACCTGGTGCTGTATCTGCTGTTCTTCATCCCCGGCGTGGCCGCGCTGGTCGGCTCGGGCATCGACTTCGCGCACGATAGCTGGCAGATCCGCGAGCACTCGAGCATCACCGCCGACGGGCCGCCGCTCTATCACTTCAAGACCATCATCCCGATCGCCGGCGGCCTGGTGCTGCTGCAGGGCCTGGCCGAGATCGTCCGCTGCGTGGTGTGCATCCGCACCGGCCAGTGGCCGGCACGGCTCGCCGACGTCGAGGAGATCGACGTGGTCAAGACCCAGCTCGAACAGTCCTCGTACGTCGACGATGCCGCGCGCCAGGAGGCGATCGGCCGGGTCGAGGAGATCGAGCAGGCGGCGCACCACCGGATCGGGACCTAGTCCAATGAAACCGAGAAAACGGCTGTGCGTGAGCGCCTGCAAGGGGCGCAATCGAGGCGCGAAGCCGCGGATGTGGCGGGTCCCCCATCAAGGCTTCGTAACGAAGAGTGCGCCCCTTGCAGGCGCTCACCCTGCGGGCCGGGGCCTGCGAAGGCGCGCTGCCGTCGTTGCACCGCTTGCTCAGGCGGCCAGCCTGGGCAGCGCGCTGCGCCTAGGCCCGCGCCTTCGCAAGCCCCGGCGCACAGCCGTTTTCCCGGTTTCATTGGACTAACGATGACCAGCGGTTATCTCGGCCTGGGGATGCTCGGGCTCATCGTCATCGCGATCATGATGGGCTTCCCGACGGCGTTCACGCTGATGGGCCTGGGCATGCTGTTCGGCTATGTCGCCTACTTCGACCCGAGCCAGGGCGCATTCGCCAACAAGGTGTTCGACCTGATGGTCCAGCGCACCTACGGCGGCATGACCAACGACACGCTGCTGTCGATTCCGCTGTTCGTGCTGATGGGCTACGTGATCGAGCGCGCGGCGCTGGTCGACAAGATGTTCCACGCGGTGCAGCTTTCGTTCCGCAGGCTGCCGGCATCGCTGGCGGTGGCCACGCTGATCGTCTGCACGTTCTGGGGCATCGCCAGCGGCATCGTCGGCGCGGTGGTCGTGCTGATGGGCGTCATCGCGATGCGGCCGATGCTGAAGGCCGGCTACGACAGCCGGCTGGCGGCCGGCGTCATCACCGCCGGCGGCACGCTGGGCATCCTGATCCCGCCGTCGGTGATGATCATCGTCTACGCGGCGGTGGCCGGCCAGTCGGTGGTGAAGCTGTATGCGGCGGCGATGATCCCCGGCTTCTTCCTCGCGTTCCTGTACTTCGTCTACATCGTCGGCTGGGCGCTGATCAACCCGAAGATCGCCCCGCCGCTGCCCGAGAGCGAGACCCGGGTCGACGTGCCCGCATGGATCTCGGCGACCACCCGCGCACTCGGTCCGAACCCGCTGGCGGCGATGCTGCGGGCGCTGGCGCCCTCGGCACGGGCGCGCATCGGCGCAGCGGCGCCGACGCTGCGGCAGGCCGTCGGCGGCACGCTGGCCGCGCTGGGCCCGCTGCTGCTGACGGTGGCGACGATGGGCCTGCTCTGGTGGTACGTGGTGATCCACAGCACCGCCTCCGACGCGCCGCCGCCTCCGGCGGAGGCGGAGGCGGGCCAGCAGAAACCGGGGGGCGGCGGCGCCCCCTCCGATGGGGGCGCCCCGCAGGACCCGCCGGCCGAATCGGCCGCGCTGAAGGAGCCCCCCGCCGACGGCGATGCCGGCGTCAAGGAGCCGCCCGCCGAGGGCGATGCCGGGGTCAAGGAACCGCCGGCCGATTCGCCCGGACTGCAGGAGCCGCCCGGCGCCGCGCCTGCCGGATCCGCGGGATCCGGCAGCTCCGCCGGCGAGGAGCTGAAGGAGCTGTCCACCGCGACCGACGCCGCGCAGCAGCGGGTGCAGATCCCGGAGGCGTTCTTCACGTCGTTCTGGATCGCCACCGCGCTGCTGCTGGCGCTGATGATCTGGTACTACCGCGGCTTCACCGACGAGCGCCTGCAGGTGCAGCGGCTGCTGTTCGAGTCGGTGATGCCGCTGGCGGTGCTGACGGTGCTGGTGCTGGTGGTGATCCTGTTCGGCATCACCACCGCCACCGAGTCGGCAGCGGTCGGCGCCGCCGGCGCGTTCATCCTGGCGTGGACGTCCGGCCAGCTCACCTGGGAGAAGACCAAGGAAGCGGTCTATCTGACCGCCAAGACCACCGCGATGGTGTGCTGGCTGTTCGTCGGCTCGGCGCTGTTCTCGG
>DAISWF010000302.1:0-6868 GCA_036826495.1 Burkholderiaceae bacterium
GGCCTCAACTACCGCCATTTATCCCCGCTTTTCCGCCGTTCGGGCCGGCCTGCCGCCGCCTATCCTCCTTCGCATGCCGCTCGTACCCCACCAAGGAATAGCCGCCATGAACACCATCGCCCTGTTTTCCGCCACGCCCTCCGCGCCCGCCGTACGCAGCCAGCACCTGCGGATTCTGTCGCTGCTGACCGAGATCGAGCCGCTGCTGGCGCCATCGGTCACCCCGGACGTGACGACGCTGGACCTGCGCTGGTCGGTGCTCGCCCGCTGGGCGATGGTGCAGATCGAGCTGGACCGGGCCCGCTGGCTGGCCGTGCTGGCCGGCGCGCCGGACCCGGCCGGCCGCGACCGGGCACGCACCGCGATCGCACTCGGCGAATCGCTGCACGGCCGCCTGCTGCGCCATGACCGCCTGTATGCGCAGCGTGCCCGGCTGGCCGCCGATCCGCAGGGATTCGTCGAGGCCACCCGGCGGCTGGCGCGCACGGTGCGGCGCATGGTCACGGTGGCGGTGCAGACCTCGACCGGCGCCCGGACCGGCGCGGCCCGGGGCCTGGAAGCCGGGCCGCGATCGCCCGCCCGACCGGCCCCGGGACCGGCCCCGGCCTCGGGATCAGGCCTGGGGGCGGGTCTCGGAGCGCCCGCCGGACGGCCGCCGCGCGCGCTCCCACCAGGCGGCGAATTCGCCGACGAAGCCGCGGCGAAACGCCAGCACGCAGATCACGAAGATCAGCCCGGTGACGATGGTCACCGATTCGCCGATCGTCTTGAACCATTCCACCGAGGTGACCGCGGCCAACCAGTCGCCGAAATCGCCTAGCTTGTTCTCCAGCGCGATCACGGTGAACGCGCCGACGACCGGGCCGATGACCGTGCCCATGCCGCCCAGCAGGGTCATCAGGATCACCGCGCCGGACATGTGCCAGTGCACGTCGGTCAGCGTCTCGAAGCCCAGCACCACTGTCTTGGTGGCGCCGGCCAGGCCCGACAGCGCGGCCGACAGCACGAACGCCAGCAGCTTGTAGCGGTCGGTGTCGTAGCCTAGCGAGATCGCGCGCGGCTCGTTCTCGCGGATCGCCTTCAGCACCTGGCCGAAGGGCGAATGGATGGTGCGGTAGACCAGCAGGAAACCGAGCACGAACACCCCGAGCACGAAGTAGTACATCGCGATGTCGCTGCGCAGGTCGACGACGCCCAGCAGCGTGCCGCGCGGCACGCCCTGCAGCCCGTCCTCGCCGCCGGTGAACTTCGCCTGCAGGCAGAAGAAGTACAGCATCTGCGACAGCGCCAGCGTGATCATCGAGAAGTAGATGCCCTGGCGACGGATCGCCAGCCCGCCGATCACCCAGCCGAGCACGGCGCCGGCCGCCACCCCGGCCAGGATGCCCAGCTCGGTCGGCAGGCCGAAGGTCTTGATCACGTGGCCGGTGGTGTAGCCGGCCATGCCGAGGAAGGCGGCGTGGCCGAACGACAGCAGCCCGGTGAAGCCGACCAGCAGGTTGAATGCGCAGGCGAACAGCGCGAAGCACAGCGCCTTCATCAGGAACACCGGGTACGCGAAGAACGGCGCGACCAGCCCCAGCGCCAGCAGCACCAGGTAGACGGCGATATTGTGCGAACGGTTCATGGGCGGGCCGTCACTTTTCCTTGCCGAACAGGCCCGCGGGCCGCACCAGCAGCACGATCGCCATGATGACGAACACCACGGTGGACGATGCCTCCGGGTAGTAGACCTTGGTCAGCCCCTCGATCAGGCCCAGCCCGAGGCCGGTCAGGATCGAGCCGAGGATGGACCCCATGCCGCCGATCACCACCACCGCGAACACCACGATGATGAGGTTCGAGCCCATCAGCGGCGTCACCTGGATCACCGGCGCCGCCAGCACGCCGGCGAACGCCGCCAGGCCGACGCCGAAGCCGTAGGTCAAGGTGACCATCAGCGGCACGTTGATGCCGAATGCCTGCACCAGCTTGGGATTCTCGGTGCCGGCGCGCAGATAGGCGCCGAGCTTGGTCTTCTCGATGATGAACCAGGTCAGCAGGCACACGGCCACCGAGGCGACCACCACCCACGCCCGGTAGTTCGGCAGGATCATGAACCCGAGGTTGGTCGCGCCCTGCAGCGCATCGGGGACCGGATAAGGCTGCCCGGACACGCCGAAGAACGAACGGAACAGCCCCTCCAGCATCAGCGTGAAGCCGAACGTCAGCAGCAGCCCATACAGGTGATCGAGCTTGTACAGCCACTGCAGCATCGTGCGTTCCAGCACGATGCCGAACGCGCCGACCACGATCGGCGCGAGCACCAGCATCGCCCAGTACGGCAGGCCGAAGCTGTTCAGACCGATCAGCGCGGCGAACGCGCCCATCATGTACAGCGCGCCGTGCGCGAAGTTGATGATGTTCAGCAGCCCGAAGATGACCGCCAGCCCGAGCGACAGCGTCGCATAGAACGATCCGTTGACGAGCCCGAGCAGCAACTGCCCGAGCATCGCCTGGATCGGTACCCCGAAGACTTCCATCCGCCGCCGCCGGTCGTGTCGCTGGAATCAGCCGCTTGCCGTCAGCAGGTCACTTCTTGACCAGCGGGCACTTCGATTGCGACAGCGGCTGGAACGCCTGCTCCGCCGGAATCGTCGCCTTCACGTTGTAGTAGTCCCAGGGATACTTGGACTCCTCGGGCTTCTTGACCTGCATCAGGAACATGTCGTGCATCATCCGGCCGTCCTCGCGGACGTAGCCGTTCTTCGCGAACATGTCGTTGATCTTCATCTTCTTCACCTGCGCCATGACCTTGTCGCGCTCGTCGGTCTTTGCCTCGGCCACCGCCTTCAGGTACGTGAGGGTCGCCGAGTAGACGCCGGCCTGCACCATCGACGGCATCTTCTTCATCTTGTCGAAGTAGCGGCGGCCGAACTTCCGGGTGTCGTCGTTCAGGTCCCAGTACCAGCCGTCGGTCAGCAGCAGCCCCTGCGTGGTCTTCAGGCCCAGGCTGTGGATGTCGGTGATGAACACCAGCAGACCCGCCAGGCTCTGGTTCTTCGTGATGCCGAACTCCGAGGCCGCCTTGATCGAGTTGATCGTATCGCCGCCGGCGTTGGCCAGCCCGATGATCTGCGCCTTCGACGACTGCGCCTGCAGCAGGAACGACGAGAAGTCCGACGCCGACAGCGGATGGCGCACCTTGCCCTTGATCTCACCGCCGCCGTCCTTCACGACCTTCTCGGTATCGGCTTCCAGCGAATGGCCGAACGCATAGTCGGCGGTCAGGATGAACCAGCTCTTGCCGCCCTGCTTGACGATCGCACCGGCGGTGCCGTTGGCCACCGGGTAGGTGTCCTACGCGGATTGGACCTCATGCGGCGCGGACTCGGCATTTCTCCAGGCGGGGGAGGGCCCCCCGTCGTTGATCGCGATGAAGTTCTTCTCCTTGGTCAGCTTGCCCACCGCGATGCCGACCGCCGAGTTCAGCAGGTCGGTCATCATGTCGACGCCCTGCTGGTCGACCCACTCGCGCGCCTTCGACGACGCCACGTCGGCCTTGTTCTGGTGGTCGGCGCTGATGATCTCCACCGGCATGCCGTTGACCTTGCCGCCGAAGTCCGCGACCGCCATCTTGGCGGCCTCCACCGACCCCTGGCCGCCCAGGTCGGAATACAGGCCCGACATGTCGGTCAGCACGCCGATCTTGATCACGTTGCCGGAGTACTGCGCCTGGGCTGGCATGGCCAGCGCGATCAGACCGGCCGCCGCCAATGCGCGGGTCAGCATCTTCAGTTGGTTCATCGCGGGTCTCCTGTTGACGAGGAAGGAGGCGTCAGACGCCCAGGAATTCGTGCAGCATGTCCATCTTCGCCTGCAGCTCGGATGCGGCGAAGCGCTGGACCACCTTGCCGTGCTCGATCACGTAGAAGCGATCGGCCAGCGGCGCGGCGAAACGGAAATTCTGCTCGGCCATCACGACGGTGTAGCCCTTGGCCTTCAAGGTGCGGATCATCCGCGCCAGCGCCTGCACGATCACCGGCGCCAGCCCTTCGGAGATCTCGTCGAGCAGCAGCAGGTTCGCGCCGGTGCGCAGGATGCGCGCCACCGCCAGCATCTGCTGCTCGCCGCCCGACAGCCGCATGCCGGGAGAGTTGCGCCGCTCCTTCAGGTTCGGGAACATCTCGTAGATCTCGGCGACGCTCATGCCCTGGCCGCTGCCGCCGCCCGACAGTTTCGGCGGCAGCATCAGGTTCTCCTCGCACGACAGGCTGGCGAAGATGCCGCGCTCCTCGGGGCAGTAGCCGACACCCAGATGGGCGATGCGATGCGTCGGCAGCTTGATGGTCTCGGTGCCGGCGATGCGGATCGAGCCGGCGCGCTGGCCGGTCAGCCCCATGATCGCCCGCAAGGTCGTCGTGCGGCCGGCGCCGTTGCGGCCCAGCAGCGTCACGCATTCGCCCTGCGCGACGGTCAGATCGATGCCGTGCAGCACGTGCGATTCGCCGTACCAGGCGTTCAGACCGGAGATCGACAGGAGTTCGGACATGACGGTCAGCGGTGCATCCTAGTGGGCGCCTTGCAGCTCGCCGTCGACGGTGCCCATGTAGGCCTCCATCACCGCCGGATTCTTCGAGACCTCGGCATACGGCCCTTCGGCGAGCACCGCGCCCCGCTGCAGCACGGTGATCCGGTCGGCGATCGAGCCGACCACGTGCATGTTGTGCTCGACCATCAGGATCGTGCGCCCCGCCGAAACCCGCTTGATGAGCTGCGTCACGCGGTCGACGTCCTCATGGCCCATGCCCTGGGTCGGCTCGTCGAGCAGCATCAGCTCGGGCTCCATCGCCATCGTCGTGGCGATCTCCAGCGCCCGCTTGCGGCCGTACGGCAGCTCGACGGTCACCGAGTCGGCGAACGCACTCAGTCCGACGGTGTCCAGCAGCTCCATCGCGCGGTCGTTCAGCACGTTCAGCGATTTCTCCGGCCGCCAGAAGTGGAACGACGTGCCGAGCGCGCGCTGCAGGCCGACGCGCACGTTCTCGAGCACCGTCAGATGCGGAAACACCGCCGAGATCTGGAACGAGCGGATGATGCCGCGCCGCGCGATCTGCGCGGGCTTCTCGGCAGTGATGTCGACGCCGTTGAACAGGATCGTGCCGCGCGTCGGCGACAGGAACTTGGTCAGCAGATTGAAGACCGTGGTCTTGCCCGCGCCATTGGGGCCGATCAGCGCATGGATGTGCCCGCGGGTGACCGCCAGGTTGACGTCGTTGACGGCGACGAAGCCCTTGAATTCCTTGACCAGCCCTCTGGTTTGGAGAATGACGTCTGACACCTTGCCAACCTGCCGCGCTGCCGCCGGAAAAAGGGACGGGCAAGCATAGCATCGGCCACTGCGGCGCAAACTGCCGTCATCGGGTCAGCCGCATGAGTGTTTTCCCGAGCTTCACCGGCGCTTCACAACTCGAGCCGCCAGGTCTCGCCGACCAGGTCGTGGCCGAAGCTGTGATGCCGCTCCTCGGCGATCAGCTCGAAGCCTGCCGACCGGTAGATCTTGCGGGCCGCCAGCAGCACGCTGTTGGTCCACAACACCATGCTTCGATAGCCGGTGCGGCGCGCGAACGCGATGCACTCGCCGACCAGCCGACGGCCTATGCCCAGGCCGCGCGCATGGGGTTCGACATACATCAGCCGCAGCTTGGCCACGTCATCGGACTCGCGCACGACGAACACCGAGCCGACGATCTCGCCGTTGCGCTCGGCGATCCAGCAGGCCTCGCGCGCCGGATCGAACTCGCGGATGAACTTCGCACCGATCTCGGCGACCAGCGCCTCGAAGCTGATGTCCCAGTGATATTCGGTGGCATACAGCACGCCGTGCCGATGGATCACCCAGCCGACATCGCCGACGTGATGGGGCCGGATCACGAAGGGCGGGGCCGGCTCGGCCGGCGGATCCAGGAGCTGTTGCACGGTGGCCAGCGCGGCGCACAGCCGCTGCCGGTCCTGCGGGCCCAGGCGAGCCAGGGTCGCACGGCCGTCATCCTCGGCGACCCGGTCGATGCCGGCGAACGCCTCTCGGCCGGCCGGTGTCAGTGCCAGCACCTGCGCGCGTGCATCCTCGCCGGACCGCTCGCGGGTCAGCAGCCCCTGCTGCCGCAGATTCTTCAGGATGCGGCTCAGATAGCCGGGGTCCAGCCCCAGCTCCCGCGCCAGCGCAGCCGCCGACCAGCCCTCCCGGTGCGCCAGCTCGTACAGCACCCGCGACGGCGTCAGCGCATACGGCGTATCGAGCACGCCTTCGGAGAGCAGGCCGATCCGCCGGGTGTAGAAGCGGTTGAAGCGGCGCAGCGCATCGATCTGCGGCTCGGCGGGCGACGGATGAAGGTTGCCGGGCGACTGGGCGGGCGTCATCGTCGAGGTCTCCATCATTGGATATCGGCAATCAAATTGATTGCCTAAGGCAATCTTATCGCCGATCGAGCGCTGAAGGCAAGACGAGACCGATCGTGTAATCAGGGCCCGTTCACGTTGCCCGCGGGCACGGGCGCAGTGAACGGCCTAGCCGGGGCTGACGCCGGGCGGCGGTGGCGGAGCGTAGCGTGCGGTCAGCGCGAACATCTGCCCGACCAACTGGTCCGGAGGCCACGTCGAGAACGCGATGGTGCCGCCGGGCTTGAGTACGCGCAGCATCTCGGCCACCGCCACCTGCGGCCGCGGCGCGAACATGTGCCCGAACTGGCTCAGCACCACGTCGAACTCCCCATCCGCGAACGGCAGGTCCTCCGCGTCCGCCTCCTGCCAGGTGACTTCGACTCCCGCGATCCGCGCATCGTGGCGGGCATGGTCCAACAACGCGGGAGTCAGGTCCGTTCCCGTGGTG
>DAISWF010000303.1:0-6854 GCA_036826495.1 Burkholderiaceae bacterium
CGGACACCGCGTTGTGCACCGAGTTGTGGAACTTGACCGGAGACATCAGCCCGGGATCCTCGGCGAGCGTCGGGCACAGGTAGGCGGCGATGCCCAGGTCGCCGTGCGCCGACGCGAACACGCTGGCGACCTCGGTCGCCGGCCGGCCGCTGTCGGCCAGCGCCCGCGCGGCGACCTCCAGCCCGAGCGCGACGGTGTCCGGCGCGCGGCGCCGTTCGGCGGCCGGCAGCAGGGTCGGGGCAGGGCGGGGCGCGGCTTCGTCGAGCGGCGCCCGTTCGCCGCGGAATGCGGCGGCGGCGATGTCCCAGCCCGGCAGGTGATCGGACCAGAACGCGATGCCTTCGATCGCGATCTGCATCGGGGCGCGCGTCGAAGCGTGGGTCGAGGTGGACGTCGCGGCCGGCATCGCGACTGGCGTCGTGATGCCGGGGCGGGGCGGCGGCGTGCGGTCGGTCATCGGCTCTCGCTCAACACCAGCACGCAGTTGCTGCCGCCGAAGCCGAACGAGTGCGACGCCGCATGGCGCACCGGCGCCACCGAAGGCTGCAGCCGGATCTGCGGTCCGCACACCGGGTCGAGCCCGGTGGTGCCGACGGTGCCCGGACGCTGCCCCGTCTCCAGCGCCATCATGCAGATCACCGCCTCGACGATGCCGGCCGCGCCCAGCGTGTGGCCGACGCAGCCCTTGGTCGACGACGCGTGCAGCGAATCGCCGAACATCCGCGCGACCAGTTCCGCCTCGACCGCGTCGTTGCGTTCGGTGGCGGTGCCGTGCAGGTTCAGATAATCGATGTCGGCCGGCGCCAGGCGCGCCTGTGCGAGCGCCTGCTCGAGTGCCCGGCGGGCGCCCAGTCCCTGGGGGTGGGGCGCCGACATGTGATGCGCGTCGCTCGATTCGCCGACGCCGGTCAATGCGACGCCGGTGGCCGCGAATCCGTCGTCGCAGGTCAGCAGCGCGAAGCCGGCGGCCTCGCCCAGGTTGATGCCGCGGCGCGCGGCATCGAACGGCCGGCACCGTTCGGGCGATACGAGCTGCAGCGAATTGAAGCCGAACAGCACGCTGTCGCACAGGCTGTCTACGCCACCCACCAGCACCGCATCGACGATGCCGAGGCCCAGCCATCGCTGCGCGACGCCGAACACCTTGGCGCTCGACGAGCAGGCGGTCGAGACCGTGATCGCCGGACCGGTGAGGCCGAGCGCCGCCTGCACGAAGATGCCCGGCGAGTGCATCGTATGGACGCGCGGTTCGCGGCTCGCCGGCGGCACCCGGCCCTGCGCGTCGAGCCTGCGATAGGCGGCCTCGGTGGCGCCTATGCTCGACGTGGAGGTGCCGATCGCCACGCCGATCCGGTGTGCACCGAACCGCGCGGCCGCCCGCCGCATCACCGCGCCGAAATCGTCGGCCTCCAGCGCCAGCGCCGCCAGCCGGTTGTTCCGGCAGTCGAGCGGGAGCAGGGCCGGGGGCAGTCGCACCTCGCCGACGCCGGCGACCTCGCCGACGAAGGTGGCCAGCGGCCGGGAGCTGACCCGGTTGAGCACCAGCGCGCTGCGCTGCTCGCGCAGCGCCTGGCGCAGCGGCCCGGTGCCGATGCCGGCCGCCGTCACGACGGATCGGGCGGCGATCTGCACGGGCGGCGGGTGGCCTGAACGGGTCATCGTTCAACGATACCGGTTCGGCCGGCCCGGCACCAGCCGGGCGCATCGGGCCGGCATCGCGGCGGCCGGCGGCCGCGAGCGGGGAGCCGCGATCCGGCCGCTCCGGCGCCGCCAGGCATCCCGGCGGTCAGCGCCCCTTGAAGTTCGGCGGCCGCTTCTCGACGAATGCCTTGACGCCCTCGGTGGCGTCCTCGGTCTTCACCGCCTCGGTCTGCAGCTTCGCCTCCAGCTCGAGCTGGTCGGTCAAGGTGCGGTCATAGGTGCCGTTCAACGCCTGCTTGATCAGCGCGTAGGCGCGGGTCGGCATCTTCGCCAGGTATTCGGCCATCTTGCGGGCCTCGGCCAGCAGTGCGTCGTCGGCGTAGACCTTCCACACCATGCCGTACTGCAGCGCGTCGGCCGACGAGATGCGGTCGGCCAGCATCGCCAGCGCGCGGGCGCGGACGTCGCCGGCGTAACGCGGCAGGAACCAGGTGCTGCCGGCGTCCGGCACCAGCCCGATCTTCGAGAACGCCTGCAGGAAGGTGGCCGACTGGCCGGCGATGACGATGTCGCCGGCCAGCGCGATGCTCATGCCGGCGCCGGCGGCCACGCCGTTGACCGCGGTGACGATCGGCTTGGGCATCGCGCGCATCAGCTCGATCAGCGGATGATAGAACTCGCGCAAGGTGCGGCCCGGGTCGCGCGGGCCGCCGCTGCCGGTGGCCTGCAGGTCGGCGCCCGACGAGAAGCCCCGGCCGGCGCCGGTGATGACCACCGCCCGCACCGCATCGTCGGCGGCAGCCTGCTCGAGCGCCGCGCGCAGCCCCGTCAGCAGCGCCGCGTTCAGCGCATTGAGACTGTCCGGCCGGTTCAGCGTGATCCAGGCCACGCCGTTCTCGGTGGCCTGCAGGATTTCGGGTTGCGACATCTCGTTACTCCTCGTTGTGTTCGACGTTCGGCCGCAGCGCCCGGCCTGCGGATTCCTCGCCGCGCGGGGCGTGGGCCTGCGGGCTTCATCAGCTTGCCGGAGGCATCCGCCCACGGGGGCTCGTCGGCCCGTTCATCAGGCCGCCGGTTCGATCCTCACCAGCAGCCGGCCCGGCGCCACCTGCTGGCCCTTGACCGTTCCGACCTCGGCCACGGTGCCGGCGATCGGCGCCTCGATGCGGTGCTCCATCTTCATCGCCTCGATCGCCAGCAGGAACTGGCCCCGCTCGACCTTCTGACCGACACTGGCGGCCAGATTGACGACCATGCCGTGCATCCGCGACGTGATGGTACCGCCTGCGCCGGCATCCTTGCGCTGCGGCGGCTGGCTGGCCGCATCGTCGACCTGCAGCGAGCAGCCCTCGAAGTCCAGCCAGCCGCGCGCGCCGTCGGTCAGGCTGCGCAGCGCCATCCGCCGGCCGTCGATCAGCACGTGCCGGGTCAGCGACGCCGGCCCGGTGCCCGGCTCGATCTCGACGCGGTGGTGCCTGCCGCCGACGTCGACCCGGTAGGTGCGCGGACCGGTGACCGACACGCTGAGCGCATGCCGCTTGTCGTCGCTGGTCAGCAGCACCGGCACCGCGTGCGGGCCGGTCGAATGCCAGTTCGCCAGCGCGCCGTGCGCCTGCGCGGCCTCGTCGACCCGCAACGCCGCGGCGGTCGCCAGCCAGGCGCTGTCGGCCGCCGGCGGCTGCCAGCCGGCGGACTGGTCGGTCAGCCAGCGGGTCGACAGCTTCGCATCGCGGAACGCCGGCGCCTGCAGGCAGCGCAGCAGATAGTCGCGATTGGTGATCACGCCGAACACCGTCGTCTCGCGCAGCGCCGCGATCAGCTTGTTGCGCGCCTGCTCGCGGGTGTCGGCGGTGCAGATGATCTTGGCGATCATCGAGTCGTAGTAGGGCGGGATCTGTGCCGACGGGGTCAGCCCGTGATCGACCCGGATGCCGTCGCCCGAAGGCGCCTGCCAGCGGTGGATCGCGCCCGACTGCGGCACGAAGCCGCCGAACGCATCCTCGGCGCACAGCCGCGCCTCGATCGAATGGCCGTGCAGCCGGATCTCGTCCTGCGCGAGCGGCAGCGGCTCCCCCTGGGCGACCCGCAACTGCCATTCGACCAGGTCCAGGCCGGTGATCGCCTCGGTCACCGGATGCTCGACCTGCAGCCGGGTGTTCATCTCGAGGAAATAGAACTGCCCGTCGGGCGCCAGCAGGAACTCGATCGTGCCGGCGCCGACATAGCCGACCTCGCGGGCCAGCAGGGTCGCCGCCTCGCCCATCCGCTTGCGCAGCGCCGCGTCGACGCCGGGCGCCGGCGCCTCCTCGAGGATTTTCTGGTTGCGCCGCTGCGTCGAGCAGTCGCGCTCGCCGAGGTAGACGCAGTGGCCCTGGCGGTCCCCGAACACCTGCACCTCGACATGCCGCGCCGACTCGACCAGCCGCTCGATCAGCAGATCGCCGTTGCCGAACGACGCGGCCGCCTCGTTGCGCGCCGACTGCAGCAGCGAATTGAGCGCGGCCTCGTCGTTGACGTCGTCGCAGCGGCGCATGCCGCGGCCGCCGCCGCCGGCGGCGGCCTTGATCATCAGCGGTGCGCCGATCCGGCGGGCCTGCGCGATCAGCGTGGTGTCGGCCTGGTCGGTGCCCGAGTAGCCGGGCAGGCAGGGAACGCCGATCCGCTCGGCCAGCCGCTTGGCGGCCGACTTGTTGCCCAGCGCGTCGATCGCGCCGGGGGGCGGCCCGACGAACACCAGGCCGGCGGCCTCGCAGGCGCGTGCGAAGTCGGCGTTCTCGGACAGGAAACCGTAGCCGGGATGGATCGCGCCGGCGCCGGTGGCGCGGGCCGCCTCGACCAGCTTGCCGATGTCCAGGTAACTGTCGCGCGCCGGCGGCGGCCCGATGCCGACCGCCAGGTCGGCTTCGCGCACGTGCAGCGCGTCGCGGTCGGCATCGGAATACACGGCGACGGTGCGCAGGCCCAGGCGGCGCGCGGTGCGGATGATGCGGCAGGCGATCTCGCCGCGGTTGGCGATCAGCAGCGTATCGAACATCGGCTCAACCCCGGCGCGGCATGATGCCCATCGTCTTGCCGATGATGCCCAGCATCACCTCGTCGGCGCCGCCGCCGATCGAAGCGAGGCGCGAGTCGCGCCAGTAGCGGTTGACCCGCGTCTCGGCGATGTAGCCCATGCCGCCCCAGAACTGCACGCACCAGTCGGCGACCTCGCGGGCCACGCGGGCGCCCTTGAGCTTGCCCATCGACGCGAGCTGCGACACGTCGTTGCCGTCGACGTAGAGCCGGGTGGCCCGGTACAGCAGCGAGCGGACGGCCTCGATCTCGGTCTTCAGCTCGGCCAGCTTGTAGTGGATGAACTGGTTGTCGAGCAACGCCTGGCCGAACGCCTTGCGCTCGCGCAGGTAGTCGATGGTCTCGTCGAGGATCGCCTCGGCGGCCAGCGCCTTGGCGGCGGCGAACAGCCGCTCTTCCTGGAACTGCAGCATCTGGTAGGTGAAGCCCATGCCTTCCTCGCCGATCCGGTAGCGCTGCGGCACCCGCACCTCGTCGAGGAAGATCTGCGCGGTGTCCGACGAGTTCATGCCGGCCTTCTTCAGCTTGCGCGCGACCTCCACCCCCTTGGTCTTCATCGGCACGCAGATCATCGTCTTGTTCCGATGCGGATTGCCGTCGGAGGTGTTGGCCAGCAGGCACATCCAGTCGGCCTGCGTGCCGTTGGTGGTCCACATCTTGCCACCGTTGATCACGTAGTCGTCGCCGACCTTGCGCGCGCTGGTCTTGAGCGAGGCGACGTCGGAACCGGCGCCGACCTCCGACACGCCCAGGCAGGCCACGTAGTCGCCGCTGATCGACGGCGCGAGGAATTCGCGCTTGACCTCGTCGGAGCCGAAGCGGGCCAGCGCCGGCGTGGCCATGTCGGTCTGCACGCCGACCGCCATCGGTATGCCGCCGCAGTGGGCGAACCTGCCCATCGTCTCGGCCATCGCCACCGAGTACGAGTAGTCCAGGCCCAGGCCGCCGTATTCCTGCGGCTTGGTGACGCCGAGAAAGCCCAGCCTGCCCATCTTCCGGAACAGTTCGCGGGCCGGGAAGATCTCGGCCTTCTCCCACTCGTCGACGTGCGGGTTGATCTCGGCTTCGATGAACTTGCGCAGGGAATCCTGCATCTGCAGATGCTGTTCGGTATAGATCATGGGAGACTCCTTGAAGCTTGAGCGGCCGGTCAGGGGCGGGCGACGCCGAACTGCACCGGGCGAAGCCGGCGGCGGTCGGCGGTCACGCAGATGTCGAGCGCGAAGCCCAGCACCCGCCGGGTGTCGCGCGGATCGATGACGCCGTCGTCCAGCATCCGGCCGCTGGTGTAGAACGCGCTGGCCTGGCGGTCGAAGTTCTCGATGATCTTCGTCTCCAGCGCCTTCAGCTTGTCCTCGTCGACCGGCTCGCCCTTGCGGCGGGCGCCGGCCTCGGTGACGATGCGCATCGTCAGTGCCGCCTGCTCGCCGCCCATCACCGCGGTCTTGGCGTTGGGCCAGGTGAACACGAAGCGCGGGCCGAACGAGCGGCCGCACATGCCGTAGTTGCCGGCGCCGAACGAGGCCCCGCAATGCAAGGTGATCGACGGCACGTTGGCGTTCGACACCGCCTGGATCATCTTGGAGCCGTGCTTGATCATGCCGGCCTGCTCGCTGGCCTTGCCGACGATGTAGCCGGTGGTGTTCTGCAGGTACAGCAGCGCGATGCCGGCCTGCGAGCAGCTCTGGATGAAGTGGGTGGCCTTGACGCTGCCGGGCGGATCGAGCGGCCCGTTGTTCGTGATGATGCCCACCGGATGGCCGAACAGCGACGCATGGCCGCACAAGGTCGCCGACCCGTAGTCGGCGCCGAACTCCAGGAATTCCGAGCGGTCGACGATGCGCGCGATGACCTCGCGCATGTCCAGCGGAAAGCGGAAGTCGAGCTGCGCGATGCCGGCCAGCTCGTCGGTCGGGTACACCGGCGCGAGCGTGGAGTCGTCGAACGACAGGTGGTTCGCGCGGACGTCGCGGTCGAAGTCGAGACGCGCCATCAGCTCGCGAGCCAGCCGGATGGCGTCGGCATCGTCCTCGGCCAGGTATTCGCCGAGCCCGGACACCGCGGTGTGCATCTCGGCGCCGCCGAGCTCCTCGTCGGTGGCGACCTCGCCGGTGGCCGCCTTCAGCAGCGGCGGCCCGGCG
>DAISWF010000304.1:0-276 GCA_036826495.1 Burkholderiaceae bacterium
CGGTGGCGGTGGTGCCGCGGGCCGGCGCATCGCTGACCGCCGAGCAGGTGATCGAGTTCTGCCAGGCGAACATCGCCGCCTACAAGGTGCCGCAGCGGGTCGACATCGTCGCCGAGCTGCCCAAGAGCGCGACCGGCAAGATCCTCAAGCGCGTGCTGCGCGGAGACCGCTGATGGCAGGCCGGCCGTCGGCGCGAACGCGGGCACGCTCGATCCGTTCACGGGTTCCGACGCGATGATTCCGGTCGAGACCGTCGTCAACATCGTCATCAACGGG
>DAISWF010000304.1:286-3847 GCA_036826495.1 Burkholderiaceae bacterium
GGGCTGCTGACCGGGATGGTGTACGGTCTGATGGCGCTGGGGCTGTCGGTGATCTACGGCGTCGTGCGCATCGTCAACTTCGCGCACGGCGAGATGATGGCGCTGGCGATGTACGCGGCGGTGATCGCGTTCGCCGCCTGGGGGCTGGACCCGCTGTGGATCCTGCTGCCGGTGGCGCTGGCCTTCTTCGGCTTCGGCTATCTGCTGCAGCGGGCGCGGATCAAGCCGTTCATCGACCGGCCCGAGCACTCGCAGTTCATGCTGCTGCTGGCGGTGGCGCTGATCCTGGTCAACGGCCTGCTGGTGGTGTTCGGCCCCGATGCCCGCAGCGTGCAGGTGGAGTACGCGCTCGATTCGTTCGAGCTCGGGCCGCTCTTGATCGACAAGGTGCGGGTGATCTGCGCCGCGGTGGCGCTGGCCTGCTGCGCGGCGCTGTTCGCCATCTTCCGCTACACCTCGTTCGGCAAGGCGATCCGCGCCTGCGCCGACAACCTGCTGGGCGCCAAGGTCGTCGGGCTCGACGTGCGTCATCTGTACGGACTGACGTTCGGCCTGGGCAGCGCCTGCGTGGCGATCGCCGGATGTCTGCTGGCGATGCTGGTCGACGTGACGCCGGCCTCCGGTCCGGGCTACACGCTGCTGGCGTTCGTCATCGTCATCATCGGCGGGCTCGGCTCGATGCCGGGCGCGCTGGCCGGTGGCATGCTGATCGGCGTGTCGGAGTCGGTCGCCGGGCTGCTGATCACGCCGTCGGCCAAGAGCATGCTGTCGTTCGCGCTGCTGATCGCGGTGCTGGCCCTGCGGCCGCAGGGCCTGTTCGCGAGGCGGTGACATGAAACGACTCCCGCGCTCATCGCGTGCGCTGCCTGCCTGCAGAGGCGGCTGCCGGCTGCCGCACGCTGCTGTCAAGCCCGGGGCCGCCGTACGATGAACAGCCTCCTCGAAAACGTCTCGGGCCGCGCCCGCTTCGCGCTGGCCGCGCTGCTGCTGGTGCTGATCGCGTTTCCGCTGGTCGCCGACCGCTACCTGGTATCGGTGATGGTGCTGATCCTGTTCTTCGCGTACGTCGGCCAGGCCTGGAACATCATGATGGGGTTCTGCGGCCAGTTGTCGCTCGGTCATGCGCTGTACGTCGGGCTGGGCGCCTATACGGCGGCGGCGCTGTACCAGCACTTCGGCATCGTGCCGTGGATCGGCATGATCGCCGCGGTGCTGGTGTGCGTGCTGGCGGCGATGGTGATCGGCTGGCTGGCGTTCCGTTTCGGCATCTCGGGCACCTACTTCGCGCTGCTGACGATCGCGTTCGCCGAGTTCACGCGGATCGGCTTCGATCACTTCACCTGGATCGGCGGCTCCGGCGGCTTCTTCCTGAAGGTGGCCGAGCAGGGCCGCACCGACCTGCTGAACCTGCGCGGCGGGCCGCAGTTGTTCTATTACCTGGCGCTGGCGATGTCGGCCGGCGCCTTCGTGCTGTCGGCCTGGCTGCTGCGCGGCCGCGCCGGCTACTACTTCCGCGCGATCCGCGACAACGAGGAGGCGGCACGCGCCGCCGGCGTCGACGTGTTCGCCTACAAGATGCGCGCGGTGTGCCTGTCGGCGGCGCTGACCGCGCTGGCCGGCGTGTTCTTCGCGTTCTACTACAACAATCTGTTCCCCGAGCAGGTGTTCCACATCAGCCGCTCGATCGAGATCATCCTCGCGCCGATCATCGGCGGGCTGGGCACCTTGTTCGGGCCGGTGATCGGCGCCGCGCTGCTGACCCTGCTGTCCGAAGGCATCACCGAGGCGCTGCGGATGGCCGACCTGGAGCTGCCCGGCGTCAAGCAGATCCTGTACGGGGTGGCGCTGGCGCTGGCCATCATGTTCATGCCGCACGGCATCTGGCCGCCGATCGCCCGCTGGCTAGGGCTCGAACGCGACCGGCCGCCGCCGCCCGATCGGCCGCCGGCTCGCGGAGATCGCCGGTGAGCGCGCCGCTGCTCGAGGTCCGCGACGTATCGCGCAGCTTCCGCGGGCTGCGCGCCGTCAATCGCGCATCGCTGGACGTCCACGAGCGCGGCATCGTCGCGCTGATCGGCCCGAACGGCGCCGGCAAGACGACGCTGTTCAATCTGGTGGCCGGCGCGCTGGCGCCCGACAGCGGCGACATCGTGTTCGCCGGTCGGTCGATCGCCGGCTGGCGGGCCGATCGGGTCTGCGCGGCGGGCATCGGCCGTACCTTCCAGATCGTGAAGCCGTTCGCCGACATGACGGTGATCGACAACGTGATGGTCGGCGGCTTTCGCGGCACCGCCGACCGGCGGCTGGCCGGCCGCCGTGCCGAGCAGGCGCTGGCGGCTCTGAACATGACCGAGCTGGCGCACCGGCCGGCGGCCAGCCTGACCTTGCCCGACCGCAAGCGGCTGGAGGTCGCCCGCGCGCTGGCCACGCAGCCGCGGCTGCTGCTGCTCGACGAGGTGATGGCCGGCCTGCGGCCGACCGAGACCGATCTGATGGTGGCCGCCTTCAAGCGGCTGAACGCCGAGCACGGGGTCACGATCCTGCTGATCGAGCACGTGATGCGCGCGGTGATGGCGCTGGCGCAGCAGGTGTACGTGCTGCATCACGGCGAGGTGATCGCGCATGGCACGCCGGCGCAGGTGACCCGCGATCCGAAGGTGCTCGAGAGCTACCTGGGCAGCGAGGCGGTATGACGATGCGCGCGGTGCGCGATCCGGGAAGCGAGGCCGTATGACGATGCTCGCGGTGCGCGATCTGTCGGTGTTCTACGGCGATGCGCAGGCGCTCGAGGCGGTGTCGCTCGACGTGGCCGAAGGCGAGATCGTCGCGATCGTCGGCGCCAACGGCGCCGGCAAGACCTCGCTGATCCGCACGATCGGCGGGGTGCTGGCGCCGCGCGGCGGCTCGATCCGGTTCGAAGGCCGCGAGATCGGCGGCTGGCCCAGCCACCGGGTCTGCGACCTGGGCATCGGGCAGGTGGCCGAGGGCCGGCAGGTGTTCCCGACGATGACGGTGCGGGAGAATCTGGAAATCGGTGCGATGTTGCCGCGCGCTCGTGCCGGCGCAACCGCTTTGCTGTCCCGGGTGCTCGGCATGTTTCCCCGCCTCGCCGAGCGTTCGTCGCAGGTGGCGGGCACCTTGTCCGGAGGCGAGCAGCAGATGCTGGCGATCGGCCGCTGTCTGATGGGCGCACCAAGGCTGGTCATGTTCGACGAGCCGTCGCTGGGGCTGGCGCCGGCGATCGTGCAGGAGGTGCTGGCCACGATACGCGAGCTGCACCGCGAGGGCATGACGATCCTGCTGGTCGAGCAGAACGTCGCGGCTTCGCTTAAGCTGGCCGACCGCGCCTACGTGCTCGAGAACGGTCAGGTGGTGCTCGCCGGCAGCGGTGCCGCGCTGCTCGACGATCCCCGGGTGCGGGAGGCTTACCTGGGCCTGTGAGACAGGCTGTTCTGGATCTTTGGACATGAGCCGTATCTTCGATGTGCTGAAGCAGCGTCTGGGGGCGGTCGAGAACCCGTCGAACGAGCCGTCGCTGCTGACGGTGGCCGACAGGCGCCG
>DAISWF010000304.1:3947-6820 GCA_036826495.1 Burkholderiaceae bacterium
CGGTGCCGATCGCCCGCGACGACGCGGTGCACGTGCCCGACGGCTATACCGCGCGGGTGCTGATCGCCTGGGGCGACCCGGTCGGCGATCTGCGCGGCATGCCGAACTTCCGCTTCGATGCATCGAACACCGTCGAGGAGCAGGCCCTGCAGTCGGGCACCCACCACGACGGCATGTTCTTCTTCCCGCTGCCGCCGGTGATGATGGAGGGCGTGGGGCCGCGGCCGCCGATGACGGCCTCGTCGACCAGCGGCCTGCTGGTGACCAACCACGAGTATCCGGACTACAGCACGATGTTCGCCGACGGCACCGCGAACTGGTCGCTCGCCAAGACCCGCAAGGCGCAGGCGGCGCTGGGCGTCAGCGTCATCGAGGTGGCGCGCAGCGAGCGGGGCTGGGCGGTGGTGCGGCCGTCGCGCCATGCGCGGCGCATCCATGCCTACACCCAGATGCGCATCGCCGGGCCGGCCGCCGGCAACGAGGCGATGATGACCGCGCGCAGCCGTACCGGCCGCGAGGCGTGGGGCACCTATGCGAACTGCGCGATCGGCTGGACCCCATGGGGCACCTACCTGACCTGCGAGGAGAACTTCAACTTCTACTTCAAGGGGCTGGACAAGCCGACGCCGATGCAGGCGCGCTACGGCATCAACCAGCGCAACCACACGGGCCTGTGGGGCGATGCCGATCCGCGCTTCGACGTGGCGCGCAGCCCCAACGAGCCGAACCACTTCGGCTGGGTCGTCGAGATCGATCCGTACGATCCGTCGTCGGTGCCGGTCAAGCGCACCGCGCTGGGCCGCAAGAAGCACGAGGGCGCCGCCTGCGCGGTGGCGCGCGACCGCCGGCTGGCGTTCTACATGGGCGACGACCAGGCGTTCGAATACCTGTACAAGTTCGTCACCGCGCGGCCGTGGAACCCCGACGACCGGGCCGCGAACCGCGACCTGCTCGACACCGGTACCTTGTACGTCGCGCGCTTCGACACCGACGGCACCGGTCACTGGCTGGAGCTGGTCCATGGCCGCAACGGGCTGACCGCCGCCAACGGCTTCCGCTCGCAGGGCGACGTGGCGATCTTCGCGCGGGCCGCCGCCGACCGGGTCGGCGCGACGCCGCTGGACCGGCCGGAATGGACCGCGGTGGATCCCGAGAGCGGCACTGTCTACGTGACGCTGACCAACAACAACGAGCGCGGCGCCCCGGGCAAGCCCGGCGCAGACGCCGCCAACCCGCGCGCGCCGAACCGCTTCGGCCACACGCTGCGCATCGACGAGGCGTCGGCCGATGCGGCCGCCACCGCCTTCAAGTGGGAGGTGTTCGCGCTGGCCGGCGATCCGAAGGCGGCCGACTCGGCGGTGCGGGCGACGATCAAGGGCGATGTCTATGCGTCGCCCGACGGGCTGATGATCGATCCGCGCGGCGTGCTGTGGGTGCAGACCGACATGTCGCCCGGCAATCTGCTGAAGGGCGACCATGCGATGTTCGGCAACAACCAGATGCTGGCGATCGATCCGGTCACCCGCGAGACCCGGCGCTTCCTGACCGGCCCGCGCGGCTGCGAGATCACCGGCGCCTGCCTGACCCCCGATGCGCGGACGATGTTCGTCAACGTCCAGCATCCGGGCGAGGGCCGCGAAGGCGGCGGCGATCCGCGGGCGGTGCGCGAGATCTCCAACTGGCCCGATCACCAGTCCGACGGCCGGCCGCGCTCGGCGACGGTGGTGATCACCAAGTTCGACAACGGCATCATCGGTACCTGAACGGTCACGGCAGCACCCGCCCCGGATTCATCAGCCCCAGCGGGTCCAGCGCCCGCTTGATCCGCGTCATCAGCGCCAGCTCCACCGCGCTCTTGTAGTGCCGGTTCTCGTCGACCTTCAGCGCGCCGATGCCGTGCTCGGCGGAGATCGATCCGCCGCAGCCGGCCACCGCGTCGTAGACCAGGCGGTTGATCGCCGCCTCGTTCGTCATGAACCGTGCGGGCGGCTCGCCGGGCGGCGGCGCGACGTTGTAGTGCAGGTTGCCGTCGCCCAGGTGGCCGAACACGACCATCCGCGCACCGGGGAACGCGCGCTCGATCGCCGCATTGGTGGCGGCGACGAAACGCCCGATCGCCGAGGTCGGCACCGCGATGTCGTGCTTGACGTTCGGGCCCTGGGCGACCTGCGCCTCGGAGATGTTCTCGCGCAGCGGCCAGAACGCCGCCGACTGCGCGAGCGATGCGGCGATCGCACAGTCGGCGACCAGTGCGTGGTCGATCGCCTCGGTCATCAGCGACTCGAAGAGCTGCTGCGCATGAGCCTCGCTTTCGGCGTCGCTGCTCTCGATCAGCACGCAGTAGGGCGGCAGCACTGCGAACGGTCGGGCGGCATCGGGAAAGCGCACGGCCACCAGCTCCAGGCAAAAGCGGCTGATCAGCTCGAACGCGGTCAGCGATGCCGCCAGCCGCGCCTGCGCCCGTTCCAGCAGCCGCAGCGCATCGTCGGGGCTGGCCACCGCGGCCAATGCGATGACGCGGCCCGCCGGTTGCGGATAGAGCTTCATCGTCGCCGCGGTGATCACGCCCAGCGTCCCTTCGGCGCCGATGAACAGGTCGCGCAGGTCGTAGCCGGTGTTGTCCTTGCGCAGGGAACTCAGGCCATCGAGTACGCGTCCGTCGGGGAGGACGACTTCGAGGCCGAGCACCAGGTCGCGCATCATTCCATAACGCAGCACCGCGGTGCCGCCGGCGTTTGTCGAAAGATTGCCGCCGAGCTGGCAGGAGCCCTCGGAGCCGAGACTCAACGGAAACAATCGATCCGCGGCCGTGGCCGCGGCTTGTACGTCGGCGAGCACGCAGCCTGCTTCGGCGATCATCGTGTAATTGTGCG
>DAISWF010000305.1:0-1986 GCA_036826495.1 Burkholderiaceae bacterium
CGTCACCGGCCCGCTCAGGTTGCGCAGCGACAGCTCGCCCATCAGCATCTTGCCCAGCATGCGCAGCGAGAACAGCGACATGTCCCAGGTCTGGCGCACGCCCCGGGTCAGCGATTCGAACGCCCCATAGCGCACCATCTCCATCGCGATCCGGTTGTTGAGGCCGGCGCCGATGCGGCCGATCGTGCGGCCGTTGTCCTCGGGGCGTTCGGACACGCGGGCATCGGGGGTCACCCGGACGATCAGCCGCGTATCGCCCCGCTGCACATCCAGGGTCAGCGGCTTACCGGCATTTTCGCGGATCATCTCGATCAGCTCGCCGGCGCGCGCCAGCGGCCGGCCGTCGCCGCCGACGATCTCGTCGCCGGATTTCAGCCCGTCGCGCGCCGCCGCGCCGTCGGGCAGCACGCTGGCCACGAGGATGCGGCCGGCGGCGAGATCCAGGCCCAGCAGCCGCAGGAAGTCCTTCTCCACCGACCCCGGCGCCAGGCTGCTGGTATCGAGGGTCAGCTCGGCGGCATCGCCGCCCCGCCGTACGCCCAGCCGCACCGGCCGGCGCTCGATGACGCCGTCGAGCAGCTTCAGGCGCAGCTCGTTCCAGGAGCGCACTTCCGCCCCGTCGACCGCCACCACCCGGTCGCCGGCGGCGATGCCGGCCTGCGCAGCGGCGCTGGTGGCGGCCGGCCGGTCGAGGATGGCCGCCGGTTCCTCGACGCCGATCAGATTGACCAGCCAGTACAGCGCGATCGCCAGCAGGAAGTTGGCGGCCGGGCCGGCGGCGACGATCAGCGAACGCTTGCCCAGGCTCTGCCGGTTGAATGCCCGATGCAGCTCCTTCGGATCGATCGGTTCGTCGGGCGACTCCCGTTCGTCGAGCATCTTCACGTAGCCGCCCAGCGGCAGCAGGCTGACCGACCATTCGGTCTGATCGGGACCGACGCGGCGGGTGAAGATCGTCTTGCCGAAGCCGATCGAGAAGCGCAGCACCTTGACGCCGCACCAGCGGGCCACCAGGTAGTGGCCGAGCTCGTGGACGAAGATCAGGACGGTCAGCGCGATCAGGAACGCGATCAGGGTCTGGACCAGGGTCATGCGGCACACCTCTGCAAGTGGCGCCGGGTCACCGAACGGGCCTGCGCATCGAGCGCAACGGCACCTTCCAGGTCGGTGGGCGCGGCGACCGGGCCGAACGACTGCATCACCCGGTCATTGATGTCGGCGATGTCGGTGAACGCCACGGCGCCGTCGAGGAAGGCTTCGACCGACACCTCGTTGGCGGCGTTCAGCACGCAGGGGGCGCCGCCGCCGGCGTCGAGCGCCTCGCGCGCCAGCCGCAGGCAGGGAAAACGGACCGGATCCGGCGGCAGGAAATCGAGCCGGCCGATCGCCGCCAGGTCGAGCAGCGACACGCCGCTCTCGATCCGTTCGGGGAATGCCATCGCATGGGCGATCGGCGTGCGCATGTCGGGGTTGCCCAACTGCGCCAGCAGCGAACCGTCGGCGTACTCGACCAGCGAATGGATGATGCTTTGCGGATGTACCACGACGTCCAGTCGCGACGAGGGCAGGCCGAACAGGAAATGGGCCTCGATCAGCTCCAGGCCCTTGTTCATCATCGTCGCCGAATCGACGGAGATCTTGCGCCCCATCGACCAGTTGGGGTGCGCGCAGGCCTGATCGGGCGACATGCGGCGCATCTCGGCGAGCGACCGGTCCCGGAACGGGCCGCCCGAGGCGGTCAGCAGCACCCGCCGCACGCCGGCCGGCACCTGCGGCAGGCCGCGCCCGGTCGGCGTCGGCGTCAGGCACTGGAAGATCGCGTTGTGCTCGCTGTCGATCGGCAGCAGCGCCGCGCCGCTCTGGTGGCAGACGTCGGTGAACAGCCGCCCGGCCATCACCAGCGCCTCCTTGTTGGCCAGCAGCACCTGCTTGCCGCGGCGGGCGGCGGCGAGCGTCGGCCTGAGCCCGGCGGCGCCGACGATGGCG
>DAISWF010000305.1:1996-6786 GCA_036826495.1 Burkholderiaceae bacterium
CACGCTGTCGACGCCGTCGGCGGCGGCCACCTGCTCGAGCGCCGCCTCGCCGGTGAGCGCCTCGGTGGGCGCGTCTGCCCGGGCCGCGCCCGTTCTCGCGGCCGTTGCGGCGCCCGTCTGCGCCGCCGGTTCGCGCAGCCTCGCGAGCAATCGCCGGGCGGCCGCGGCATCGGGCACCACCGCATAGCGCGGGGCGAAGCGATGGCACAGGTCGGCCAGCTCGTCGATGCGCCGCCAGGCGGTCAGCGCGAACACCCGATAGCGGTCGGGATGGCGCGCGACCACGTCCAGCGTGCTCTCGCCGATCGACCCGGTGGCGCCCAGAACGGTGATCGTCTTCATCCTCGCACCACCTCGTACAGCAGCAGCGCCGCCGGCATCACCGGCACCAGCGCATCGATCCGGTCGAGCACGCCGCCATGGCCGGGCAGCAGCGTGCCGCTGTCCTTCACGCCGGCCTGCCGTTTCAGCAGCGACTCGTGCAGATCGCCGACGATCGACAGCATCGCCAGCGCGACCAGCAGCAGCATCGCGATCGCCCACGGCAGCCCGGCGGCCAGCCGTGCCGGCAGCGACGATGCCAGCGCCGGCCACAGGGCGGCCAGCGCCCCGCACAGCGCGACGAACACGAAGCCGCCGATCGCCCCTTCCCAGCTCTTGCCCGGGCTGATGGTCGGCGCCAGCTTGCGCCGGCCGATCGCGCGGCCGACGAAATACGCCGCGACGTCGGCGACCCAGACCACCGCCATCGACGACAGCAGCGGCATCACGCCCAGCACCCGCAGCTCGTACATCGCCGCCCAGCAGCCGAACAGCAGCACGAGCGCGAGCGGCCAGCCGCCGGCGCGGGCATTCGCATGGCGCAGCCGCCAGCCGCCGCCGACGCACCAGAACAGGGTCAGCGCGGCGCAGCCGGCCAGCACCAGGCCGCCCGGCCAGTCATGCTGCTGGCGCCAGGCGAGCAGCGCCAGACCGGCGAGCACCATCAGCCCGGCGGCCCGCCAGGCGTGGGCACGCTGGCCGAGCAGCAGCACCCACTCATGGGTGCCGACCGCCAGGAACACCAGCGACACCAGGCCCCAGGCGACCGGCGGAAACAGGAAGATCGCCGGCAACAGGATCGCCAGGAGCACGGCGGCCGTGGCGATTCGGGTGGCGAGCATCGGCGGGTAGTGGCCGGCCACCGCCCCTCAGGGCGGCGTGACCTGCGCACCGGTGCGGCCGAAGCGGCGTTCGCGGTGGCGATACGAACGCAGCGCGCGGTCGACGGCATAGGCGTCGAAATCCGGCCAGAAGGTGTCGGTGAAATAGAGCTCGGTATAGGCGAGCTGCCACAGCAGGAAATTGCTGATCCGCTGCTCGCCGCCGGTGCGGATGAACAGGTCCGGCTCGGGCGCATGGGCCATCGCCAGATACGGCGCGAAACGGGCCTCGTCGATCAGGTCGGGCTGGGAGGCCAGCTCGGGGTGGGCGTGCAGCATCCGGCGCATCGCCTGCAGGATATCCCACCGGCCGCCGTAGTTCGCCGCCACCGTCAGGGTCATCCGGGTGTTGCCGGCGGTGCGCTGTTCGGCCTGCACCACCAGCTCGCGCAGCCGCGATTCGAAGGCGCCGAGCTCGCCGACCACCCTCAGCCGGATGCCGTTGTCGCCCAGGCTCGCGATCTCGCGTTCCAGCGCGCTGATGAACAGCCGCATCAGCACCGACACCTCGTCGGCCGGCCGGCGCCAGTTCTCCGAGCTGAACGCGAACAGGGTCAGGAACTCCACGCCGCGGCGCGCGCAGGTCTCGACCGTCGTGCGGACCGCGTCGACGCCCTTGGCGTGGCCGGCGACCCGGGGCAGCCGGCGCGACGTGGCCCAGCGGCCATTGCCGTCCATGATGATCGCCACGTGGCGCGGCACCATCGCGGTTTCGGGGATCGCATCGGTTGAGCTGGCGAACGGTTTCATCGGCGCAGGGCCCAGGGGCATCAGGAACCGGCCCTTCAGACCGTCATGATCTCCTGTTCCTTGGCGGCCAGCATCTTGTCGACCTCGACGATGTAGCGGTCGGTCAGCTTCTGCACCTCGTCCTGCGCCCGCCGTTCGTCGTCCTCGGAAATGGCCTTGTCCTTCAGCAGCTTCTTCAACTGCTCGTTGGCGTCGCGGCGCAGGTTGCGGATCGCCACCTTGGCGTGCTCGCCGTCGGCCTTGACCACCTTGTTCAGCTCGCGGCGGCGCTCCTCGGACAGCGGCGGCATGGGGATGCGCAGCAGCTCGCCGACCGACACCGGGTTCAGCCCGAGATCGGCCTCGCGGATCGCCTTGTCGATCACCGCGCCCATCTTCTTCTCGTACGGCGACACGCCGATCGTGCGGGCGTCCAGCAGCGTGACGTTGGCCACCTGGCTGATCGGCACCGGGCTGCCGTAGTAGTCGACGTGCACGTGGTCGAGGATCCCGGTGTGGGCGCGGCCGGTCCGGATCTTCTGCAGGTTGCTCTTCAGCGAGTCGATCGACTTCGCCATCTTCTGTTCAGCCGCCTTCTTTATGTCGGCTACCGTCATCTTGGAATCCTCCCGGGTCGCAACCCTACACGTGCACCAGCGTACCCTCGTCCTCTCCCCGGACCACGCGGGCCAGCGCGCCTTCCTTGAAGATCGAGAAGACCTTGATCGGCAGGTGCTGGTCGCGGCACAGCGCGAACGCGGTGGCGTCCATCACCTTCAGGTTGCGGCTGATCGCCTCGTCGAAGCTGATGCGCTGGTAGCGCCTGGCCGACGGATCCTTCATCGGATCGGCCGAATAGACGCCGTCGACCTTGGTGGCCTTCAGCACGATCTGCGCGCCGATCTCGGCGCCGCGCAGCGCGGCGGCGGTGTCGGTCGTGAAGAACGGATTGCCGGTGCCGGCGGCGAAGATCACCACCTTGCCCTCTTCGAGGTAGCGCAGGGCCTTCGGGCGGATGTACGGCTCGACCACCTGCTCGATCTTCAGCGCCGACTGGACCCGCGCCGGGACGTTGGCATGGCGCAACGCATCCTGCAGCGCCAGCGCATTCATCACGGTGGCCAGCATCCCCATGTAGTCGGCGGTCGCCCGGTCCATGCCGATCGACCCGCCCGAGATGCCGCGGAAGATGTTGCCGCCGCCGATCACGATCGCCAGCTCCGTGCCCCGTGAGGTGACGCCGGCGATCTCCTCGCACATCCGCGCGATGGTTTCCCGGTTGATGCCGAAGGCGTCGTCGCCCATCAGCGCTTCGCCGGACAGTTTCAGCAGGACCCGGCGAAAGCCGCCGGGCGCGGAGTCGGAGGATTTGGCGGTCATAGACCGTGATTATGCCCCGGTCAGCGCCCGGCGGCGGCTGCCGCCTGTGCGGCCACTTCCGCCGCAAAGTCGGAAACCTTCTTCTCGATCCCCTCGCCGACCACGTACAGCGTGAACGCCGGCACCGACGCCGAGCGGGCCTTCAGCAACTGCTCGATGGTCTGCTTGTCGTCCTTGACGAACGGCTGGCCCAGCAACGTGACCTCCTTGAGGTACTTCTGCACCGTGCCTTCGACCATCTTGGCGACGATGTCGGCCGGCTTGCCGGATTCGGCGGCCTTCTGGGTGGCGATCGAGCGCTCTCGCTCGACGTCCTCGGCGGGCACCCCGTCACGCGACAGCGCCTTCGGCTTGCTGGCGGCGATGTGCATCGCCAGATCCTTGGCCAGCGCCTCGTCGCCGCCCACCAGGTCGACCAGCACGCCGATCTTGGCGCCGCCATGGATGTAGCTGGCCAGCCTGCCCTGGGCGGCGATCCGCACGAAGCGGCGGATCGACAGGTTCTCGCCGATCTTGCCGATCAGCGCGCGGCGCACCTCGTCGACCGGCTGGCCGCCGATCGCGAGCTTGCTCAGGGCATCGACGTCGGCCGGGTTCTGGGCGGCGATCAGCTCGGCGAGCTGTCGGGTGAACGCAACGAAATCGTCGTTCTTGGCGACGAAGTCGGTCTCGCAGTTGACCTCGACCATCGAGCCCAGCTTGGCGTCGGGCGACACGAACACGCCGACGATGCCTTCGGCGGTCACCCGGGCGGCCGCCTTGCTGGCCTTGTTGCCGAGCTTGACCCGCAGGATCTCCTCGGCCTTCGCCAGGTCGCCGCCCGCCTCGGTCAGCGCCTTCTTGCATTCCATCATCGGCGCGTCGGTCTTCTCGCGCAGTTCCTTCACCATCGAAGCGGTGATCTCAGCCATGTCAGGCCCCCTCCCCTTCGACCTCGACGAACTCCTCGTCGGACTCGGTGGCGGCCTTGGTGATCTCGGTCAGCGCGGCGGCCCGGCCCTCGAGCACCGCGTCGGCGATGCCCTGGGCGTACAGGCGAATCGCCCGGCCCGAGTCGTCGTTGCCCGGGATCACGTAGTCGATGCCCTCGGGAGAGTGGTTGGTGTCGACCACCGCCACCACCGGGATGCCGAGCTTCTTCGCCTCGGTGATCGCGATCTTGTGGTAGCCGACGTCGATGACGAACAGCGCATCGGGCAGCCCGTTCATGTCCTTGATGCCGCCCAGGCTCTTCATCAGCTTGTCGAGCTCGCGCTGGAACATCAGCGCTTCCTTCTTCGACATCCGCTCCAGGCCGCCGTCGGTCTGCGCCGCTTCCATGTCGCGCAGCCGCTTGATCGACGCCTTCACCGTCTTGAAATTGGTCAGCATGCCGCCCAGCCAGCGCTGGTCGACGTACGGCATGCCGGCGCGCGCCGCTTCCTCGGAGATGATCTCGCGGGCCTGCCGCTTGGTGCCGACGAACAGCACGGTGCCGCG
>DAISWF010000306.1:0-6757 GCA_036826495.1 Burkholderiaceae bacterium
AGCCGTCGGCCGCGCCGGTCACCACGCCTTCGAACAGGCCCAGCACGCAGCGCATGCCCGGCACCCGGTCCAGCGCGGCGACGAAGTGCATCTCCGACGTGCCCGGGTTCGTGAAACAGACATCGATACCGGCGGCGAGCAGCGTTCGGACCAGTGATTCGGCTCCATTCATCGGCGGATATCCCGTTGGCAGACTGACGAGGTTGTGACCGGAGCCCCGCCCGGGAGGGGCGGGGGCCGGCCGGCCGGCCGTGCAGGGTACCGCCGCCGGCACGTCGGCCGCAAGCCGGTGTGCCGCAGCGAACGCCCCGGCCGGTCGCCCTGGCGTGGCGTCCGCGCATCGGCACGGCTCCCATTTGTCACGCGCTGCAAACCGGCCATGCGGACGCCGGGCGCGATCAACGGGCCGACGATGCAAGATCGTGGGATGACCGCCCGCTCCGTCCGCCTTCCGGCAATGCTGTCGATACGATGAGTGCCCGTCTGTGAGTGCATCTCTGGCCCGTGTGCGCGCCGCGCTGTTCGGCGACGAGGTCGAGCTGATCCTGCACCGCCTGCAGGTGCTGGCCGCCGCGCGCCTGCGCAGCCTGCTGCACGGCTGTTCGCTGGTGGCGATCACCACGATCATCGCGATGCCCAAGCTGACCCCGCTGCTGCTGGCCGCGGGCCTGGCCACCGGGTCGGCGATCTGCATCATGCGCTGCCTGCTGAGCGCACGGCTCGGCCGGCAGGTCGCGCAGCGCGACCTGCCGGCGGCCCGCCGCAGCGAGTACGGCATCGCGCTGTCGTCGCTGCTGCTGGCCGTCTACACGGCGCTGCTGATCGGCATGCCGCCGGCGCTGAATCCGCAGCGCCAGGTGGTGCTGCTGATGATCGCGGTGATGGTGCCGCTGGTGGCCAACCGGTCGCTCGCCGCCAGTCCGCTGAACTTCATCGCGCTGTGCCTGCCGCTCTTCCTGAGCTCGGTGTTCGTGCTGTTCAACGATCCGGCGCTGAACCATCCGAGCGTGCTGATCTCGTTTGCGATCGCGCAGGTGATCGCGATCGAGGTCGTGGTCACCTACGTGCGCGCGCATCGCCGTTCGCTGGGCGCGTCGCTGCGCGAACGGCGGCTGATCGCGCAGCAGTGGGCGCTGTTCGAGACCAGCCAGCTCGGCATCGCGCTGACCGATCACGGCGAGCTGACCCGGGTCAATGACCGGCTGCAGAGCTGGTTCGCGCCCGACGGCAGCACCGCCACGCTGATCGCCGAGATCGCCGCGCGCAGCGGCCGCACGCCGGAACGGATCCGCGCGCTGATCCGCCGCGCCGAGGCGCGGGTGCACGGCCACACCGCCCGCTCGTGCGAATTCCCGCTGGCCGCCGGCACGCCCGGCTGCATAGAGGTGCAGGTGCGCCGCTTCGATCCGCTGCATCCGGGCGCCGGGCTGCTGTGGACGGTCAGCGATCGCAGCGCCGACTACCAGCACCGCAAGGCGCTGGAGCGCGACGCACAGCGCGATGCGCTGACCGGCGTGCTGAACCGCCGCGGCCTGATGGCGCGCCTCGCGCAGTTGCTGGGCCGCGATCTGCATACCCGTCCGCTGGCGCTGCTGTGCCTGGACCTGAACGGCTTCAAGCCGCTGAACGACAAGCACGGCCATGCGTTCGGCGACCGGGTGCTGTGCACGGTGGCGCAGCGGCTGCAGAACGCGCTGCGCAGCACCGACGTGGTGGCGCGCACCGGCGGCGACGAGTTCGTCGTCGTGCTGGATCCGCTCGACGACGGCATCACCGCGGCGATGGTCGCCGAGCGGCTGGGCGAGCTGATCGCGGTGCCGATGCTGCTGGAAGGCGTCGGCTGTCAGGTGCAGGCAGCGGTCGGCATGGCGGTGGGGCCGGCCGACGGCGCCGATGCCGAGCCGCTGCTGCGCCGGGCCGATCGCGCGATGTACGAGGTCAAGCGGGCCGTCAGTCCCGGACGCCCGCGATCAGCCTCGCAAAACTCGCCGGATCCACGTTCCCCCCGCTGACGATCACGCCGGCACGGGTGCCGCGCAGATCGACGATCTTCTCCAGCGCCGCCGCCGCCGCGAGACAGCCGGTGGGCTCGACCACCTGCTTCATCCGCTCCGCGAAGAAACGCATCGTGTCGACGAGCTGCTCGTCGGTGACGGTGACGACGGCCTCGACCTTGTCGCGGATGATCGGAAACGTCAGATCGCCGACCCGGGTGGTCTGCGCGCCGTCGGCGATCGTCCGCGGCACCCCGATCGTCACCGGCCGGCCGGCCGCAAGCGATTGCTGCACGTCGTTGCCCGCGGCCGGCTCCACGCCGATCACCCGGCAGGCCGGCGCCAGCCCCTTGGCCGCGGTCGCGCAGCCCGAGATCAGGCCGCCGCCGCCGACGCACACCAGCAGCACGTCGAGCGGTCCGGTCTCCTCCAGCAGCTCCAGCGCCGCGGTGCCCTGACCGGCGATCACGTCGGCGTGGTCGAACGGCGGAATCAGCGCCAGCCCGCGTTCGCCGGCAAGCCGGCGGGCGATCGCCTCGCGATCCTCGTTGAACCGGTCATAGGTGATCACCTCGGCGCCGTAGCCGCGGGTGGCCGCCAGCTTGACCGGCGGCGCGTCCGCCGGCATCACGATCGTCGCGCGGGTGCCCTGCTCGCGCGCCGACAGCGCGATCGCCTGGGCATGGTTGCCCGACGAGAACGCCAGCACGCCGCGCTTGCGCTCGTCGTCGGTCAGCCGGGCGATCGCGTTGAAGGCGCCGCGGAACTTGAAGGCGCCCATCCGCTGCAGATGCTCGGCCTTGAAGAACAGCTCGGCGCCGGTGCGGGCGTCGGCGCTGCGCGAGCGCAGCACCGGCGTGCGGTGGGCATGGCCGGCGAGCCGGCCGGCGGCCGCGCGCACGTCGTCGAAGGTCACTGCGAGGGTCATCGGTGTCATCGTCGTCGGTGGGGCCGCCGGCACCGCCGGGGGGATCCCGGCATACTGGCGGCTGTTGCGGGCCGGGCATGCTCAGCCAACGAGCGCGCCCGGACACGATGATCACATAACACGAACCATGCGAGCCACGCATGCCGACCGCGGATGCACGAGGAGCCGACCGAATGAGACCGAACCGACTGCGTGAACTGTTCGCCGCGAAGACCTGCGCGATGGGCGGCTGGTGCGCGTTCAACTCCCCTTATGCCGCCGAGGTGATGGGGCACAGCGGTTTCGATGCGGTGGTCGTCGACCTGCAGCACGGGCCGCTGTACCTCGATGCCGCGGTGCCGATGCTGCAGGCGCTGTCGTCGACGCCGGCGATGGCGATGGCCCGGGTGTCTTGGAACAACTTCTTCGAGATCAACAAGCTGCTCGATGCCGGCGCCTACGGGCTGATCTGCCCGATGATCGACACGCCGGAAGACGCCGCCCGCTTCGTCTCGGCCTGCCGCTATCCGCCGCGCGGCACCCGCTCGTTCGGGCCGACGCGCGGCCTGCTGTATGGCGGCCCGGACTACTTCGACCATGCCGATGACACGATCATCACCTATGCGATGGTCGAGACCGGCCGCGGCATCGAGAACCTCGATGCGATCTGCGCGACGCCCGGCCTGGACGGCGTCTTCGTCGGCCCGGCCGACCTGAGCCTGGCGCTGGGCGTGGGGCCGGTCGTGCGCTGGAAGGACGATCCGCTGGCCGGGGCGCTGAAGCGCATCGTCGCCGCCGCTCGCGCGGCCGGCAAGATGGCCGGCTGCTTCTGCGTGTCCGAGCAGATGGCGATCGATGCCAAGCACCTGGGCTACGATTTCGTCATCGCCGGCCAGGATGCGGCGCTGGTGCGCGCCGCCGGCCAGGCCCGCTGCGACGCGATCCGCAAGGGTTGAGACTGCGAACGAAGGAGCTGCAATGGGGCGCACGACGATGACCGATCGCAGGGCCCGCGGGCGGGCGCTCGCCTGCGGCCTGCTGGCCGCCGCGCTGCTGGCGCCGGGGCTCGTCCGGGCGCAGACCTTGCGCTGGGCCTCGCAGGGCGACCTGCAGACGACCGACCCGCACTCGCAGAACGAGCTGCTGACCAACGCGATCAACGGCCAGGTCTACGAGGGCCTGGTGGCGCGCGACAAGAAGCTGGCGATCACCGCGGCGCTGGCCACCGGGTGGCGCGCCGGCTCCCCGACCTTACGGCTGAAGAAGCTGCGCAAGGGCGTGAAGTTCCACGACGGCACGCCGTTCACCGCCGACGACGTGGTGTTCTCGGTGCAGCGGGCCCGCGCGCCGACCTCGATGATCCGGGTCTATGCCAATGCGCTCGGCGAGCCGAAGCGGGTCGATGCGCACACGGTGGAGTTCGTGCTGCCGCAGGTCAACCCGATCTTTCTCGAGCATCTGGGCACGATCCAGATCATGAGCAAGGCCTGGTCCGAGAAGAACAACGCCGCCGCGCCGCTCGACTTCAAGAATCGCGAGGAGAAGTTCACCGCGCTGAACGCCAACGGCACCGGCCCCTATCAGCTCGTGTCGCGGCAGCCCGACGTGAAAACGGTGTTCCGGCGCAACGACGGCTGGTGGGGCAGGTTCGAGGGCAACGTCAGGGAGGTGGTCTACACGCCGATCAAGTCGGACGCGACCCGCACCGCCGCGCTGATCTCCGGCGAGATCGACTTCGTGCTCGACCCGCCGCCGCAGGATCTCGCGCGGCTGGCCAGCACGCCCGACACCCGCGTCATCGAAGGCATCGAGAACCGGGCGCTGTTCATCGGCATGGACCAGGGCCGCAACGAGCTGCTGTACTCCAACGTCAAGGGCAAGAACCCGTTCAAGGACGTGCGGGTGCGGCGGGCGCTGTACCACGCGGTCAACATCGAGGCGATCAAGAGCCGGCTGATGCGCAACCAGTCGTATCCGACCGGCTCGATCACCCCGTCGCCGCTGGGCAGCTTCAACGATCCCGAGATCGAGAAGCGGCTGCCGTTCGATCTGGCGGCCGCCAGGAAGCTGATGGCCGAGGCCGGCTATCCGCAGGGCTTCGAGGTGACGCTGGACTGCACGAACAACCGCTACATCAACGACGAGAAGATCTGCCAGGCGCTGGCGGCGATGTGGGCGCAGATCAACGTGAAGGTCAAGGTCAACTCGATGCCGCGCGCATTGTTCTTCCCCAAGATGGAGAAGCTCGACACCTCGATGTACATGCTCGGCTGGGGCGGCTCGATCACCGATGCCGAAACGACGCTGACGCCGATCATGCGCACCCGCGGCGCGAACGGGGTCGGCGACTACAACTGGGGCCAGGTGGTCGATCCCGAGCTCGACCAGCTCGCCGCCGCGTCCAGCCGCGAGGGCGATCCGAAGAAGCGCGAGGCGCTGATCAAGGCGGCGCTGAAGCGGCACAACGAGCAGGTGCACCACATCCCGCTGCACCGGCAGGTGATTCCGTGGGCCGCCCGCCAGAACGTCACCGTGACCCACCGGGCCGACAACTGGCTCGAGTGGTCCTGGGTGTCGGTGGGCGCGAAGTAGCGCCGACAACCGCCGTCACCCACCGGCCCCGGTCGGCGCGGCAGCCCGGCCGCCATCAGCCTCAGCCGTCGTCAGCCCCCGGCCACCTTCAACGACGGCTGCCGCAGCAGCCCCTGCTTCGCCAGCATCGCCTCGCGCCGCGTCAGCCACCAGCCGTACTGCACCGGCCACATGTCGAAGTCCGCATCGACGCCGAGCTGCTGCGCCGCGTGCAGCGGCCAGTTCGGGTCGTACAGCACCTCGCGGGCGACCGCGATCAGGTCGGCGCGCTTCTGCTGCAGGACCGTCTCGGCCTGCGGCGCATCGAGGATCAGGCCGACCGCCATCGTCGCGATGCCGGCCTCGCCGCGGATCCGTTCGGCATAGGGCACCTGGAAGCCCGGCACCCGCGCCGTGCGCGGCATGTTCTTCGCCGCGCCGGTGGCCGAATCGTAGATGCCGGCCGACGAGCAGTCGACCACGTCGACGCCGAGCGCCGCCAGCCGGCGGGCCATCGTCACGCTGTCGTCGAGCGACCAGCCGCCGTCGTAGTCGTCGACCGCCGAGCAGCGGAAGAACACCGGCTTGTCCCGCGGCCACGCCTCGCGCACCGCGGCCGCCACCTCCAGCGGAAACTTCATCCGCCCTTCGAGATCGCCGCCGTATGCATCGTCACGCCGGTTGGCGAGCGGCGACAGGAAGGTGTGCAGCAGATAGCCGTGCGCGCCGTGCACCTCGACCGCATCGAAGCCGGCCGCGTCGGCGCGCCGCGCCGCCGCGCGGAACGCCTCGCGCACCTGCTGCAGGTCGGCGGCGGTCATCGCCGCCGGCACCTGCCAGTGCGAATCGACCGGTATGCCGCTGGCGGCCACCGTCGGCCACGGACGATCGCCGCGATCGAGATCCGCCTGGTTCAGCGGGCCGTTGCCGAACCACGGCCGCTGCATGCTGCCCTTGCGGCCGGCATGGCCGAGCTGGATCGCCGGCGCCGCGCGCTGCGAGCGGATGAAATCGGCGATGCGCTTCAGCCCCGGGATCTGGCCGTCGTGCCACAGGCCCAGGTCGCCGTGAGTGATGCGGCCGCGCTCCTCGACCGCGGTCGCTTCCAGGAACACCAGGCCGGCGCCGCCCTGCGCGAGCTTGCCGGCATTGACCAGATGCCAGTCGTCGGCCATGCCGTCACGGGCGGAGTACTGGCACATCGGCGACACGACGATGCGGTTGCGCAGCGTGATCGAACGCAGCTTGAATTCGGAGAACAGCAGCGGGGTCGACATGGGCGAAG
>DAISWF010000307.1:0-6726 GCA_036826495.1 Burkholderiaceae bacterium
ACCCGCCGATTCGACGACTGCGGCAGGCTGGCCGGCGAGACCTTGCCCGATGGTCATGCGATCGGCTACGGATACCTGGCCAACGGAGCGCTGTCGGCGGTGGCCGTGCGCACGCCCGCGCGCAGGTTGCAGGTCATCGCGTCGGCGATCGAATGGATCCCGTTCGCTGCGCCAGGCAGCGGCCTGACCGGCTTCGTCTTCGGCAACTCGATCCGCGCGGCATACCGGCACGACCGGTTCGGCCGCATCGTCGAAGTCGACCACCAGCGGCCGGGCGCCGCGCCCGTCGCCGATGGCCTGCCTCGCCAGCACATCCGCTACGACGAGCGCGGCCTCATCACGTCGATCGATGAACCGGCGCGCCGCTTCGGCTATGCCCACGATGCGGCCGGCCGCCTGACCGCCGCGGCCAGCGCCGGCACCGCAGCCGACGACTCCTCCTTCGACTACGAAGGCTTTGGCTACGATGACGACGGCCGCCGGCGCATCACCGTTGCCGGCGGCGGCCGGTGGTCGCCTGACGGGCAGACGATGCTGCGCACGGTCTCGCAGGCGGTTCACCGATATGATGCCGGCGGTGCGCTGGCGGCCGAGGCCGCCGGTGCCGCTGGTGCGGATGCAGGCAGGGCCCGGTCGCCGTCGCTGCACGCCTTCAATCACGCCGGCGAACGCGTACGGTCGACTCCCGCCGACGGCGACCAGCGCCCGCGCTACTTCATCCATCACGACGGGCAGCTTGCCGCCGAAATCGACGCCGACGGCCGTCTGCTCAACGGCTACGTACGCATCGGCGGCCGGCCGGTGGCCACCTTGCGCAGCGGCCCCACGGGTGACACGATCCTGTACCTGCACTCCGACCATATCGGTACCCATCGCGCCGCCACCGACCAGCGAGCATCGGTCGTGCAGGCACTGTCGTACACCGCGTTCGGCAAACCGACGAGCCATGGTATCGAGCCACGCGGCGACGGTCCGTTACCCGACCGCACCGCCCCCAGCCCCCGTCGCCTCGGCCAGTTCGCCGACCCCGGCGACCCGCTGCACTACAACCAGCGCCGCTGGTACGACCCACGAAAAGGCCGCTTCACCACCCCCGACCCCCTCGGCGTCCTCGCCGGCCACGACGCCTACGCCTACGCCGCCCACGACCCGATACGCCTCACCGATCCCAGCGGCCTGTACGAGACCGACATTCACTTCTACATGATGTACTTTCTCGCCCGCGTGTCCGGCCTGTCGGAACCCACGTCGCTGACGATCGCGCAGGCGTCTCAGTTCGTCGATGACAATCCGGCGACGGAACCGCTGCCAAATGCCAGCCTCACCACACTGCCGCAACCGCAGCGTTTGGCCAGTTATCACATCACTCAGGACGGGCGCGATCCCCCGAGACGACCCGGCGAATCGGATATCGACTATGCAATGCGGCGGATTCTAGACCCGGTCAATCCTCAACTGACGTTGTTGCTTGCCCATGCCAATCGCAATTTGCAAACAGCGGCTACTCCTGGTGGGAGCTCCCCCTGCACCCGAGCGCAGTTGTTCGGCGAATATCTGCATGTGTTCGCGGATACGTTTGCACACCGGAACAATCGAAACGAACCCATTCCGCTGTACGGTGGATTGGGCCATGCGCTCTATGGATCAAGTCCTGATTTCACCTTCAATCATGTCGCTCTCCATCAATTCCTCCCGGCCCCTTATCCACCTACTCCGGCCGTCTACCAGTTGAACGAATATCGAACGCTTCAAATGGAACGAGCAGTCATGAACGAGATTGCCCGCAATTTCGGAACAGAGGCCGTCGGCCCCGACGGTTTACCACTGCGGTTCGAAGATGTGGAGCCGGTATTGCAGCGGTTCAATGCTCTTCGGGAGTCAGGAGAGTGCGGCAATCAGAGTTGCTGGGCAGGCAAGATTGCGCTGCTCGAGGGAGCGCTCAGTGACCTCGGCTTGGGGCAGCTACCGCGTTACAGCGCGGATGAGGCAAGAAACGCTCGGATTCGAAATCTGCAGGGATTGAATCAGTCCGAGTATCCGGGTGCCGTATTGACGACCAAGTGATAGCAGATCTGTCGATGTACGAATTTCTCGTGAATGTCTTGGGAAGATATGCACTACCCGCCGGCGGATTGATATCGCTGGTTCCGGTCATGTTCGCCAACTGGTGCATGAAGTCGTCACTGCTCGGCCGCAAAGGCGGCACAGTGAGTCAATTGCTGGCCGCTCTTCTAAGCGCGCTTACCAGCCCCTTCCCGATGCGATGGACATGGATTCCGTTTGTTGTCGCGGGGATTGCACTGCCATTCTTGAAGCACCGGCCCGACCCGGGTAAAGACTCGTGGTCGAAGGCAGATCTTTTCGGAAGCGTTGTGCTGCTTCTCATGTCGCTGGTGCTCGCGGTTTCCTACTTGTGGTTTGGGCTGCTGAGCAATGCGCATGACCAGCGACTGGCGGGCGCGGACATGATCGTTTCCGCGCTGGCATTCATCGTCGCCTGGCGCCGCTGGACGATCATTTCGCCCCAGTAGTTGGAACCGCTCAAGGCACTCTGCCTGAATGCCTCAAATCCTCCGAAAGCCACGCACCGGAAGGCACGGCTTGCATCCCGATCAACCCAATGATAGAGTTGTGTTGTGATTCCCGGCTTCGATGCGGCTACCGGCAACCTGCCCGCAGGCGAGCACTCGGCGACATGGCTGGAAATGCTGGACCGCTACGGCTATACGCTGTGGCGCCGTCGTTTGCTGGATGGGCTGCTGGATGCTTTGCGGTTACTGCGTGCCGCGGGCTGCGCGAGGGCTTACACCGCAAGGGCATCATCGTCATCGACCTGAAGGATTTGCCATGATCACCAACCAGCGCCAGTACCTCAACTCGCAGGCCCAGGCCGCGCGGTTCCGGCAGGCCCTGGCTGCGCCCGGTGCCGAGGGTCTTCACCCGAAGGCAGCGAAGGCCATGCGTGAGGGGCTACGCAGCCAGCTCGAAGACCTGGAGGTCGAGTTGGCCGAATACGATGCCTTGCGCGAGGGCCGCGTGGTCACGCTGGAAGCCGAATCCATCGTCGGCATCGGTGAGGCGCTGATCAAGGCGCGCATCGTGCGCAGACTGACGCAAAAGGAACTCGCCGAACGGCTGTCGCTGGCCGAGCAGCAGGTACAGCGGTATGAGTCCACGCAGTATCGTGGCGTTGCGGTCGAGCGCTTGCAGCAGGTGGCCGATGCGCTCAAGCTGCGCGTGCGTGAAGTGTTCACGCTCGAACAGACTTGAACCGCCAGTGGGCTTTCATCGAGCCCGGCTGGCGTCACCATCAACGCATTTCGCCGAGCGCGAAGACGTTCCTTCGGCCATGCTCGAAAAGGCCGCATGGGTCTTCAATACGCCCTCCCCAGATCCACCAAATCCGCCGGCCTCTCCCCCCGTTCCAGCGCCGCCAACCCGGCGAGCACCTTCGCGCTGACGGCGTCCGTGACCTGGGGGCTCAACGCACAGGTGTGGGGGGTGATGAACACCTTCGGGTGGGTGTACAGGGGGTGACCTTCGGGCAGTGGCTCGGGTTCGGTGACGTCGAGCGAGGCGCTGTCGAGGCGGCCGTCGTCCAGCGCCTGCAGCAGCGCGCTCTGGTCGACCAGCGAGCCGCGGGCGACGTTGATCAGGTGCAGGCCGGGCCTGGCATGCGCGAGCGTCTGCGCGTTGATCACATGCCGGGTGTCGGCGGTGCCGGGCGCGGCGAGCACCAGGTGGTCGCTGGTGGCCATCAGGTCGGCGAGGTCGTCGGCGCGTTCGACGCCGGCGATGTCCAGCGGCTGAGGGCTTGCGCGCAGTGCCCTGACCCGCATGCCGAGCGCCAATGCCTTGGCGGCGAGGGCGCGGCCGATGCCGCCGAAGCCGAAGATGCCGAGGGTCTGGCCGCCGATCGCCGGCGCGCGGCTCTGGCGCCACCGGGCGTGCGTCGTCACGCGGCGTTCGTCGAGTCGGTAGGCGCGGCGCAGCACCTGCGCGAGCACGTAGTCGGCGATGGTCTGCGACGAGGTGCCTCGGGCGGTGCTGACCATCGTGCCGCGCAGCAGCCACGGCGGATAGTTGTCGAGGCCCACCGAGATGAGCTGGATCCAGCGCAGGCCGAAGGGCCAGCCTGCGGGGGCCGGGCGGACGCGTTCGGCCGGTGACACCGGATACGCGAGCAGCACGTCGACGTCCGCGGGCAGCGGCCATTCGATGACGCGGCCGAGCGGCAGGATCTGCAGGTCGGGCCGCTCGGCGCGCAGCGCCTGATCGAAGTCGGTGCCGAACTGGCTGGCGATGCGCCGGATCGGAGAGGGGGCGTCGGTACTGCTCATCGAGAAACTCGTCGGGAGAAGGGTTGTATCGGGTACCGGATGTCGGAGGGCCGCCGGCCGGATAGACAGTACACGCCTCTGCGTCGGTCTGCCGGCGCGGCCGGAATCCGGCGGCGCGATTGCGTCGTCCGCGGATTCGGCGCGCCTCGTTCAGTCGACGCCGATGCGCGCGGCCCCGTCGCGGAACAGCGCGATGGCATCCGGTTCGAAACGGTAGGCTGCACGGAAGTCGGCGAAACGGTAGCTCGGCCGGCTGCGCCTGATCGTTGCCAGCCAGAGCTCCGCCTCGTCGTGCCGGCCGGCGAGCGGCAGCAGGAAGGCGGCCAGTGCATGGATGTGAGCATGGGCGTTCGCGCAGCCGGCCGCCCGCACGGCCCAGTCCGCCGCCGCGTCGACCCGGCCGAGTCTCGCTTCGGCCATGCCGCGGGTCGCCAGCATGCCGAACAGCAGCGGATCGTAGGGGCTCAGCCGTCTCGACATATCCGACGCCGCCGCGGCCGACCGGGGATCTCCGGCCTGGCCATGGACGAACGAGAGCATGTAGTGGGCGAAGGCGTAGCTGGGACTCAGGGCGACGCTGCGCTGCAGTGCCTCGGCGGCTTCGTCCTGTCGTCCCTGCAGCCACACCGCACGGGCCAGCGAGCAATGAGCGCCGGGGTCACGTTCATCGGCACGCAACGCGTCGAGCGCGCTGTCGAGCGCCCGTCGCGCCGACGCACGCGGGTCGCCGCCCCAGTTCTGGAATGCGTCCTGCCAGTGGGTGAAGGACAGGCCGGCGTGCGGCCGGGCGAAGCCCGGATCGAGCCGCACGGCCTGCTCGAACAGCGCACGGGCGCGTGCGTTCTCGCGGCGATCGAATCGATAGAGGTGCCAGAGGGCGCGATGATGCGCCTGCCAGGCCGTCAGCGATGCGGTATCGTGACCGAAGGCCCGTTCGCGCTCCAGCAGCTCGACTTCACCGGCCACGGCCGCCGCGACCGAAGAGCCGATCGCATCGACCGCCGCGCCCCAGTCGCCCGGCGGATGTTCGAATCGCTCGGCCCAGACCGCCTGCCAGCGCTGCGTCTCGACCAGCTCGACGTCGACCCGCAATCCGTTCGTTCCGTCGACCAGCATGCCGTTGACGACGTAGTCCGCGCCCAGCAGTCGGGCAGCCTCGACGATGCTGATGTCACGGCCCTGCAGCGCGAACACGCTGGCGGCTGCGAACACCGCCGCCATCCGCAGCCGGGACAGCCGGCGGATCACGTCGCGGGTCAATGCCTGTCCGGCGATCGCGGCCCAGGATTCGGGCAGCCCGTCCGTTCGCCCGGCCTGTACGGAGAACGGCATCACGGCGATCGTCGGACGCGACTGCTGAGCAGATGGCGCGCCAGCGGCGGACTCGCCGGGCGGGGCATCGGCCGCAGCAACCGTCCCGCCCGGCTGCCAGGCGATCGACGACTCGTCCGCCGCCCCGTCTTCGGTCATCGGGGCCGCATCGCCTGTCGCGTCGAAGGCTGCCGGCGATGACGATCGCGAAGCCGCAGGGGGACGCGGGGGCCGCAGTGATCGCCATATCTGCCGCAGCGGCGTCGGATCGATGCCAGCCGTCTCGAAGCTGCGCGACGCCTGGGCGACATGCTGTCCGGCTTCATCGATCCGCCGCGATCGCAGCAGCGATTCGAGCCACTGCCGATGGGCGTCGATGTCGTAGGGCGCCAGCGCCAGCAGGCGGGCGAGCCAGGTTCGCCGCTCCGATTCGCCAGGCTCGCCGCGTTCGCCAGGCTCGCCAGGCCCACCAAGCTCGCCACGCCCGCCAAGCTCGCCGCGTTCGCCGCGTTCGCCGGAGAAGGCGACCAGCCGCGCGAGCACCCGGACGTGACGCTCGCGCCAGGCCAGCCGCTCGGCTTCGAGCCAGACGTCGAATTCGGGACAGCGGTCGAGGGCGAGCCCTTCGGCAAACTCCCCGCCGTAGCAGTCCGCCGCGGCCCGCAGCGCCGGCCACCCGACCGTCTCCAGCCCGGCATCGAGCGTCGACTGCACCGCCCGGGCATCGACATCGACACCGGCCAGATCCAGCTCGACCGTACCGCCGGCGACCCGGACTCGCGACGCGCCGGACGAACCGTCTGTCAGCGCCCGCAGGCGACTCAGGCACCAGCGCAGTTCGGAGCGCGGGTCCGCCGGCCCGTCCCACAGCAGCCCGATCAGGCGCGACCGTTCGATCGGCCGGGCCGTGACCGCCAGAAAGGCCAGCAACGCTCGCACCTTCCGCGACGCCGGCAGCGCGATCACCTGTCCGCCCGCGCGCCATTCGATCGGGCCGAGCAGACGCAGCGACGGGCGTGTCAGGGCACACGGGCCGGCATGGGGCGGGCGCGATTCCACAAAGGCTCCCACGCCG
>DAISWF010000308.1:0-5422 GCA_036826495.1 Burkholderiaceae bacterium
GGTCGTGAACATCTCGAAGCCCGTGCGCAGGAAGTGGTTGAGCCAGATCGTGCCCTGGGTCCCGGCGACCTCGTCGCGCAGGTCCATGCCGCCACGGAACGTCCAGCTCACCTCGAACTGGCCGACCGCGCCGTCAAGCCCGACACCGTGCAACTGATGCTGGCCGGCGACGGCGAGCCGCTGCCCGTGGGCGCCGACGGCAGCGCCCTGCTGGCCACGCGGCGCGGCGACCTGAAGGCGCGCACGCCCAACCAGAGCGCCTACCTGGAGAACATCGCCACCCACGACATCACCTTCGGCATCGGTCCGGCCGGCACCGGCAAGACCTACCTCGCCGTGGCGCGCGCCGTCGACGCGCTGGAGCGGCAAAGCGTGCAGCGCATCGTGCTCACGCGCCCGGCGGTCGAGGCCGGCGAGCGCCTGGGCTTTCTGCCCGGCGACCTGACGCAGAAGGTCGATCCCTACCTGCGTCCGCTGTACGACGCGCTGTACGACCTGATGGGGCTGGAACGCACGCAGAAGATGTTCGAGAAACAGGCGATCGAGATCGCGCCGCTCGCCTACATGCGCGGCCGCACGCTGAACCACTCGTTCATCATCCTGGACGAGGCGCAGAACACGACGCCGGAGCAGATGAAGATGTTCCTGACGCGGATGGGATTCGGCTCCAAGGTGGTGGTCACGGGCGACATCACGCAGATCGATCTGCCGCGCGGTCAGGCCAGCGGCCTCATTGAAGCTCGCCGCGTGCTCGATCGCCTCGACGGCATCGCGTTCACCGAGTTCGACAGCCGCGACGTGGTCCGCCATCCGCTGGTGGCGCGCATCGTCGATGCCTATGAGAGCGATGGCCGCGAGCCCTAGGAGGCTGTCCGCACGCCCCGATGCCGCATCCGCGTGATCCGATGCGCCCCCCTCCTGAAACGCGATCTCCCGATCTGCGGCTGTCGGTGCAATGCGGCGACGGCGAGCCGCCGCTGCCGGTCGACCGCCGGCAGTTGCGCCGCTGGGTCGTCGCGGCGCTCGAAGGACCGGCCGAGCTGACCCTGCGCTTCGTCGGCCTCGCCGAAGGCCGCCGGCTCAACCGGGCGTATCGCGGCCAGAACCACGCGACCAACGTGCTGACGTTCCCGTACGACCCCGACGATGGCATACCGCACCCGGTGCAGGCCGACATCGTCATCTGCCTGCCGGTCCTCGAACGCGAGGCGCGCCGGCAGAAGAAATCGCTGCGCGACCATCTCGCCCACCTGGTGGTCCACGGCGTGCTGCATGCGCAGGGCTACGATCACCTGGACGACGGCGAAGCGGCCCGGATGGAGACCCGCGAGACGGCGGTGCTGCGCCGCTTCGGGATTGCCGACCCGTATCAGGCACCGGACCGGTGAACGCACCGTACCGGTGAACGCGCCTGCCGTGCGCCGGCATCGGCGCAGCCCGGCCGACGCCGGATGCGTTCGCAGGCATCCGGGCGCCGCGGTCATCGTTTGGTCATGTCGCCCAGTTCGGTTATTCTCGGCCGGAACGAAGCCTTCAGGGCCTGTTCACACCACGTTCGTGCAGGCGAGCGTAGTGTGAACAGGCCCTCGCCATCCATGAGCGAGTCCCCGGCGGGCACCGGGCCCAGACGATCGCTGCTCGATCGTCTGTCCACCCTGTTGATCCGGGCACCCGATGATCGCCCCCAGTTGCTGGAGCTGCTGCGCCAGGCGCACGAGCGCGAGCTGCTGGACGCCGATGCGCTGTCGATGATCGAGGGAGTGCTGCAGGTGGCCGAACTGGCCGCCCGCGACATCATGGTGCCGCGCGCGCAGGTCGACGTGATCGACATCGCGCAGACGCCCGAGCAGTTCGTGCCGCACGTGATCAACACCGCGCATTCGCGCTTTCCGGTGGTCGAGGGCGAGCGCGACAACGTGATCGGCATCCTGCACGCCAAGGACCTGCTGCGGCTGTACACCGATGAGAAGCCCGAGCTGCGCGACCTGCTGCGGCCGGCGGTGTTCATCCCGGAGTCCAAGCGCCTGAACGTGCTGCTGCGCGACTTCCGCGGCAACCGCAACCACGTGGCGATCGTCGTCGACGAATACGGCGGCATGGCCGGCCTGATCACGATCGAAGACGTGCTCGAGCAGATCGTCGGCGACATCGAGGACGAGTTCGATTTCGACGAAGCCAGCGACCATGTGGTGGCGATCGAGCCCGGCCCGCGCGGCCCGCGCTACCGCGTGCGCGCGATCACCGACATCGGCCAGTTCAACGAGGCGTTCTCGACGCAGTTCCCCACCGGCGTGTTCGACACCGTCGGCGGCCTGATCACCGAGCAGTTCGGCCGGGTGCCGCGGCGCGGCGAGCACGTCGAGCTGCAGGGCCTGCGTTTCGAGGTGCTGCGCGCCGATGCCCGGCAGGTGCAGCTTCTGCTCGTCGAGCGGCTGCCCGCGCCGCCGCAGGCCGAGCCGGACGGGCCGCCGGCGACCCGGCCGTGAACGCGCGGCGCATGCCCGCGCGCCGGCGCCTGCCGATCGGCCGCTGCGATCTGCGTGGCCCTTCTCTTCCGATCCGCAGCCGCTGATCCGCGCCTTCGATGTCAACCGTGATCCGAACCCTCTGATGCCGGCATCGATCCTTCCGACCCCACGACCCTGGCGGACATGGGCCGGCGCGCTGCTGCTGGGCGTCGTCCATGCGTTCGCCTATGCGCCGTGGCCGGCCTGGTGGCTGCAGACGATCGCGTTGGCCGCACTGCTGCTGCTGGTCTGGCGGCTGCCGGCCGCGCGCGTGTTCGGCGCCGGCCTGGCGTTCGGCATCGGCTGGTTCGTCGCCGGCCTGTGCTGGCTCTACATCAGCATGCACGACTTCGGCGGCATGCCGGCGCCGATCGCGGCGCTGGCGGTGCTGGCGCTGGGGAGCATCCTCGCGCTGTTCCCGGCGACGGTGCTGCGGCTGACGCAGCCGGCGCCGATCCCGGGCTGGCGCGACGGCGCCCGCCTGACCGCCGCGTGGCTGATCTCCGAATGGATCCGCGACTGGCTGCTGACCGGCTTTCCGTGGCTGGCGATCGGCTATGCGCACATCGACGGGCCGCTGGCCGGCTGGGCGCCGATGCTCGGCGTCTATGGCGTGGGTGGGCTTGCGGCGCTGCTGGCGTTCTGCGTCGCTCGCGCGACGATCGCAGTGATGCCGCAGCTCGCGGCACCGACCACGAGGCCGCGCGAGGGCGTGCACGGCACGACGAACACGAACAGGTTCGTGCTCGCCAGCGCCGCCATCGTCGCAATCGTCCTGCTGGACGGCGGCCTGCTGTCGGCCTCGATCGCCTGGACGCGGCCGCACGGCGCGCCGATCACCGTGCGGCTGATCCAGGGCAACGTGCCGCAGGAGATGAAGTTCTCGCCCGACCAGGTGCGGCAGGCGATGACCTCGTACGCGGCGCTGATCAACGGCGGCCGCGCCGACGTGACGGTACTGCCCGAGACCGCCTGGACGATTCCGTGGCCGGCCACGCCGCCCGACATCGTCGCGAAGGTGTTCGCCGATGCCGGCGGCGGCCCGCTGATCATCGGCGCGCCGATGCCGCCGGTGCCGAGACCCGATCGGGCCGATCGCGCCGCGGCAGCGCGCGATCCGCCGGCGCCGCGGATCGCCAACAGCATGGTGATGCTGTCGCCCCGCGCGCCGGATCGCATCATCGCGCAGTACGACAAGCGCCATCTGGTGCCGTTCGGCGAATTCGTCCCGACCGGTTTCGGCTGGTTCGTCGCGATGATGAACATCCCGCTCGGCGAGTTCGCCCGCGGCGCGCCCGACCAGCCGCCGTTCGCGATCGGCGACCAGCGGCTGGCGATGAACATCTGCTACGAGGACGTATTCGGCGCCGAGCTGCTGCCGCCGATCCGCCGGCCGGACGGCGCGACGATCCTCGTGAACGCCAGCAACATCGCCTGGTTCGGCGACTCGCATGCGCTGCCGCAGCACCTGGCGATCTCGCGGATGCGCGCGATCGAGACCGGCCGCCCGATGCTGCGCGCCACCAACACCGGCATGACGGCGTCGATCGATGCGCGCGGCCGCACGCTCGCCCAGCTTCCGCCGTACACCACCGGCGTGCTCGAGGAGCGGGTGCAGGGCATGACCGGCCTCACGCCGTTCGACCGCTTCGGCAACGGCGGCGCGCTGCTGGTGGCGGCGCTGCTCGCGCTCGTCGGCTGGCTGCCGACGAGGACACAGCCCGCGCGTCGAAACCGCTAGAATCGCGCTTTTCGCACGCCGCCCCGGCGAAGCAGGAACGGGCGACACCAGCCCCTGCTCCGCCACGCATTCACACGATGCTCACCTTTCAGCAGATGATCCTGCGGCTGCAGGAGTACTGGGACCGCCACGGCTGCGCGCTGCTGCAGCCGTACGACATGGAGGTCGGCGCGGGCACCTTCCACACCGCCACGTTCCTGCGCGCGATCGGGCCGGAGCCGTGGCGCGCCGCCTACGTGCAGCCGTCGCGCCGTCCGAAGGACGGCCGTTACGGCGACAACCCGAACCGGCTGCAGCACTACTACCAGTACCAGGTCGTGCTGAAGCCTTCGCCGCCCGACATCCTCGACCTGTACATCGGCTCGCTGAAGGCGCTGGGCATCGACACCTCGGTCAACGACATCCGCTTCGTCGAGGACGACTGGGAGTCGCCGACCCTGGGTGCCTGGGGCCTGGGCTGGGAGGTGTGGCTGAACGGCATGGAGGTCACGCAGTTCACCTACTTCCAGGAGGTGGGCTCGCTGCGCTGCCAGCCGGTCACCGGCGAGATCACCTACGGCATCGAGCGGCTGGCGATGTACCTGCAGGGCGTGCGCAGCATCTTCGACCTGAAGTGGACCGACACGATCACCTACGGCGACGTCTACCACCAGAACGAGGTCGAACAGTCGACCTACAACTTCGAGCAGTCGAACGCGGCGATGCTGTTCCGCCATTTCGACGAGTACGAAGCCGAGGCGAAGAAGCTGATCGCTGTGCAGCTCGCGCTGCCGGCCTACGAGATGGTGATGAAGTGCTCCCACACCTTCAACCTGCTCGACGCCCGCGGCGCGATCTCGGTGACCGAGCGCGCCGCCTACATCGGCCGCGTGCGCCAGCTCGCCCGCGGGGTCGCGCAGACCTATTTCGATTCGCGTGAACGGCTCGGCTTTCCGATGCTGACCGATGCGCGGCGCGCAGCCTGAGGAGCCGGCATGACTGATTCCTCCTCGAATTCCTCCTCTGATTCCTCCGCCGCGCTGCTGATCGAGCTGTTCACCGAGGAACTGCCGCCCAAGGCGTTGCAGCGGCTGGGCCGGTCGTTCGCGCGCCAGGTGACAGATGCATTGGTGGCGGGCGGCCTGGCCGCCGCCGGCAGCGATGCGCGGATGTTCGCGACACCGCGCCGGCTGGC
>DAISWF010000308.1:5432-6726 GCA_036826495.1 Burkholderiaceae bacterium
GTGCCGGCGGTGGCCGCGCGGGCACCCGATCGCAAGCTCGAGCTGAAAGGCCCTTCGGTCAAGGTCGCGCTCGATGCCGCCGGCCAGCCGACCCAGGCACTGGTCAAGTGGGCCGAGAAACAGGGCGTCGCGGTCGCGTCGCTGCGCCGCGGCCACGACGGCAAGCAGGAGTGCTTCTTCGCCGACAGCGTGGCGCGCGGCGAGGTGCTGGCCGAGGCGATCGGGCCGATCATCGACGACGCGCTAACGAAGTTGCCGGTGCCCAAGCTGATGCAGTATCAGCTCGCCGACGGCCACACCACGGTGAGCTTCGTGCGGCCCGCTCACGCGCTGACGGTGCTGCACGGTGCCGAGGTGCTGCCGGCCACCGTGCTCGGTCTGCAATCGGGCCGCACGACATTCGGGCACCGCTTCCAGAGCAGCGGCCCGATCACGATCGGCTCGGCCGATGCCTACGAGGACACGCTGGCCGAACGCGGCCGGGTGATCGCCGGCTTCGACACGCGACGCGATGCGATCGAACGCGGCCTGCGCGAGCAGGCGGCGCGGCTGCAGGCATCGCTCGGCGACGAGGCCGCGGTGACGCCGCTGCTCGACGAGGTGACCGCGCTGGTCGAATGGCCGGCGATCTACGTCGGCCGATTCGATGCCGCGTTCCTCGAGGTGCCGCCCGAGTGCCTGATCCTGACGATGCGGACGAATCAGAAGTACTTTCCGCTGTTCGATGCCGCCGGCGGCCTCTTGCCGAGCTTCCTCATCGTCTCGAACATGGCGGTCGACGACCCGCACTTCATCATCGAAGGCAACGAACGCGTGGTGCGGCCGCGGCTGGCCGATGCCCGCTTCTTCTTCGACCAGGACCGGCGCGTGACCCTGGCGAGCCGCGTGCCGCAGCTCGCGTCGGTGGTCTATCACGCGAAGCTCGGCAGCCAGGCCGAACGGGCCGAACGGGTGCGCCGCATCGCCGGCGCGATCGCGGCGGAGCTGTCGGTCGATGCGGCCGCCTGCGAGCGCGCGGCGCTGCTCGCCAAGGCGGACCTGCTGACCGGCATGGTCGGCGAGTTCCCCGAGCTGCAGGGCACGATGGGCCGCTATTACGCGCTGCACGACGGCGAGCCGGCCGCGGTGGCCGAAGCGATCGATCAGCACTACCGGCCGCGTTTCGCGGGCGACGCGCTGCCCGACGGCCCGGTGGCGACCGTGCTCGCGCTGGCCGACAAGCTCGAGACCCTGTGCGGGCTGTTCGGCATCGGCCAGGTGCCCACCGGCGACAAGGACCCGTTCGCGCTGCGCC
>DAISWF010000309.1:0-6618 GCA_036826495.1 Burkholderiaceae bacterium
GGGCGTGCACACCGGCGACTCGATCACGGTGGCGCCGGCGCAGACGCTGACCGACAAGGAATACCAGCTTCTGCGCAATGCGTCGATCGCGATCCTGCGCGAGATCGGCGTCGACACCGGCGGCTCCAACGTGCAGTTCGCGATCAATCCGGACAACGGCCGGATGATCGTCATCGAGATGAATCCGCGGGTGTCGCGTTCGTCGGCGCTGGCCTCCAAGGCCACCGGCTTTCCGATCGCCAAGATCGCCGCCAAGCTGGCGGTCGGCTACACGCTCGACGAGCTGCGCAACGACATCACCGGCGGCGCCACGCCGGCGTCGTTCGAGCCGACGATCGACTACGTGGTCACCAAGGTGCCGCGCTTCGCGTTCGAGAAGTTCCCGCAGGCCGATTCGCATCTGACCACGCAGATGAAGTCGGTCGGCGAGGTGATGGCGATCGGCCGCACGTTCCAGGAAAGCTTCCAGAAGGCGCTGCGCGGGCTGGAGGTCGGCGTCGACGGCCTGAACCAGAAGACCACCGACCGCGAGGTCATAGAGGAAGAGCTCGGCGAGCCGGGGCCGGAGCGGATCTGGTACGTCGGCGATGCGTTCGCGCAGGGCATGACGCTGGAAGAGGTCCATGCGCTGACCCGGATCGATCGGTGGTTCCTCGCGCAGATCAAGGAGATCGTCGACATCGAGCTGAAGCTCGACGAGACCACGCTCGGCGAGGTCGACCGCACCACCCTGCGCGAGCTGAAGCGGCGCGGTTTCTCCGACCGGCGGCTGGCCTATCTGCTCGACACCACCGAGCACGAGATCCGCAAGCTGCGCCACACGCTGGGCGTGCGGCCGGTCTACAAGCGGGTCGACACCTGCGCCGCCGAATTCGCCTCCCCCACCGCCTACATGTACTCGACCTACGAGGACGAGTGCGAGGCGGCGCCCACCGACCGCAAGAAGGTCATCGTGCTGGGCGGCGGGCCGAACCGGATCGGGCAGGGCATCGAGTTCGACTACTGCTGCGTGCATGCGTCGCTCGCGCTGCGCGAGGACGGCTACGAGACCATCATGGTCAACTGCAATCCGGAGACGGTGTCGACCGACTACGACACCTCGGACCGGCTGTACTTCGAGCCGCTGACCTTGGAGGACGTGCTGGAGATCGTCGATCTGGAGAAGCCGCTGGGCGTCATCGTGCAGTACGGCGGGCAGACGCCGCTGAAGCTGGCCAAGCCGCTGGAGGCGGCCGGCGTGCCGATCATCGGCACCTCGCCCGAATCGATCGACATCGCCGAGGATCGCGAGCGCTTCCAGAAGCTGCTGATGAAGCTGAAGCTGCGCCAGCCGGCCAACCGCACCGCGCGCACCGAGGCCGAGGCGCTGGCGCTGGCCCAGGAGATCGGCTATCCGCTGGTGGTGCGGCCCAGCTACGTGCTGGGCGGCCGCGCGATGGAGATCGTCCACGAGCAGCGCGACCTGGAACGCTACATGCGCGAGGCGGTGCGGGTATCCAACGACAGCCCGGTGCTGCTCGACCGCTTCCTCAACGATGCGATCGAGGTCGACGTCGACTGCCTGTCCGACGGCGAGCGGGTGTTCATCGGCGGCGTGATGGAGCACATCGAGCAGGCCGGCGTGCATTCGGGCGACTCCGCCTGCTCGCTGCCGCCGTATTCGCTGTCGGCCGAGCTGGTCGAGGAGCTGAAGCGGCAGACCGCGCTGATGGCGCGGGCGCTGAAGGTTTCGGGCCTCATGAACGTGCAATACGCGATCCAGCGGGTCGAAGGAACCGATGGCCAGCCGGCGCGCGAAGATGTCTACGTGCTGGAGGTCAATCCGCGCGCGTCGCGCACCGTGCCTTACGTCTCGAAGGCCACCGGGCTGCAGCTCGCCAAGATCGCCGCGCGTTGCATGGTCGGGCAGTCGCTGGCCGAACAGCGGATCGGCGACGAGGTGCGGCCGCCGTACTACTCGGTCAAGGAGGCGGTGTTCCCGTTCGTCAAGTTCCCCGGCGTCGACACGATCCTGGGGCCGGAGATGAAGTCCACCGGCGAGGTGATGGGCGTCGCGTATTCGTTCGGCGAGGCGTTCGTCAAGTCGCAGCTCGGCGCCAGCGTCCGGATTCCCGACAGCGGCACCGCGTTCATCTCGGTCAAGAACCCGGACAAGCCGCGCGCGGTGGCGGTGGCGCGGGCGCTGCTGGAGGTCGGCTTCAGGCTGGTTGCCACCAAGGGGACGGCGGCGGCGATCCAGGCTGCCGGGCTGCCGGTCACGTCGGTCAACAAGGTGCAGGAGGGGCGGCCGCACGTCGTCGACATGATGAAGAACGGCGAGGTGTCGCTGGTCATCAACACCGTCGAGGAAAAGCGCAATGCGATCGCCGATTCGCGCGCGATCCGCACGACCGCGCTGGCGCAGCGGGTGACCTTCTACACGACGATCGCCGGCGCGCTGGCCGCCGTCGAAGGCATGAAGCATCTGAAGCAGATGAACCCCTACAGCCTGCAGGAGCTGCATGCGAAGCTGCCCGGTGGTTTCAGTGTGCCGCCGGCGTGAACGACTGCCGGGCAGGGCCGTGCGGCTCCGCTGCCCGGAGCCGGTTGCGCGGCGCGAAGCCCCGTCGAGTATCGGTTAGCATTTCGTTCCGGGCCCGCCGGCGGCCCGACCCCTCAACTTTCGACGACGACAAGGTTCGCAGATGGCGATTCCGCTGACCAGGCGCGGGGCCGAGCTGCTCAAGGAGGAGCTGGCCCGGCTGAAGACGATCGAGCGGCCCGCGGTGATCAACGCGATCGCCGAGGCGCGCGCGCAGGGCGATCTTTCCGAGAACGCCGAGTACGACGCCGCGCGCGAGCGGCAGGGCTTCATCGAAGGGCGCATCGCCGAGCTCGAATCGAAGCTGGCCAATGCACAGATCATCGACCCTGCGTTGCTGGATGCCGACGGGCGGGTGGTGTTCGGCAGCACCGTCGATCTCGAGGACCTCGAGTCAGGCGAGAAGGTCACCTACCAGATCGTCGGCGACGACGAGGCCGACATCAAGACCCGCAAGATCTCGGTGTCCAGCCCGATGTCGCGGGCGCTGATCGGCAAGTACAGCGGCGACGTGGCCGAGGTGCAGGCGCCGTCGGGCATTCGCGAGTACGAGGTGCTGGACGTCCGGTACGAATGACCGGAGGCCGCCGCGATCATGATCCGCCAGAACCAGATCCGGCTCGCGCAGGCGGCCGACGCGGACGCAATCGCGGAGCTGTCGCGTGAGGCGATCGAGTACGGGCTCGCCTGGGGTTGGACGCCCGGTCGCGTGCTCGGCTGCATCGGCGACGCCGACACCAACGTCGTCATCGCCTGCGACGGCGCGCCGATGGCCGGCTTCGGAATCATGAAGTACGGCGAGCGCGACGCGCATCTGCTGCTGTTCGCGGTGCAGGCCGAACGGCGCCGACGCGGCGTCGGCACGGCGTTGATCGGCTGGCTGGAGACGACGGCGCGCGTCGCCGGCATGCAGACGATCCGCCTGGAGGCGCGCGTCAGCAACACGTCGGGCCGTGCGTTCTATGCCCGCCATGGCTTCGAAGAAGGGACACTGGTCCGCGGGCGCTACCAGGGTGTCGAGGACGGCGTCCGTTACATGAAGCGGCTGGCCGGCGGCTGAGCCTGCCGGGTGGTGCGCGCCGGCGCCGGGGCCCGGGCTTGACGGGTAGGCGCGTCGGTGCCGGGGGCTGAAGCCTGCCGGTGGGCGCGTCGGCGCCGGCTGCGCAGGCCGGCCGACACCCGGTTCTGCCGACTCCGGCAAGCCGGGCCCCTTCGACGGACCCCGCCGCCTTCGGCCCCGTTGTCACCTGCCGCCGCCTCGTCCCCCCGAGGGCTTGAGCCGCGACAGCCGTGCGGTCGCCGGCCGGGCGCTGCCGGTGGAGGCCGGCGTCCGTCCGCGGCCGGCGCCGGCCGGCGCGCTGCCCACGGCCTTCGTCGATCCGCGGGTGGTCGGCCGGCTCGCCGAGCCGGTCGTGGTGGCGCGGGTGCCGCCCGCCGGGGGCTTTGCGCTTCGTGGCCCGCCGCCGGCGCGCTGCGGGCCACTGCCGATTCCCTGCGGGGCGGGGCTGGAGCCCCGAGCGCCTGAACTCGTGCCGCGTGAACCGGTGCCCGTGCCCCTGGAGCCTGCACCGGCGCCGCGTGATCCGGAAGCGGGTCCCCGGGGTTCGACGCCCGTGCCGCGAGGGCCGGCTCCGGAACCGCCCGGGCGGGAAGGGCGTCCATCGCCACCGCCGATTGTGGTCCGGCCGCCACGTCCCGGCCGGCCGGCCGGGGCGTTCTGTTGGTTCCGGGCCACCCTGGCTCGCCGTTCGTCGGCCCGGGAGCCGAAATCCGGATCGCGGTCCGCAGGCAGGCCGTCCTTGCCGGCTTTGCCCGGCGCGAAAGGTCCCTTGCGCGACGCGGCTGGCGCCAGGCCCGATGCGGCCGGTGCCTTGCGTGATGGGGCTGGTGCCTTGCCCGATGCGGCCGGTGCCTTGCGTGACGTGGCCGCTGCCCCGCCCCAGCCGGCCGACGCCTTGCCGGCAGGCGCCGGGATCCTGCCCGCCGCCGGCCGCCCGCCGCCGGCCGGGCGGCCGCCAGCCGGCTTCGCCTTGCGCGCCGCGGCGCGGGCTTCGCTGCGGGCTTCCAGGCGTTTCTTGGGGGTCGCCTTCTTCGGCCGCCGGCGGCCCGAGGCCTGTTCGGCTTCGTCATCCGGGCGAGGGCGCCACAGCACCAGCAGCTTGCCGATCGCCTGCACGACCAGGCATCCCAGCCGGTCCGCGAACGTGGTCCGCAGCGCCAGCCGGGCATCGCGGTCGTCGCCGACGATCCGCACCTTGATCAGCTCGTGCGCGTTCAGCGCGCGATGGGTCTCGGCGAGCACGCCCTCGGTCAACCCTGCGTCGCCGACGATCACCACCGGATCCAGATGGTGGGCGCGGGCCTTCAGCTCGCTGCGTTCGGCAGCGGTCAGCGGGGGCGGCGGAGGACGGTAGATGCCGTCGGAGGTGTCGTTTGCCATGCGCGATTGTACCGACCGCCCGCTGCCCGGCCCCGCTGGCTCTCCGCTCCGCTGGCTCTCCGCTCCGCTGGCTCTCCGCTCCGCTGGCTCTCCGCTCCCGCTGGCTCCCCGCTCCGCTGGCCCGCCGTTCCGCTGGCCGCCGCTCCGACGGCCGGCCGCTGCCCGACCCCGATCCCCGGTGGGATAATCGACCTCAATCCTCCTGCCCCAGATGGCGAAGAACAAGTTCAACAAGGCGTGGCTGGACCAGCACCGCAACGACCCGTACGTGAAGCTCGCGCAGAAGCACGGCTACCGCGCGCGGGCGGCGTTCAAGCTGGCCGAGATCCTCGATCAGGACGCGCTGCTGAAACCCGGCATGACGGTGGTCGACCTCGGTTCGACCCCCGGCGCCTGGTCGCAGGTGGTGCGCGAGCGGCTCGGCCGGCGGCCCGACGGCACGCTGAACGGCCGGATCATCGCGCTCGACCTGCTGCCGATGGAGCCGATCGCCGACGTGCAGTTCATCCAGGGCGATTTCCGCGACGACGCGGTGCTGGCGCAACTGACGCAGGCGCTGGGCGGCCGGCCGGCGGATCTTGTGCTTTCCGACATGGCCCCCAATCTGAGCGGGGTGGCGGTGTCGGATGCGGCGCGGATGGCCGATCTGGTGGAAATGGCGGTGGCTTTCGCTTCAGATCACCTGAAGGCCGACGGCGCGCTGCTGGTCAAATGCTTCCATGGCAGCGGGTACAGCCAGCTCGCCGAGCTGTTCAAGCGGAGCTTCGTCCGCGTGGCCGCCCGCAAACCCAAGGCGTCACGCGAGAAGTCCGCCGAGACCTATCTGCTCGGGCGGGGTGTCAAGACCCGGGCGCCGCTCCGACCCAACTGAGGGAAGGGTCGGCAAGAGCCGGTAGAAACGTGAAATCAATGACTTGCAGCAGGTTTTCGAGCGGTCGGATCAAGGCGATGAGGGTACAATGAACGGTTGGCTTCAAGGAGCAGCGTAAGTGAACAGCATGTTCTCGAAGGCGGCGATCTGGCTGGTGATCGCGTTCGTCTTGTTCACGGTCTTCAAGCAGTTCGACTCGCAGAAGACGCGGGGCAATGACGTTCCGTATTCCCAGTTCATGGCCGAGGCGCGCGACGGGCGCGTCGACGCGGTGACGATCGAGGGCCGCTCGCTGCGCGTCAAGAGCAAGGACGGCAAGAGCTACACGGTGTTCGCCCCCGGCGACCTGTGGATGGTCGGCGACCTGATGAAGTACGGCGTGGCGGTCAACGCCAAGCCCGAGGAAGAGCAGTCGCTGCTGCTGAACATCTTCGTGTCCTGGTTCCCGATGCTGCTGCTGATCGGCGTCTGGGTGTTCTTCATGCGCCAGATGCAGGGCGGCGGGCGCGGCGGCGCGTTCTCGTTCGGCAAGTCGCGCGCGCGCATGCTCGACGACACCAACAACAACATCACGTTCGCCGACGTCGCCGGCTGCGACGAGGCCAAGGAAGACGTGCAGGAGCTGGTCGAGTTCCTGCGTGACCCGTCCAAGTTCCAGAAGCTCGGCGGCCGCATCCCGCGCGGCGTGCTGATGGTCGGCTCGCCCGGCACCGGCAAGACGCTGCT
>DAISWF010000310.1:0-397 GCA_036826495.1 Burkholderiaceae bacterium
CCCCCTGCAGGGTGCCCCCCTGGCGCTGAAGCTCGCGCGCGAGCTGGGCGACCTTGAAGCCGGCGCCCCCGCCGGTCACGCCGAGCAGCAGATGACGGCCGGCCAGCGCCGGCCCCGGGGGCAGGTTGTCGATGTTCATCCGCGCTGTATATCACGGTGGCGGGCCGGTGTCAGTGATCACCGGGCGGGCCGCCACGGCCCGGCGCGGCGGCCGATAGAGGTGCGGCCGATAGAGGTGGGGCCGATGGCCCGCGCCGGCGCGTCGCCGGCCGCCGGGACGCCGCCCGCACCGGCTCAGCGGTTGCGGCGCACCCTTCGCAGCTCGTCGAGGATCAGCAGCTCCGCGCCCAGCGTGATCCCCGAATCGGCGGCGTTGAACGCCGGGAAGTACCAGTTG
>DAISWF010000310.1:407-6610 GCA_036826495.1 Burkholderiaceae bacterium
GCAGATAGACGATCAATATGGTGATACCGAACACCAGCCAGATCGATCCGCCGGTTTCGCGCAGCGACTGGCTTTCGCCCCGATAGCCGATCGCCATCACTTCCGGGGAATTGCGCGCCTGCTCCTCCAGGAAGTCGACGACCTGCCCGCGCCACACCCGGTCGATCACGTTGCCGACCGCGCCGCCCAGGATCATCGCCAGGCCGAAGCCGAACAGCCGCTGCGAGCCGTGGCGCACCAGCATGAACACGATGACCACCGCGGCCGCCGTGCCCAGCGCGATGAAGAACCAGCGCTGCCAGCCGTCGGCACTCGACAGGAAGCTGAACGCCGCGCCCTTGTTGTAGACCAGGGTCAGATCGAACCAGTCCGGGATCACCGTCCGGCGCTCGCCGAAGCGGAACGTCTTCTCGACCAGCGCCTTGGTGAGCTGGTCGATCAGCACCACTGCCGCCGCCAGCAGCAGCCAGCCGATCGTCGCGCGCGACTTCGCCATGTCAATTACCCATTGCGCCGGCCGGCACCCTCGTCGCACGAATCCGCAGCCCATCAGCCGCCGCCGCGGAACCGGCTTTGTCGGGCCGCTGGCGGCGCCCCCTGGGGGGAGGCGCCGAAGGCGCTTCGGGGGGGCGTTTGTTCACGTCAGGCGAACAGCCGCCGCTCGCCGCTGCCGAACAGATTGTCGGCGCAGCGGGCGCACAAGGTCGGCCGCGCCGGGTCGGCGCCGACGTCGGCGCGCTGATGCCAGCAGCGCTCGCACTTGGCGGCCGCCGACGGCGTGACCTCGATCGACTCGGCAGCGCCTTCGGCCACCGGCAGCACCCGCGCCGCCGACGTGATCAGCACGAACCGCAGGTCGTCGCCCAGCGACGCCAGCGCCGCCGCATCCTCCGGCGCCGCGTGCACCGTCACCTCGGCCTGCAGCGAAGAGCCGATCCGGCCCTCGGTGCGCACCGCCTCGAGCTGCCGCTGCACCCGCGCGCGAACGTCGCGGATGCGCTGCCAGCGCTCGGTCAACGCCTGGGCATCGGCCTGCTGCGGCCACTTCGGGAACGTCTGCGTGAAGATCGTGCCGCCCTCGTCGCGATAGCGCTGCGGCGCGAACAGCGGCCAGGCCTCCTCGGCGGTGAACGACAGGATCGGCGCCATCAGCCGCAGCAGCGCATCGGTGATCGCATGCAGCGCGGTCTGCGCCGAACGGCGGCCCAGGCTTGCCGCCGGCATCGTGTAGAGCCGGTCCTTCAGGATGTCGAGGTAGAACGCGCCCAGGTCCTCCGAGCAGAACGTCTGCAGCCGGGCAACGACCGGATGGAACTCGAACTTCTTCAGGTCGGCTTCGATCGACGCCTGCAGCCGCTCGGTCATCAGCATCGCGTAGCGGTCGAGCTCCAGCATCCGGTCGAGCGGCACCGCGTCCTTCGCCGGATCGAAATCGCTGACGTTGGCCAGCAGGAAGCGCAGCGTGTTGCGGATCCGCCGGTACGACTCGACGACGCGCTTGAGGATCTCGTCGGACAGCGACAGCTCGCCGGAGTAGTCGGTGCTGGCGATCCACAGCCGCAGGATCTCGGCGCCCAGCGTGTCGGAGATCGTCTGCGGCGACAGCACGTTGCCCATCGACTTCGACATCTTGTTGCCGTGGCCGTCGATGACGAAGCCGTGCGTCAGCAGCGCCTTGTACGGCGGCACGCCGTTCAGCATCGACGAATTCAGCAGCGACGAGTGGAACCAGCCGCGATGCTGGTCGCTGCCCTCGAGGTACAGATCGGCCGGGAAGTGCGACTGGTCTTTGTGCGAGCCGCGCAGCACCGTCTGGTGGGTGGAGCCCGAGTCGAACCAGACGTCCAGCGTGTCGCGGTTCTTCACGTAGGTGTCGGCATCGTCGCCGATCAGCTCGCGGGCATCGAGCCGCTGCCACGCCTCGATGCCTTCCTTCTGGATGCGCTGCGCGACCTGCTCGATCAGCTCGAGCGTGCGCGGATGCAGCTCGCCGGTCTCCTTGTGCACGAAGAACGCCATCGGCACGCCCCACTGGCGCTGCCGCGACAGGGTCCAGTCGGGGCGGTTCGCGATCATGCCGTGCAGCCGTGCCTTGCCCCAGGCCGGATAGAACGCGGTGGCCTCGATGCCGGCCAGCGCCTTCTCGCGCAACGTGGCGCTGCCGTCGGCCGGCCGGATGTCCATGCCGGCGAACCACTGCGACGACGCGCGGTAGATCACCGGCGTCTTGTGCCGCCAGCAGTGCATGTAGCTGTGCACGTGGTTGTTCGCCGAGAACAGGTTGCCGTGCTCGCGGATCACCTCGATGATCTTCGGATTCGCCTGCCAGATCGTCTGCCCCCCGAACAGCGGCAGCGACTGCGCGAACGAGCCGTCGCCGAGCACCGGTTGCAGGATCTGCGCATCGGTCATGCCGTAGCGGCGGCACGAGGCGAAGTCCTCCACACCGTAGGCCGGCGACGAATGGACGACGCCGGTGCCGGTATCGAGGGTCACGTAGTCGCCGAGATAGACCGGCGACAGCCGCGGATAGAACGGATGGCTGAACGCGATGTTCTCGAGCGCCGCGCCCTTGCAGGTGGCGATCACCTCGCCCTCGAGGCCCCAGGCGGCGAGGCAGGCCTGCACCCGCTCGCTGGCGAGCAGCAGCAGCCCCGGGCCGCCATGCACCGATGCGCAGCGAACCAGCGCATAGTCGAACTCCGGATGGATGTTCAGCGCCTGGTTCGACGGCAGGGTCCACGGCGTCGTGGTCCAGATCACCGCCCAGCCGCGTTCGAGCGGCAGCGCCGGCAGCCCGAAGGCCGCCGCCAGCCGCGGCAGCTCGTCCCGGACGAACGGAAAGCCGACGTCGACCGCCGGATCGGTGCGGTCGGCATACTCGACCTCGGCCTCGGCCAGCGCCGAGCCGCAGTCGAAGCACCAGTTGACCGGCTTCAGGCCCCGGTACAGATAGCCCGATTCGAGCAGCCGGCCGAGGATGCGCAGCTCGTCGGCCTCGTTGCCCGGCGCCATCGTCAGATAGGGATCGTCCCACTGGCCGAGCACGCCCAGCCGGATGAAGCCGCGCTTCTGGATCTCGATCTGCTCGGTCGCATAGGCGCGCGATTTCGCCTGCACCTCGTCGCTCGGCAGGTTGCGGCCGTACAGCTTCTCGATCTGGATCTCGATCGGCATGCCATGGCAGTCCCAGCCGGGCACGTAGCGGGCGTCGTAGCCGGCCAGCGCGCGCGACTTGACGATCATGTCCTTCAGCACTTTGTTGACCGCATGACCGATGTGGATGTCGCCGTTGGCATACGGCGGCCCATCGTGCAGCACCCACACCGGGCGGCCCAGCGATGCGCGCCGGATCGTGCGGTACACGCCGTCGGTCTGCCAGCGCTCGACCCAGGCCGGCTCGCGTTTGGCCAGGTCGCCGCGCATCGGAAACGGCGTGTCGGGCAGGTTCAGCGTGTCGCGGTAGCCGCCGGCCGCGGCCTTGCCGCCGCCCTTCGGCTTGCCGCCGCGCTTGCCATCGCCGTCCGCCGGCCGTTTGCCATCGTTCATTGCTGAGGTCCTTCGTCGAATCGCGCCAGCACCCGCCGCGCTTCGCGGGCATCGGCATCGATCTGCATCGTCAGTGCATCGAGTGAGTCGAAATTGCGTTCGTCGCGCAGCTTGCGGATGAACTCCACGCGCACCAGCCTGCCATAGAGGTCGGCATCGAAATCGAACAGGTGCACTTCGAGCAGGAAGCGGCCATCGAGCTCGACCACCGGCCGCGTGCCCAGGCTTGCCACGCCGGGCAGCGGCTGCGCGGCGATGCCGTGCACCCGCACCGCGAAGATACCCGACAGCGCCGGCTTGTCGAACGGCACGCGCAGGTTCAGCGTCGGAAAGCCGAGCGAGCGGCCGAGCTTGCGGCCGTGGATCACGTGTCCGGAGATCGTGTAGGGCCGGGCCAGCAGCCGTGCCGCCCGATCGAGATCGCCGGCGGCCAGCGCATCGCGCACCGTCGAGCTCGAGATGCGGCCGGTGTCGTCGGTGATCGTCGGCATCCGCTGCAGCTTGTAGCCCTTGGCGGCGGCGTGCTGCTCGAGCATCGCGAAGTCACCGCGCCGCATCGCGCCGAAGCGGAAGTCGTCGCCGATCAGCAGGTAGCGCACCTGCAGCCCCTCGACCAGCACCTCGTCGATGAAGCGCTCGGCCGACAGCGACGCGAACGAGGCGTTGAAGTGCGCGATGTTGACCCGGTCGACGCCGCAGGCGGCCAGCGCCTCGAGCTTGTCGCGCAACGTGTGGATGCGGCTGGGGGCGGTGCCGCGGCCCAGGGACGCGAAGTACTCGCGCGGATGCGGCTCGAAGGTCAGCACGCAGCTCGGCAGCCCGCGTTGCGCGGCCTCACCGCGCAGCCGCTCGAGGATCGCCTGGTGGCCGCGGTGGACACCGTCGAAGTTGCCGATCGTCAACGCGCAGGGGCGGCGTTCGGACAGCGGCGGCAGGCGACGGAAGGCTTGCATCAATCGGAGCTAGGAGGCTGTCGGGGTTGAAACCTGCCCGCGCCGGTGCCTGCCAGGCCCCCAGACGAGGCGCCGGCGACGCGGTGTGGCCGGGCCACATGAGGAGCCGGCAACGACGGATGGGGGCCTGGCAGGCACCGGCCCTTCGGGTGAGTACCGTATCGGGTCGCACTCTTCGTTGCAAATGCTCGCCGTGGCCCCGCCACGGCTGCGCTTTGCGCCTCGATTGCGACCCGATACGGTACTCACGCGGGCAGGTTTCAACCCCGGCAGCCTCCTAGGCAAAGCCTTGAAGTATAGAGCTTTTCGGGCGGGCACCGGAAAGCGCGATGATAGAATCGTCCGATGAGGAAACTGGTTGTGCTGGTTTCCGGCCGGGGCTCGAACATGCAGGCGATCGCCAGCGCCTGCCGGACGCGGAACTGGCCGGCGTCGATCGCCGCGGTGGTGGCCAGCCGCCGTGATGCGCCGGCGCTCGCAGCGGCGCGCGGGCTGGGCCTGCCGGTGCAGGCCGTCGATCACCGCGATTTCGCCGACCGGGCCGCCTTCGACGAGGCGCTTGCGCGCTGCCTGGCCGAGCTCGCGCCGGACCTGATCGTGCTGGCCGGCTTCATGCGCATCCTCGGCGATGCGTTCATCGAACGCCATGCCGGGCGCATCGTCAACATCCATCCATCGCTGCTGCCGGCGTTCCCCGGCCTGCATACCCACCGCCAGGCGCTGGCCGCCGGCGTCGCCGCGCACGGTGCAACCGTCCATGCGGTGACCTCGGCGCTCGACGGCGGACCGATCATCGCGCAGGCGGTGGTGCCGGTGCTGCCCGGCGACGACGAGGCCCGGCTCGCCGGGCGGGTGCTGGCGGCCGAGCACCGGCTGTATCCGCAGGTGCTGGAATGGCTGATCGAAGGGCGCCTGCGGCTGGGCGCGGCCGGCCTTTCGTGGCGCGGCGAGCCGCCGCCGCGGCTGTTCGGTGGGCCGGGGTTCGAACCGGTGGGGCCGCTCTCCGGCTCGCCGGGGTACGAAGCCGGGGGGCCGCTCTCCAGCTCGCCGGGGTCCCAACCCGTGTCGCCGCCCGACGGCCTGCGCGGACCCGAACCGGCAATGCCGCCAGTCGGCCGGCCGGCCGGCGAACCGTCGCCGCCGGCATGACGCCCTACGTCGCCGCCACCTTGCAGCAGGTGTTGACCGATGCGCTGTCGGCCGGTTCGGGGCCGGTCGACGGCCTGCTGCGCCGCTATTTCCGCGGCCATCCGGCGCTCGGCCGGCGCGACCGCGGCGACATCGCCGAGACGGTGTTCGACGTGCTGCGCAACCGCCGCCTGTACGCCAGCCTCGCGCAGAGCGGGCAGGGGCGCGCCGAGCGGCGGCTGGTGCTCGCCAGCGCGAGCCCGCGGCGGCTGATGCTGCTGTCATGGGGGCGGCGCGGGCTGCTCGCCGGAGGGGCGGGAGCGGGCGTGGCGGCAGCGGGCACCGCGGGATCGGGCACCGCGGGAGCGGGCGCGGCGGGAGCGGGTGCGGCGGGAGCGGGTGCGGCTGGATCGAGAGTGGCGGGGTCGCTGGAGCGTTCGCGGGAGACAGGGCCGCCGCGGGCGGCGGAGCGGAACGGGGCCGATCGCGGTTCGCCGCGCGGGGCCGATCGCGAGCGCCAGCCGAAGCAGGGCCGCCGACGTCGTGACGATGCCGGCGGCCCGCATGTCGCCG
>DAISWF010000311.1:0-6587 GCA_036826495.1 Burkholderiaceae bacterium
GCTGCCTGGTCAACGGCGCCGGGCTGGCGATGGCGACGATGGACACGATCAAGCTGTTCGGCGGCGAGCCGGCGAACTTCCTCGACGTCGGCGGCGGCGCCACCGCCGAGAAGGTCACCGAAGCCTTCAAGATCATGCTGCGCAACCCGGGTCTGAAGGCGATCCTGGTCAATATCTTCGGCGGCATCATGAAGTGCGACACGATCGCGCAGGGCGTGATCACCGCGTCGAACGCGGTCAAGCTGTCGGTGCCGCTGGTGGTGCGGATGAAGGGCACCAACGAGGAGCTCGGCAAGAAGATGCTGGCCGAATCGGGCCTGCCGATCATCTCCGCCGACACGATGGGCGAAGCGGCCAGGAAGGTCGTCGCCGCTGCTGCCGGCAAACAACCCTGAACCCTGGGAATCCAACGGAGTCCGACCCCATGTCGATCCTGATCAACGCGAACACCAAGGTCATCACGCAGGGCATCACCGGCAAGACCGGCCAGTTCCATACCCGCATGTGCCGCGAATACGCGAACGGCAAGAACTGCTTCGTCGCCGGCGTCAATCCGAAGAAGGCCGGCGAGGATTTCGAAGGGGTGCCGATCTATGCGACGGTGAAGGACGCGAAGGCGGCCACCGGCGCCACCGTGTCGGTCATCTACGTGCCGCCGGCCGGTGCCGCCGACGCGATCTGGGAGGCCGTGGATGCCGACCTGGATCTGGTGATCTGCATCACCGAAGGCATTCCGGTGCGCGACATGATGATGGTGCGCGACCGCATGCGCAAACAGAACAAGAAGGCGCTGCTGCTGGGCCCGAACTGTCCGGGGCTGATCACGCCCGAAGAGATCAAGATCGGCATCATGCCCGGCCATATCCATCGCAAGGGCCGTATCGGCATCGTGTCGCGTTCGGGCACCCTGACCTACGAGGCGGTGGCGCAGGTCACCGAGATCGGGCTGGGCCAGTCGTCGGCGGTGGGCATCGGCGGCGATCCGATCAACGGCCTGAAGCACGTCGACGTGCTGAAGCTGTTCAACGACGATCCGGATACCGAAGCGGTGATCATGATCGGCGAGATCGGCGGGCCCCCCCAGGGCAACGCCGCGCGCCCGGCCCAGGACAACATGAAGAAGCCGATCGTCGGCTTCATCGCCGGCGTCACCGCGCCGCCCGGCAAGCGCATGGGCCACGCCGGCGCGCTGATCTCGGGCGGCGCCGACACCGCCCAGGCCAAGCTGGAGATCATGGAAGCCTGTGGCATCCGCACGACCAAGGATCCGTCGGACATGGCCAAACTGCTGAAGACGGTTCTCTGATGAGGGGACGGGAGCCGATCGGATCCAAGGCCGGGGCGGCGGTTTTGGATTTTCATCGACACTGACGGACAATGCCGGGCCGGCCCGGTGCGTGATTCAGCCGGCATCCGACAACAAACAGCGCTGACGATCTCGGGGGAGGACCATGGAATTCGGCTCAACGGCGTTCTGGCTCGCACTGGGCCAGATCATCTGGATCAACATTCTTCTGTCGGGCGACAACGCGGTGGTGATCGCGCTGGCCGCCCGCTCGCTGCCGCCGAAGCAGCAGAAGCAGGCGATCTTCATCGGCTCCGGCGCCGCGATCGTCATGCGGATCATTCTGACCCTGGTGGCCGCGCAGTTGTTGCAGCTCCCGTGGCTGAAGCTGATCGGCGCGGTGCTGCTGATCTACATCGGCGTCACGCTGCTGCTGCCGGAACACGACGGCGACGGCGACGGCAAGGGTGAGACCGGCGGCATGGTGGCCGCAGTGCGCACGATCCTGATCGCCGACCTGGTGATGAGCCTGGACAACGTGATCGCGGTGGCCGCCGCCGCCAAGGGCAGCACGACGCTGCTGGTCGTCGGCCTGGCGCTGTCGATCCCGCTGGTGATCTTCGGCAGCACCTTGCTGATCAAGGTGATCGAGCGGTTCCCGTTCATCGTGTGGCTGGGCGCGGCGCTGCTGGGCTTCATCGCCGGCGAGATCGTCGTCGAGGATCCGGCGCTCAGGGACTGGTTCGTGGCGCTCGGTGCGCAGCTCGGCATCACCGATCCGCATCGGCTGGGTACCGTGATGGGAATCGTCGGCGCGATCGTGGTCGTGCTGATCGGCAAGATCATGCTGTCCCGCAGGCCGTCCGAGCCGGCGGCCTGAGGATCTGTTCCCGCACTTCTACTCGTCCGAGGGGCGGGCACGCTGCGCTGCGCGCAACAGCCCGCCGCCGTCGCCGCGCCGCCCGGCGGAGTCCGCCGGCCGTTCGACAACCCGTGCGCACCGGGCGCGACCAGCCATCGCAAGATGCCTCGTCATGGCGGCCAACGGTTTCATCGGTTCCCGGTCCAGCACTGTTTCGCGAAGCTCGCGCCCGATGCGCGAGCGTCCGCTGCTGAGCTGGGCCGCCCATAGCGACCCGGGATGTGAACGGCGTCACAACGAAGATGCCTGGCAGATCTGCGAGGCGAGTGGCTTGCTGCTGCTCGCCGATGGCATGGGCGGCTACAACGCCGGCGACGTCGCCAGCGCGATCGCGGTGCGCGAGGCGACGGAGTCGCTGCGTGCCGAAGCCGGCCTGCCGCCGGCCGGGGCCGAACGGCTGGAGGCGATCGATCGCGCGATAGGCAGCGCCAACGCGACGATCCTGGCGGCCGCGGCCCGCCGCCCCGAGTGTCTGGGCATGCTGAGCACCTTGTGCCTTGCATGGGTCGACGAACGGGCGCTGACGGTGGGGCATGTCGGCGACAGCCGTTTGTACCTGTGGCGAAACGGGCGCCTGATCCGCGTGACCCGCGACCATGCATCGGCCAGTCTGCTGAGTCGCGCGCTCGGCGCCGAGCCGTGGGTCGACGCCGATGTCGCGCAATTCGAATGGCTGGACGGCGACCGGCTGCTGCTGTGCACCGACGGCCTGACCGATTTCGTCGGCGATCGCCTGATCGCCGAATGCCTGTCCGCCATCCCGGAGCCGCAGGCCTGCGCGCAGGCGTTGATCGCCGCGGCGCTGGCCAACGGTGGCCACGACAATGTGACGGCGATCACCGCCTGCCTGTCGCGCGATTGCTGAAGCGGCCGGGTCCCATGCAGCAACGCGAGACCACGCAGGCCGCCCGTCTGGTGCTCAGCTCCGGAGACCTGGTGCTGCGCAGCCTGCCGCTGCTCGGCGAACGGGTTTCGATCGGCCGCCGGCCCTACAACGACATGGCGCTGGACGATCTGACGGTGAGCGGCGAACACGCGCTGGTGCTGCGCCTCGGCAACGGCCCCGGCAACGGCCCCGGCAACAGTCTTGGCAACGGTCTTGGCAACTACTGGCGCGTGCGCGACCTGCGCAGCCGCAATGGCACGCTGGTCAACGGTTCGCCGATCGTCGAGCAGGTGTTGCAGGATGGCGATCTGATCGACATCGGCGTCTATCGGATCAAGTTCGTCGGCGGCGGCTCGGCGGCCGGCGATGACGATCCGCCCGCTGCCAGCTCGAGTGCCTGCGTGGAGCTGCTGAACGGCCCCAGCGCCGGCACCCGCATCAATCTGGACCGCGCGATCAACAGCATCGGCGCCACCGGCACCCAGGTCGCGGTGATCGCCCGCCGGCGCAACGGCTATTTCGTCACGCATCTGGAAGGGCTGGCGTTTCCGCTGGTCAACGGCGAGCCGATCGGCCTGCTGGCCCATCCGCTGGCGCACAACGACCTGATCGAACTGGGCGGCACGATGATGCGCTTCCGCCTGGTCGGCTGACCCCGCGCCGCCACGACATGCCCTCGCTGACTCTGACCCCCTGGCTGCGCCGGGCGCTGTGCGGCCTGGCGTTGACCGGGCTGGCCTGCGGCAGCCTCGGCGGCTGGTGGCCGCTGCCGTTCGTCGACGGTCTGGACCGGCAGGTGTACGACACCCGGCTGCGCTGGAGCCCGCCGGTCCCCGGCGAAAACGTGGTGATCGTCGACGTCGACGAACGCAGCCTCGCCGAGGTCGGCCGCTGGCCGTGGTCACGTTCGGTGATCGGCGAACTCGCGGACAGGCTGGCCGGGCAGGGCCACGCCTCGGTCATCGGCTTCGACATCCTGTTCGCCGAGACGCAGGCCGGCGGCAGCGACGATGCGGCGCTCGCCGAGGTGATCGCGCGGACGCCGACGGTGCTCGGCTACTACCTGTCCAGCGATCGCGAAGGGCGGGTCAGCGGCGAGCTGCCGGCACCGGTGCTGGACGGCGCGGTCGTGCGCGACCTGCAGCTCACGATCACCGACTGGAGCGGCTATGGCGCGAACCTGCCGCTGCTGCAATCGGCGGCGCGCGGCGCCGGCTTCTTCAACGCGATGATCGACCCGGACGGGGTGGTGCGGATGCTGCCGCTGCTGGGCCGCTTCGGCGATCAGGTCCACGAGTCGTTCGCGGTGGCGGTGCTGCGCCAGCATCTCGGTTCGGCGGGCCGGCGATTCGCTGCAGTTGCAGGGCAGCCGCGGCAGGATCAGCCTGCCGCTGTCCGAGGGCCTGGGCGCGCTGGTGCCCTTCAGTGGCCGCAACCGTGCGGCGGCTGCCGTCGGCCACTCCGGATCGGGCAACTTCCGCATGGTATCGGCGGCCCGGGTGCTGAGCGGCGATGTCGACTGGAAGATCTTCGACGGAAAGGTGGTGCTGATCGGAACGTCGGCGCCGGGGCTCACCGATCTGCGCGCCACGCCGATCAGCGAGACCGCGCCCGGCGTGGAGATCCACGCGACGCTGATCGACGCAGCGCTGCGCGATGCCGGTGCGGCATCCGGTTCGGCGCCTTCGTCCGCGATCCGTCAGCGTTCGCAGGATGCGCGCTTGTCGGCGCTGGCGGTGGTCGCGCTGATCGGCGTTGCCCTGTCGTTCGGCATGCCGGTGCTGGGTGCGGCCGGCGTGCTGCTGCTGGGCGGCGTGGGGGCTGCCGCACTGGTCGCCTGGGACATGTTCGCGTTCTGGAGCCTGGGCTGGGTGATGCCGATGGCGGCCGGGCTGGTGCTGGTGGCAGTGCTGACCGCGCTGAACCTCGCGCTCGGCTATCTGATAGAGGGCCGGGCGCGCCGCGCGGTGGCCGACCTGTTCGGCGAATACGTGTCGCCGGCGCTGGTCGAGCGGATGACCCGCGACCCGATGCGCTTTCGCACGATGACCAGCGAGAATCGCGAGCTGACGATCATGTTCGCCGACATCCGCGGCTTCACCCGGATCGCCGAGTCGATGGAACCGGGCGACCTGCGCGAGTTCATCAACGAATTCCTGACGGTGATGACCGAGGTCATCCACCGGCATCACGGCACCGTCGACAAGTACATCGGCGATGCGGTGATGGCGTTCTGGGGCGCGCCGGTCGAAGATCCCGCCCACGCCGACCAGGCGGTGTCGGCCGCGCTGGCGATGGCTGCCGAGGTGCAGCGGCTGAACGTCAATTTCGCGCGCCGCGGCTGGCCGACCCTGGCGATGGGCGTTGGCCTGAACACCGGCGTCGCCCGCGTCGGCGACATGGGATCGCGGCTGCGCCGCGCCTACACCGTGCTGGGCGATGCAGTCAACCTCGCGTCGCGCATCGAAGCGTTGACCAAGCAGTTCAACACGCCGATCATCGTCGGCGAATCCACCGCACGCCATGCACGCAGCCACCGCTTCACCGAACTCGCCCAGGTCAACGTGGCCGGCCGCAGCGAAGCGGTGCGCGTATTCGTGCCGGCGGTCATGTCCGATTCCCGTTTACCGATCGAGCAGCGTCCGGACACGCGCGTGAAGCCGACCCGGGATCGCCATGACGAGGTTTCGCGTTCTGGGGTGTAGCGGGGGCATAGGCGCCCGCGCGAGGACCACATCGTTCCTGCTGGACGATGACATCCTCATCGACGCCGGCACCGGCGTCGAAGACCTGCCGGTCGGCGAGCTGGCGGCGATCGATCACGTGTTCCTGACCCACTCGCACCTCGATCACATCGCGGCCCTGCCGCTGCTGGTCGACTCGGTGGGCGCGCTGCGCAAGCGGCCGATCGTCGTGCATGCGCTGCCCGAGACCATCGCCGCGCTGAAGGATCACATCTTCAACTGGGTCATCTGGCCGGACTTCACCGAGATCCCGCACTACGAACGCCCGTGGATGCGCTTCGAACCGCTGACGATCGGGCAGACGGTGGACGTCGGCCGTCAGCGCCGCGTGCGCAGCCTCGCGGCCAGCCACACCGTGCCGGCGCTGGCCTTCCACCTGTTCAACGATGCCGCCAGCCTCGTGTTCTCCGGCGACACCGGCCCCAACGACGAATTCTGGCGGCAGGTCAACGGCATCCAGAACCTGCGCTACCTGATCATCGAAACCGCGTTCGCCAACAAGGAACAGGACCTGGCGGTCACCGCCAAGCACCTGTTCCCGATCCAGCTCGCCGAGGAGCTGGCCAAGCTGCAGCGCGACCCCCAGGTGCTGATCACCCATCTGAAACCGTCCGACCGCGACCTGATCGGCCGCGAGATCAGCGCCTGGGCCGGCCGCTTCGCCCCCCGGGTGCTCGAGGGCGGCGAAGTCATCGAGTTCTGAGCAACCGTCTTGACTGTCAAGCGAGATGAAGCGTCGGATCCCACTTC
>DAISWF010000312.1:0-6527 GCA_036826495.1 Burkholderiaceae bacterium
CGCACCCGGCATCCGGCATCCGGCATCCGGCATCCGGCATCCGGCATCCGGCATCCGGCACCCGGCACCCGGCACCCGGCACCCGGCACCCCGGCACCCCTGCTCCCCCGCACCTTCGCCGCCGCATACCGCCTTGCGATTCGAGGCTGCGGCCACATCTACGGCAGACGGCCCGGCTTCCGCCGGCCCCGCGATGGAGCGCCTGCGATGCAACTCGTCTGTCCCTCTTGCGGCCGCAAGAACCGTGTGCCCGACGACCGGGCTTCGGACGGCCCGATCTGCGGTGTCTGCGGCGCCGCGCTGCTCGATACGGTGCCGGTGGCGCTGGACGACGGGTCGTTCGACGGCTTCATCGCCGGCAGCGAACCGCCGGTGCTGGTCGACTACTGGGCGGACTGGTGCGGGCCGTGCCGGATGATGGCGCCGCAGTTCGCTGCAGCCGCCGCCCAGCTTCCGCAGGTGCGCTTCGCCAAGGTCGACACCGAACAGGCCACCCGGACCGCTGCGCGCCTGGGCATCCGCAGCATCCCGACGATGGTGCTGTTCCACGGCGGCAAGGAGATTGCCCGCCAGTCGGGCGCGATGCCGGCCGCGTCGATCATCGGCTGGGTGCGCGGCCAGTTGCGCTGATCGGCCGGCACCCAGTATCGTCAGTCAGAGATTCGCAGGGTCAGCCACCGCGCTGCGCGGTGGCCGGCCCCTGCCAGCGGCGGACGAACGGCCCCGCATCGGGCCGCGCCGGCGCCCGCAGCGGCGTGCGGGGCGAGCCAACGTAGATGAAGCCGATCAGGCGCTGGTCTTCGCCCAGCCCGAGCGCGTCATGGACCAGGCGGTCGTAGGTGACGGCGCCGGTGCCCCAGAAGCCGCCGTAGCCGAGCAGATGCAGCGCGTTCAGCATGTTCATCGCAGCGGCGGCCACCGCGAAAAGCTGCTCGATCTCGGGCACCTTGTGCTCCGCTTCGATCTGCGCCGCCACCGCGATCACCAGCGGCGCCGCCAGCGCCTTCTGCCGGAAACGGCCCGGATCGGCCTGCGGATCGCGCTGCAGCGCCGACCGCGCGAAGGCGTCGCCGAGCGCATGCCGGGCTTCGCCGTCGATGACGACGAAGCGCCAGGGACGCAACTGGCCGTGATCGGGCGCGCACATCGCGGCCGCGAACACCTGCGACAACTCCGCGTCGCTCGGGGCCGGCGCCTCGAGCGGCCAGGCCGAGCGGCGCGACAGCAGCCGCGTCAGCGCATCGTCGTGCCGCACCGGCTGCGGCCGCATGGATTCCTGCGCGATTCGGATGATCAATTCAGTCTCCCGAGACGGTCGGCCGGGCAGCGCCTGCCGGCAGCGGACCTCGTCCGTCATTGCCTTGCACTATACCGCAAATGAGAATTATTCTCGATTGAGTGCGGTGGTGGGCCGAGAATCCATGGCGGCGAAGCGGGTCCATGGCGGCGAAGCGGAGCGCACACGGCGGTAGAGCACAGGGGCCACGGCCGTCGGACAGACAGCGCGCCAGGCTCGTAGGCCCGGCACCGCCCGAACGCGTTGTAGCGGCTGCAGCATAGAATCGCATCGATCGGTCGACCCCACCGCCCGCCCGTCGTGAAGGAGCGCAACACAATGATGTCGGGATTCCTCGTGCGCTCGATGAAGCGTCTGCTGGCGATGCCGCGGCAGACGCCACTGCCGCGCGCATCACGGCTGCTGCTGGCGGCAGCGGCAGTCGTGCTGGCGACGTTGCCGCCGCCGACGTTCGCGCAGGCGCAGCCCAGGCTGCCGCAGGTGGAGCTGACGGCCGGCATCCATCTGATCCGCGCCGAGGTGGCCGACCAGCCGATGAGCCGTCAGATGGGGCTGATGTTCCGCGACCGCCTGGGCCCGAACGAGGGCATGCTGTTCGTCTTCACCGACAAGTCGCCGCAGTGCTTCTGGATGAAGAACACCCGGGTGCCGCTGACGATCGCGTTCATCGCCGACGACGGTGTGATCGTGAACCTGGCGGACATGAAACCGATGGACGAAACCAGTCACTGCTCGGCGCAGCCGGTCAGGTACGCGCTCGAGATGGAACAGGGCTGGTTCGCCCGGCGCGGGCTGAAGGCCGGCACGAAGATCGGCAACAGCCGGCTGTTCGGAGCTTCGCCGGCCAATTGAGCGCCGGCTATTGAGCGCCGGCTATTGAGCCGGCTATTGAGCGCTTCGCCGGCGATCGACCGCCGGCGAAGCTCCCCGGTTCAGGCCTTCTTCCTGATCATCCAGTAGATGATCAGCACCACCAGCGCGCCGATCACCGAGGCGATGAAGCCGGCGCTGGCCCCGGGCTGATAGAGGCCGAGGGCCTGCCCGCCATAGGTCGCTACCAGCGCACCGACGATGCCGAGCAGCGTGGTCACGATCAGACCGCCCCCCTGCGTGCCGGGCATGATGAATTTTGCAACCGCACCGACGATCAGGCCGATGATGATCGTCATTAACCAGCCATGTTCACCCATCGAACACTCCCTCCGTCGTGCCGCCGGCCGGCACAGCCAGGGGCCGCCCGGGCGGGCGGCCCCGATCGATTCTCGCACGGTCGACGCGCGCGGTCAGCCGAAGTTCTTCGCGGCGAAGTCCCAGTTGACGAGCGACCAGAATCCGTTCAGGTAGTCGGGACGCCGGTTGCGATAGTCGATGTAGTACGCGTGCTCCCACACGTCGCAGGTCAGCAGCGGCTTGTCGGCACCGGTGATCGGCGTGGCGGCATTGCTGGTGTTGACGATGTCCAGCGAACCGTCGGACTTCTTCACCAGCCAGGTCCAGCCCGAGCCGAAGTTGCCGGTCGCCGATTTGTTGAACGCTTCCTTGAACGCGTCGAACGAGCCCCATTTGGCGTCGATCGCCGCCGCCAGCGCGCCGGCGGGCTTGCCGCCGCCGCCCGGTTTCAGCGAGTTCCAGTAGAACGTGTGATTCCAGACCTGCGCCGCGTTGTTGAACACGCCGCCCGAGGATTTCTTCACCGTCTCCTCGAGGCCGAGGTTCTCGAACTCGGTGCCTTTGATCAGGTTGTTCAGATTGGTCACATAGGTCGCATGGTGCTTGCCGTAGTGGAACTCCAGCGTCTCCTTGGAGATGTGCGGTGCCAGTGCATCCTGAGCGTACGGCAGGGGCGGAAGGGTGTGAGCCATGTTCGAGTCCTTGTCGGCTTGGTTGAGAAACACGGTGGAATTCTAGGTCAGTTCGCCGAATGCGGCGGGATTCGCCCTCGAAGCCACGGGGCGCCCGCCGCATCATCGCCGGGTTGCCGCCAGGCAGCCCCGACGATCCGTGCGACGAACCGACGAAACGCGATGCAGGCATCGGCGATGCCCGTTGCCGCGGATCCCGCTTACCGATCGATCCGGTCCTCGACCCGCACGGCCAGGTCGCCATGCGCGAGCCTGACCTGCAGCGCATCGCCGCGGGCGGCGTCGGCCGGATCGCGCAGCACGCTGCCGTCGTCCTTCAGCACGATCGCATAACCGCGGGCGAGCACCGCGTCGGGACTGGCGCTGGCCAGCCGGTGCGCGAGCTGCTCGAGCGCATCGTGCCGGCCGCCGACCTTCTGCCGCGCGGCACGTTGCAGCCGCTCGGTGATGCGCCGCAGATCGCGCTCGCGCTGCGCCACGTCGGGCATGCGCAGCCGCGGCTCGGCGGCAGCCAGCCGGACGACGGCGTCGCGCAGCAACCGGCGGCCGGTGCCGGCCAGGCGCTGAGCCAGGTTCTGCAGCCGCAGCCGCCGATGAGCCAGATGCGCCGACGGCGGGCGCAGCAGCCGCGCGGCCGCATCGAGCGCCTGCTCGCGCCGCTGCAGCGAGCGCTGCCCGGCGCGCACGAGGTGGCGCGCAACGCTCAGCACCCGGCCGGCGAGCTCGGCGCGATCGGGCGCGGCCAGCGCCGCGGCGGCGGTCGGCGTGGCGGCTCGCTGGTCGGCCGCGAAATCGGCGATCGTGAAGTCGGTGTCGTGGCCGACGCCGCTGACCACGACGATCGGCGAGGCGGCGATCACACGCGCCAGCCGCTCGTCGTTGAACGCCCACAGATCCTCGATCGAACCGCCGCCGCGCACCAGCAGCAGCACGTCGCATTCGGCGCGGCGGACCGCGCGCTGCAGCGCCGCGGCGATCTGCCCGGCCGCCTCGGCGCCCTGCACCGGCGTCGGATACAGCACCACCGGGATCTGCGGCGCGCGCCGCGCCAGCGTGGTCAGCACGTCGCGCAGCGCCGCGGCGGCCGGCGACGTGACGATGCCGATCGCCCGCGGCATCGCCGGCGCCGGCCGCTTGCGGGTCACGTCGAACAGGCCCTCGCCCTGCAGCCGCTCCTTGAGCTGCAGGAACTGCTGGTACAGGTCGCCGGCACCGGCCTGACGCATCGCCTCGACGACGAGCTGGAACTCGCCGCGCGGCTCGTACATCGACACCAGCGCGCGCACCTCCACCCGCATGCCGTCGCGCGGCATGAAGCCGGTGAACTGCGCCCGCCCGCGGAACATCACCGAGCGCACCTGCGCGCCGGCATCCTTCAGCGTGAAGTACCAGTGGCCGCTGCCGGCGCGGGTGAAGTTGGAGATCTCGCCGATCACCGCCAGCGGCGGTACGCTGCGCTCCAGCAGTCCGGCAACCGCGCGGTTGAGCTGGGTGACCGTCAGCGGATCGCGCGCCGGCCGGTCCTCCCGGCCCGCAGACGCAGCAACGGCGCGGGGTTCCGGGCGATAGCTGTCCACAAAGAGCCCTGGTCGAACAGGGTGATGCACCACTCGCGCCAAAGTCCGCGAGTTTCCGTGCAACCCATTGATTCAAAAAGAAGAAATTCCTGCCGCGTTTTTCAGCACCCCGACACGGACGCGGCGCTCCGAGGCGCGGCGCGGCGATCGGCGAGGCTATACACAGATTTATCCACAGATTCTGTTGATGGCATCTTACGCGTTCGCGGCCGACTTGCCCGCGAGCCGTAAAGCGCTGACAATTGCGCTCCCGATGCCGGGCCGACCCGGCACGCAGGCCGCGATCCGGCTGCCCCTCTCCCCGGGAGAAACACGATTGTTTTCGCTGATCCAGGCTGCCGGCTGGCCGGTTTGGTTGTTGATTCTCACGTCGATCGCCTGCGTGGCGCTGATCGTCGAGCGTTCGCTGTCGCTGAAGCGCGACAAGGTGCTGCCCCCCAGGCTGCTCGATGAGGTGCTGAATCTGTACCGCAACCGGCAGATCACGCCCGATCTGGTCCAGAAGCTCGAGCGCAGCTCCAGCCTCGGCCGGGTGTTCGCCACCGGGCTGCGCCACGAGCATGCGCCGCGCGACGTGATGAAGGAAGCGGTCGAGGAAACCGGACGCGCGGTCGCGCACGACCTCGAACGCTACCTGGGCGCGCTCGGCACGATCGCCACGATGGCACCGCTGCTGGGCCTGTTCGGCACCGTGGTCGGCATGATCGAGCTGTTCGGCGCGCAGACCCCCAGCGGCACCAATCCGCTGCAGCTCGCGCACGGCATCTCGGTGGCGCTGTACAACACCGCGTTCGGGCTGATCATCGCGGTGCCGGCGATGATCGCCTGGCGCTTCTTCCGCTCGCGCGTCGACGACACATTGGTCGAGATGGAGCAGCAGTCGCTGCGGCTGATCGACACGATGCGCAACCTGTCGGGCCGCGGCGTGCCGCAGCACGAACCGGCCGCGCCGGCCGTCGCGCCGCCCGTTGCCGCGGCCGCCCAGGCGGTGCAGGCCGCGGTGCATCCGCCGGCGACGGCGCCGGTGCCGAGCCGGGTGCGATGAACTTCCGCCGCGCGCAGCGCCGCGAGGATCCGGAAATCAACCTGATCCCGCTGATCGATCTGCTGCTGGTGATCCTGATCTTCCTGATGGTCAGGACGACCTACTCGAAGTTCCCCGAGCTGCAGGTCAACCTGCCGACCGCCGGCGCAGAGAAGCCCGCCGAGCAGCCCGACGAGATCAACATCGGCGTGTCGGCCGAGGGCCGCTATCTGCTCGACGGCAAGGTCACCACGTTCCCCAGCAACACCGCGTTCGCGCAGGAGCTGCGGCGCATCGCACAGGGCCGCAAGGAACCGCTGATCATCATCTACGCCGACGCCGGCGCCTCGCACCAGGCGGTCGTCAACGTGCTCGACGCGGCCCGGATGGCGGGGCTGGCGAAAGTCACGTTCGCCGCGCAGAGCACCGGCGGCGGCCGCTGACGCCGGCTCCAGAGGTGGCTGCGTCCAGGGTCCCCACGGCGCCGCCCGGGCGACTCCGACACGCTGACGAGCCGTAGCGCGCGGACGGCCACGATCCGACGGATTCAACGTTGCAGACTCCCGACGCCCGTCGCGATGACACCGTGCCGGCCGGCCGGCCGGACCGGTCGGCGCTCGAGTCCCGCGTGCTGGAACTCTGGTACGGCGATCCGGCGCGGCCGGGCAACCGGCTGCTGGCCGCAGCGCTGTCGCCGCTCGCCTGGCTGACCGGTCGGGTCGCCACCGCGCGCCGGCGCAGGCGCCGGGCGGAGAACCGGCGCCCTC
>DAISWF010000313.1:0-6497 GCA_036826495.1 Burkholderiaceae bacterium
ACATCGGAAGACATCACAAGGACGCCAGGGGAACAGAGGGGGACGCGTCGATGGGGCAATCGCAGCACACGAAACCGGACCGCACGACCGGGGCGCAGGACGGGCCACCGGTGCATCCGCCACTACCCGCATCAGCGCGCCGCCGCCCGCCGGCCTCCGTGGCCGCAGGCGCGGCATTGGCCCCAGGCGCCACATTCGCCACATTCGCCACCGCGCTGTTCGCCGCGGCGCTGTTCGTCGCAACGCTCGGCATGCCGGTTCCGGCGCAGGCCCAGGCGAGCTGGCCCGACAAGCCGGTGCGGCTGGTCGTGCCGTATCCGCCCGGCGGCAACGTCGACGGCGCCGCGCGGGTGATCGCCGAGCAGCTTCAGGCCGCGTTCGGTCAGCCGTTCCTGGTCGAGAACAAGCCGGGTGCCGGCGGGCTGCTGGCCGGCCAGTCGGTCGCCAGCGCGGCGCCCGACGGCTATACCTACTTCATGGGCGCCAACGGGCCGATCCTGTTCGCGCCGCTGATCTTCGGCCGTGCCGACGTCTACGACTGGAAGCGGGACTTCGTGCCGGTGGGCACGGTGTCGTTCACGCCGATGGTGCTGCAGGTGCATCCGTCGGTGCCGTACAAGACGATCGGCGAATTCCTCGCCGCCGCGAAGAAGAAGGACGGCACGCTGACGATGGCCTCGCCGGGCGCCGGCACCAGCAACCACCTGGTCAGCGAGTACATGCAGCGCGAAGGCGGGCTGCAGTGGACCACCGTGCACTACAAGGGCAATGCGCCGGCCACCACCGATCTGCTCGGCGGCCAGGTGCAGTTCAACTTCGATCAGCTCTCGGTGGCGCTGCCGTTCATTCAGCAGGGCCGGGTGCGGGCGCTGGCGGTCACGTCGACGAAACGGCTGTCCCAGCTTCCCGACGTGCCGACCCTGGCGGAGTCGGGCTTCAACGGGCTGAGCGCCGAGACCTTCACCGGCCTGCTCGCACCGAAGGGCACGCCGGTCGAGATCGTCCAGCGGTTCTCGGCCGCGCTGCAGAAGATTCTCGCAGACAAGGCGGTGCGGGCCAGGTTCGAGACGATGGGTGCCGAGGCACGCGCTTCGACGCCCGAGCAGTTCCAGGAGCTACTCGCGAGGGAGGACGGACGGTGGACCCCGATCATCCGGCAGGCCAACATCAAGGCGCAGTAGCGGCGTCCGGTGCGCCGCGTCGGCGCAGCATCCACGTCGACGGCTTCAGCCACAAGAACCCGATACCGGCGGCCTGCCGGATCGGGCCGCTGCTCGAGAGCGGCAGCATCCAGGGCAACGATCCGCAGACCGGCAAGCCGGCCGAAGGCATCGACGCGCAGTGCCGCTTCATGCTCGCGAACGTGCGCCGGATCGTCGAGGCGGCGGGCGGCAGCACCGACGACATCGTCAAGCTGACGGTCTGGATGAAGGATCGCAGTCAGCGGCCGGCGCTGAACGGGCCGTGGCTGGAGATGTTCCCCGATCCCGCCTCGCGGCCGGCGCGCCATGCGATCCATGCGCCGGAGCTCGACATGGGCAAGCTGGTGGAGTGCAGCTTCACCGCATGGATAGACCGTTGACAGGGCGATGAGCCGCCGCCCCCCAACGCTGACCGTCGGTCGCTGCCTTTCACCGACGCCGAGCCACGCCACACGACCTGCCGAGCTGCCATGCCCGAATATCTCCCCTTCGATCCCGTCCCGCGCGCGCCGGTGCCCTTGCCGCCGCCGCTGGCCTGCGACAGCCAGTTCCACGTGTTCGGCCCGCCCGAGGTCTATCCGGTGCGGCCGGGCGCCGCCTACACGATGCCCACCGCCACCTGGCAGGTGGCGCGGCGGATGCATGCGACGATCGGCATCGAACGCGGCGTGATCGTGCAGGCCACCACCTACGGCGCGGACCATCAGGTGGTGCTCGACGCGCTGGCCGGGCTCAACGCCGGCGGCGGTCCGCGCCGCTACCTCGCCTGCGCCAATGCGGCGGTGCTGCTCGAACGCGACGATGCCTGTCTGGCGAAGCTGCACGAAGCCGGCGTGCGGGGCGCCCGCTTCACCCGCGGCGGGCTGGGCATCACGTTCTCGCCGCAGCAGATGCGCGAGGCGCTCGCCAAGGTTCGCGCGCTCGGCTGGTACGTGAAGCTGCAGCCCGAGCCCGAAGGCATCGCCGCGCAGTTGCAGGCCTTCGATGACGTCGACGTGCCGCTGCTGGTCGACCACATGGGCCGGCCGGACCCGCAGCGCGGCGATGAGGATCCCAGCCTGCGGGAGATCCTCGCGCGGCTTCCGGATGGCCGGCTGTGGGTGATGTTGTCGCTGTCCGAGAAGATCTCCAGGCAGGGCAGGCCGTGGGACGACGTCGTGCCGATCGCGCAGCGGCTGATCGACGCCGCGCCCGATCGCTGTGTCTGGGGCAGCGACTGGCCGCATCCGGTATCGGTCAAGCAGCCGCCCAACGAAGGCGATCTGATGGAGCTGCTGTACCGCTATGCGCCCGACCCGCAGGTGCTGCACCGCATCCTGGTCGACAATCCGGCGCGCTTCTTCGGGTTGGAGAACGACTGATCCGGACCCCGCAGGCCGGCGTACGATAGTCGGGGCCCCGGCTGCCGACGAATCGCCGGGGCTTTGCGCGGATGCGCGGAGGCGATCCGCCGCACTGCTGTCCCCATCGACTGGAGGAACGGCGATGAAACATCGACGGTCTCGTCGAAGGCTGCGGAGCGCGCTGGCTGCGCTCGGCTCGCTGATGCCGGGGCTGCGTGCGCGCGCAGCCGATGGGGCGCTGGAGCCGACGCCGGCGATGACCGAGGGGCCGTTTTACCCGGAAAGCTGGCCGGCGTCGCCAAGGCCGTCGCTGGTAGCCGGGGCGCTGCGGGCCGGCCAGCCGCTGGCGCTGTCGGGGTCGGTGCGCGATGTGCAGGGCCGGCCGGTGGGCGGCGCGCGGGTCGAGATCTGGCAGTGCGACGGGCTCGGCCAGTACCGGCATTCGCGCGATCGCGGCGCCGAGGGCGGGGACCCGGGATTCCTGGGGTTCGGCTGGGTCGCCGCCGATCCGGCGGGGCGCTGGGCATTCGAGACGATCCGGCCGGTGCCGTACCCGGGGCGCACGCCGCACATCCACCTGGCGGTGGTCACCGGCGGCGCGCGGCGGCTGGTCACGCAGATCTTCATCGACGGCGAGCCCGGCAACGCGCGCGATGGATTGTGGCGCTGGCTGCCGGAGGCGGCGCGCCGGCGGGTCACGATCCCGGTCACCGCGGCCGCGGACGGGCCGAAGCGGCAGGCCGGGCACTTCGACGTGGTGTTGCGCGGCTGACCGGGCGCAGGCGTCGCGGCCTGCCGGCCCGCCGCTCAGTTCGCCCGTCCCTCGGCTCCGCCCAGGCTGTAGCGCCCCGCGCCCAGTAGCATCACCGCCAGCGCGCCGAAGAAGAACAGGCCCTGCAGCTCGAGCGCCCAGCCTCCCTGCTTGGTCAGTGACAGCAACTGGTTCCCATGGGCCAGCGCCACAGCGAACGCCATGTTGATCGCGACCAGCAGCGCAGCGGCGCGGGTATAGAGGCCGATGATCAGCAGGATCGGCGCGATCACCTCCCCGACGTAGACACCGAACGCGACGAACACCGGCAGGCCGTGCTGCGTGGCCATGCCGATGATGGGGTCGATGCCGCCCTTGATCTTGGCGAAGCCGTGCAGCAGCATCAGCACGCCGATCACGACGCGCAGCAGCAGCTTGCCGAGGTCTTCGGCGTTGGCGGAAACGGAGCTTCTTGCCATCGTCACCTCCAATGGCTTGTATGTTCGGACCTCATTTCATCAGGCTGGGCAGCCATAGCGAGATCACCGGGAATGCGATCAGGATCGCGAGCCGAACGACGTCGGCGACCATGAACGGTAACACGCCGCGGAAGATGGTCCGTGTCGGCACCTCCGGCAGCAGTGCGTTCAGCACGAACAGGTTCATGCCGACCGGCGGACTGATCAGGCCGATCTCGACCACCACGACGATCAGGATGCCGAACCACAGCGGATCGAAGCCCAGGTGCACGACCAGCGGGAAGAACACCGGCACCGTCAGCAGGATCATCGACAGCTCTTCCATCGCCGTGCCCAGCAGCACGTAGATCGCGCAGATCGCCGCGACCACCGCGACCGGCGGGATGTTCATCGACACGACGAAATTCTTCAGGTCGTCCGGCATCGACGTGTAGTTGACGAACTCGGCGAACATCAGCGCGCCGATCAGGATCGTGAACAGCATCGCCGTGGTGCGGGCCGATTCCACCAGCGAATCGAACAGGCCCCGCCAGGTCAGCACACGACGCGCGAGGGCGAAGCACAGGCCGCCGAACGCGCCGATGCCGGCTCCTTCGGTCGCGGTGAACACGCCGCCGTAGATGCCGCCCATCACGATGATGAACAGCAGCGCGACCGCCCAGACGTCCTTCAATGCGCGCAGTCGCCCGCCCCAACCGGAGCGCTGTCCGGGCGGCCCGGCGGCCGGGTCGCGCCAGGTGATCCACGCCACCGCCAGGCACAGCAGCAACGTGGCCAGCAGCCCCGGCAGCACGCCGGCGGCGAACAGCTTGCCGATGTTGGTCTCGGTCATCACGCCGTAGATCACCATCAGCGTCGACGGCGGGATCAGGATGCCCAGCGTGCCGCCGGAGGCGATCGCGCCGGTGGACAGCGCGTCGGAGTAGCCGAGCTTGCGCATCGCCGGATAGGCCACCTTGGCCATCGTCGCGGCGGTGGCGATCGACGAGCCGCAGATCGCGCCGAAGCCTGCGCAGGCGACCACGGTGGCCATCGCCAGTCCGCCGCGCAGGTGCCCGATGAATGCATAGGCGGCGCGGAACAGCTCCTGCGACATGCCGGCCCGCGTCACCAGGTTGCCCATCAGGATGAACAGCGGCACCACCGACAGCGTGTAGTTGCGGCCGGTCTCGTAGACCTTGGTCTGCACCATCGCGAATGCGGGCGCGAAGTTCCAGTCGCGCAGATAGGCCACGCCGAGGAACCCGATCAGCCCCATCGAGATCGCGATCGGCACGCGGAGAAGGGCCAGCACCAGCATCAGCGCCAGCCCGGTCAGGGCTTCGGTCATCGCGGGTTCAGATTCTCACGTGGTGCTGGTCTTGTTCGGATCGAACGCCGGTTCGGGTTCGTCGGGCAGCGCCGAGAACGCGGCGATCAGGTGGATCACGCCGGTGGCCAGCACCATCACCGACATGAAATAGACGAATGGCGCCACCGGAATCTTCAGCACGTCGGTGGTGTCGCCGTAGCCGGCGATCCGGCCGGCTTTCAGGAACATCAGCCAGGCCATGCCGCCGATCGCCACCGCGCACAACAGGTGCACCAGCCGCCGGATCAGCCGGCGCGTGCGCGGGCCGACCCAGCGGTCGATGAAGTCCATCGTCACGTGCTCGTCGGCATGCGACACCAGCGGCAGGCCGGCGAAGATCAACGTCAGCAGCGCCAGCTCGGTAATCTCGAAGGCGCCGCGCAGCGGGCTGTTGAAGACATAGCGGCCGACCACGTCGGCGAACGTCAGCAGCACCATCCCCAGCAGCAGCACGCTGGCGGCGAGCCCCAGCGAGATGTCGAACCAGGGACGCTTGCCGGAGCCCAATCGGTCTCTCCTGCCTGCCCTACTTGCCGGCGGCGACGTTCTTCATCTCTTCGCGGAACTCGGCCAGCGCCTTCGCACCGTCGACGCCGCGGGTGCCGGCCGCCTTGATCCAATCCTGCTCGATCACCGCCGCCTTGGCCTGCACGCCCTTGATCAAGGTCGGCGAGGCTTCGGTGATCTGCACGCCGGCCGCCTTCAGCGCCTCCAGCCCGCCCTTGTCGGCCCGATCCCAGGACTGACCGGCCAGCCGGGCCAGCTTCTCGAACGACACCGAGGCGATCGCGTCCTGGTCCTGCTTGGACAGCTTGTTCCACTTGTCCTCGTTCATGAAGAAGCCGAACGCCGAACCGTAGAAGCCGCCGGGGAACAGGGTGGCGTGCTTGACGATCTTGTCGAGCTTGAACGACACCACCGATTCCAGCGGGAAGAAGGTGCCGTCGGCGACGCCCGAACTCAGCAGCTCGTACGATTCGGGCGCCGGCTTGACGAACGCCGACGCGCCGAGCGCGCGTGCCATCTCCTCGGCGATGCCGCCGCCGGTGCGGATCTTCATGCCGGACAGGTCGTCGACGCTGTCGATGCGCTTCTTGGTGTTGAACATCTGGCCGGGGCCGTGGGTGAACACGCCCAGCAGCTTGACGCCCTTGTATTCGCCGGCCTTGTCGAAGTACTTCCAGTAGATCCGCGAATAGGCGACCGAATTGATCTCGGCGGTGGCGCCGCCGCCGGTCAGCTCGGGCATCTTCGGCAGGATGTGGCGGTCCGGCGTGTAGCTGGCGGTCACGTAGGAAACGTCGACCAGCCCGTCGCGCACCGCATCGAAGGTGCCGGGGGCCGCGGCCGGGTGCTTGGGCAGCATCTGCA
>DAISWF010000314.1:0-6431 GCA_036826495.1 Burkholderiaceae bacterium
CCCCGTCCTGCACATAGATCCGGTTCGCACAGACGCAGGTCTGGCCGGCATTGCGGAACTTGCTGGCGATCGCGCCGTCGACCGCGGCATCGAGATCGGCGTCGTCGAACACCAGGAACGGCGCATTGCCGCCGAGCTCCAGCGACAGCTTCTTGACCGTGTCGGCCGACTGCCGCAGCAGGATGCGGCCGACCTCGGTGGAGCCGGTGAACGACACCTTGCGCACCGTCGGGTTGGTGCACATCTCCAGCCCGATCTCCGGCGACTTGTCGCCGTTGCCGACAACGACGTTGACGACCCCGGGCGGCATGCCGGCCTGCTCGGCCAGGAACACCGCCGCCAGCGCCGTCAGCGGCGTGGCCTCGGCCGGCTTGATGACGAATGTGCAGCCCACCGCCAGCCCCGGTGCCACCTTGCGGGTGATCATCGCCAGCGGAAAGTTCCAGGGTGTGATCGCCGCGCAGACGCCGATCGGCTGCTTGATCGTCAGCAGCCGCCGGTCGTTCGATACCGTCGGAATCCAGTCGCCGTAGGCGCGTTTGCCCTCCTCGGCGAACCATTCGACGAAGGAGGCGCCGTACAGCACCTCGCCGCGCGCCTCGGCCAGCGGCTTACCCTGCTCGGTCGTCATCAGCATGGCCAGGTCATCGGCATGCGCGATCAGCAGGTCGTTCCACTTGCGCAGGATCGTCGAACGCTCCTTCGCGGTCTTCGCGCGCCAGGCCGGCAGCGCCGCCGCGGCCGCGTCGATCGCGCGCTTCGTCTCGGCCCGGCCCATGTCGGCGACCTCCACGATCGTCGCGCCGGTCGCCGGATCGGTGACCGCGAACAGCTTGCCGGACTCCGCACCGACCCACTGGCCGCCGATCAGCCCCTTGTTCTTCAACAGGGTCATGTCTTTCAGATGCAACGTCATCACTCACCTCACAATGTCTGTCAGCCGGCGCTCACTCCTCGCGAGCGCCGCCTGGATTCAGCTCTGCGGCGCCATCTTCGTGAACCCGGCGCTGCACTTCAGGCCCGGCGCCCATACCCCCTCGAGCATCCCGGCCACGACCAGCAGCGCCCACCCGGTCGTCATCGACAGCATCATCCGCGCGCCTGCCCGCCCGAGCCGACCAGGCCGCCCACCGCAGCGTCGTACTCGCGGACCAGCCGCGCGACCAGCCCGGCGACCGATCCCGGCCGTGCCAGCGCCGCCCCCTGCCCCGCCCACAGCGACATCGCCTCGACGTCGCCGGCGCGCGTCGCGGCCGCGCGCAGCTCGCCGGTCAGCGCGTTCTGCACCGGGTAGACCGGCATCGCCGCCTCGTGCCCGCGCATGGCCTGCATGAACTCGTTGACCAGCCCGCGCGCCTGGCGGCCGGAGAACGCGCGCGTCAGCCGGGTGCCGCGGGTATCGGCCTGCGCGAGCGCCGCCTTCCACGCAGGATGCGCGCCGGACTCGTCGCAGGCAAGGAAGGCCGTGCCCATCTGCACGCCCTGCGCGCCGAGCGCGAACGCCGCCGCGATGCCGCGGCCGTCCATGATTCCGCCGGCCGCGATGACCGGCACGTCGACCGCGTCGGCAAGCCGTGGCACCAGCGCCATCGTGCCGATCGCCCCCTCGTCGAAGCCCCCCACGAAAGTACCGCGGTGGCCGCCCGCCTCGCTGCCCTGCGCGACGATCGCATGGGCCCCGGCCTTCGCCCAGGCCCGCGCCTCGGCGACGTTGGTCGCGCCGCCGACGATCCGGCAGCCGACCCGCACGAGCGCGGCCAGCCGGTCGTCCGACGGGATGCCGAAATGGAAGCTCGCAACCGCCGGCGCCGCCTCGAGCAGCGCGTCGAACTGCGCGGCGAACGATTCGCAGACGCGCGCCGGCGACTGCTGCGGCGGCAGACCATAGCGCGCGCGCCACGACGCGAGCCGGGCGATCGACTCGGCCTCGCCGTCGCGGGTGAAGGTGCCCGGCTCGTCGAGCACGAACAGATTGATGCCGAACGGCCGCGACGTCAGGGCGCGGATCGCCGCGGCGTCGGCACGGATGCGCTCGGGCGACGATACCGCGGCGCCGAGCGATCCGAGCGCGCCCGCCTCGCAGGCGGCGGCGACCAGCGCCGGCGTCGTGATGCCGCCCGCCATCGGCGCCTGCACCACCGGCACCGCGGTGCCCAGCAATGCCGAGACTCCCCGACCGGTCAATGCTCCGCTGGTCATCGTCCCTCCTCCGGCGGCCGTGCTCATTTCATCGTCGGCATCACGAACTCGGCGCCGGCGCGGATGCCGGCCGGCCAGCGCTGGGTGACCGCCTTGTAGCGCGTGTAGAAACGCACCCCCTCGGGGCCGTGCATGTGGTGATCGCCGAACAGCGACGCCTTCCAGCCGCCGAACGAGTGGAATGCCATCGGCACCGGGATCGGCACGTTGATGCCGACCATGCCGATCTGCACCCGCTGGGCGAACTCGCGCGCCGAATCGCCATCGCGGGTGAACAACGCGACGCCGTTGCCGAACTCGTGGCCGTTGACCAGTGCCAGCGCCTCCTCGAAGTCCTTCGCCCGCACGACCGACAGCACCGGCCCGAAAATCTCCTCGCGATAGATCTTCATGTCGGGCCGCACGTGATCGAACAGCGACCCGCCGAGGAAGAAGCCCTCGGCCCGGCCCGGCACCTGCGTGCGGCGGCCGTCGACCAGCAGCCGCGCGCCCTCGGCCTCGCCGGCGTCGACGTAGCCGCGCACCTTGTCGCGATGCACGCCCGTGACCAGCGGCCCCATCTCGGACTGCGCATCGGTGCCGTCGCCGACGCGGATGCGCGGCACCCGCTCGGTCAGCCGCGCGACCAGCGGATCGGCGATCGGCCCGACCGCGACCGCCACCGACACCGCCATGCAGCGCTCGCCGGCCGAGCCGTAGGCCGCGCCGATCAGCGCATCGACCGCCTGGTCCAGATCGGCATCGGGCATCACCACCATGTGGTTCTTCGCGCCGCCCAGCGCCTGCACCCGCTTGCCGTGCTGGCTGGCCACCTGGTGGATGTAGCGCGCGATCGGCGTGGAGCCGACGAAGCTGATCGCATCGACGCGCGGATGCTCGAGCAGCGCATCGACCGCCGCCTTGTCGCCCTGCACGACGTTGAAGACGCCGTCCGGCAGGCCGGCCTCCTTCAGCAGCCGCGCCAGCATCAGCGATGCCGACGGATCCCGCTCCGAGGGCTTCAGCACGAAGGTATTGCCGCAGGCCAGCGCGACCGGGAACATCCACATCGGCACCATCGCCGGGAAGTTGAACGGCGTGATGCCGGCGCACACGCCGACCGGCTGACGCAACGTGTACATGTCGATGCCGGTGCCGACCTGGTCCGAGTACTCGCCCTTCAGAAGCTGCGGAATGCCGCAGGCGAACTCGACGACCTCGGCGCCGCGGGTCACCTCGCCCAGCGCATCGGACAGCACCTTGCCGTGCTCGGACGTGATGACGGCGGCCAGTTCGCCGGCGTGGCGGTCGAGCAGCTCCTTGAAGCGGAACATCACCCGCGCGCGGCGCAGCGGCGGCGTGGCGGCCCAGGCCGGCAACGCCCGGGCGGCGGTCTGCACCGCCGCATCGACCTCGGCCGGCGCGGCCAGCAGCACCTTGCGCGACACCGCGCCGGTGGCCGGGTTGAACACATCGGCCTGCCGCCCCGATGGCGCCGTCACCTCGCGGCCGTCGATCCAGTGACCGACGGTGGCCGCCTGCAACGTCGCGGTGGCCAGGTTGCTGTCAGAACTGCCCACTTGCATCTCCTGGAAAAAGGCGGTTCAATGAGGGCGTCGTTCAATAGGTTGAACGCACGTTCATCTCATCGAACAGTTTTCAGGACATCGTCTGCCGTGTCAAGTCGCCTCGCACAAGCCCCTGCCGCCGGCAAGGCCCTGGTCCCCGCGGTGCAGCGCGCCAGCCGCCTGCTCGATCATCTGGCGCAGGCCCGCGAGCCGGTGACGCTGGCCGCCCTGGTCCGCGAGCTGAGCCTGCCCAAGAGCAGCATGCACGGTCTGCTGGCCACGCTGGTCGAGCTGGACCTGGTGCGCCGGCTGCCGGCCGGCGAATTCGCGCTCGGGCCGCGGGTGCTGCAGTGGGCGAACGGCTACACGTCGCAGACCGACATCGTCGGCGCCTTCAACGAGCACGCCGGCCGCATCGATGCGCTGCGCGCCGAGACGGTGATGCTGGCGGTGCTCGACGAAGCCGACGTCGTCTACCTCGCCTGCCGCCCGGGCAGCCGGCCGCTGGCGGTCAACTTCCGGGTCGGCGGCCGCTTCCCGGCCACCTGCACGTCCAGCGGCAAGGCGATGCTGTCGACCCAGCCCGATCAGGCGGTGCGCAGCCGGCTCGCGGCCTCCGGCCTGCGCCGGCTGACCCGCCACAGCATCGGCTCGATGGCCACGCTGCTGCGGCAGCTCGGCGAGGCGCGCGAGCACGGTTACGCGGTCGACGACGAGGAGACCGCCGAAGGCATGTACTGCTTCGGCGCGCCGGTGTTCAGCGCCGGCCAGCACGAGGCCACCGCGGCGGTCGCGGTCAGCCTGATCAAGGCCACGGTGACGCCGCGGCGGCGCAACGAGACGGTGGCCGCGATCACCGAGCTGGCGGCGCTGCTGTCCGAACGGCTGGGCGGCAGCGGCCAGCGCCCGGTGCACGGCCGGCGCGCCACCGCCCGCAACGCCGCCTGACGCGCGAGGTCGAGATGTCCACGCCTGCCCCTTCAGCGCCCGCCCCTTCAGCGCCCACCCCTTCAGCACACGAACCCGCCAGGAACGGCGCGCCCGCCATCGACCCGGCGCGCGCGCCTGCAGCGACGACCTCGGCGACCTCCCGTCCATCCGCCCCGCTGGCGATCACGATCGGCGATCCGAGCGGCATCGGCCCGGAGATCGTCGTGAAGGCGCTGGCCGAGGATCCGGCGCTCGCCGATGACTGCCTGGTGATCGGCGACCGGCGCTGGCTCGAGCGCACCGCGCAGGCGCTCGGCCTGCCGTGCCCGCCGCACATCGATTCGCCGGACGACGGCTGGCCCGAGCCGTTTCGCACCGCGGTGCTGCCGCCGGATCTGCCGGTCGGTCACGTCAACGCCCTCGCCGGCGACGCCGCCTACCGCTACATCCTGCGCGGCATCGACCACACGCAGCGGCACCACTGCCGCGCGCTGGTCACCGCGCCGATCTCGAAGGAGGCGCTGCATCTGGCCGGCCACGACTATCCCGGCCACACCGAGCTGCTGGCCGAGCGCGCCGGCGGCGTGCCGGTGCGGATGATGCTGGCCAACGACGAGCTGCGCACGGTGCTGGTGACGATCCATCTGTCGCTGCGCGACGCGATCGATCAGCTCACGCTGCCGAACGTGCTGCAGACGATCGAGCTGGCCCATGCGGCGCTGCGCGGCGCCGGCATCATCGCGCCGCGGCTGGCGATCGCGAGCCTCAATCCGCATGCCGGCGAAGCCGGCCGTTTCGGTCGCGAGGAGATCGACGTGATCGCGCCGGCGATCGCCGCGGCCCGCGCGCACGGCATCGACGCATCGGGCCCGCATCCGCCCGACACGGTGTTCATGCGTGCCCGCGGCTTTCGCGAGTTCGATGCGGTCATCGCGATGTATCACGACCAGGGCCTGATCCCGGTCAAGTACCTGGGGCTGGACCAGGGCGTCAACATCACGATCGGCCTGCCGTTCGTGCGCACCAGCCCCGATCACGGCACCGCGTTCGATCTGGCCGGCCGCGGCCAGGCCGATCCGGCGAGCCTGAAGGCCGCGATCCGCCAGGCCCGCCGGCTGTCGTCGCCGTCGGCCGAGCAGCCCGACTGACCAGAGCGAGAAGGGCGGTCCCGAAGACCGCCCTTCCTGTCGAGGCCGCCGGCCCTTGCGCCGGCGCAGAATTCCGGTCAGCCGGGCGCTGAATCCCGATCAGCCGAGCTGCGCTTCCAGCTTCGCCTTCACCTCGCTCAACTGCGTCGGCAGGTGATAGGCGAGCTTCGCGAACAGCTCGTCGTGCAGCTTGAACTCCTGCTGCCACGATGCCTTGTCGATCGACGTGATCGTCGCATAAGCGGATTGCGGGAACTCGAGGCCGGACCAGTTCAGGTCCTCGTAGCGCGGCGTGATGCCGAACAGATGCTCGATCCCTTCGCCCCGGCCTTCGAGCCGGTCGATCATCCACTTGAGCACCCGCATGTTCTCGGCGAAGCCCGGCCAGACGAACTTGCCGTCGGCATCGGTGCGGAACCAGTTCACGCAATAGATCTTCGGCAGCTTCATGTGCGCCGCATCGGCTTCGCTGGCCAGCTCGCGGCCGAGCTTCAGCCAGTGCGCGAAGTAATCGCTCATGTTGTAGCCGCAGAACGGGATCATCGCGAACGGATCGCGGCGCACCACGCCCTGCTGGCCGGCGGCGGCGGCGGGGGTCTCCGAGCCC
>DAISWF010000315.1:0-6420 GCA_036826495.1 Burkholderiaceae bacterium
CGACGAGCAGGCGCTGATCGCGACCACCGACTTCTTCATGCCGATCGTCGACGATCCGTACGATTTCGGCCGTATCGCGGCGACCAATGCGATCTCCGACGTCTATGCGATGGGCGGCACGCCGATCATGGCGCTGGCGCTGGTCGGCATGCCGATCGAGCGGCTGCCGCTCGACACGATCCGCCGCATCCTCGAGGGCGGCGAATCGGTCTGCGCGGCGGCCGGCATCCCGGTCGCGGGCGGCCATACGATCGATTCGGTCGAACCGATCTACGGCCTGGTGGTGATGGGGCTGGTCCATCCGGACCGGGTGCGGCGCAACGCCGGCGCGCAGCCGGACGACGTGCTGATCCTCGGCAAGCCGCTGGGCGTCGGCGTGCTGTCGGCCGCGCTGAAGAAGGAGGAGCTGTCGGCCGAAGGCTATGCGACGATGATCGACAGCACGACGCGGCTCAACGTGACCGGCCGTGCGCTGGCCACGCTGCCGGCCGTCCATGCGCTGACCGACGTCACCGGCTTCGGCCTGCTCGGGCATCTGCTGGAGATGTGCCGCGGCGCGCGGCTGAGCGCCGAGCTCCGGGTGCGCGACGTGCCGCTGCTGCCCGGTGTGGCCGAGCTGGCGGCCCGCGGCTTCGTGACCGGTGCGTCGGCGCGCAACTGGGCCGGCTACGGCCACGAGGTCGCGCTGGCGACCGGAATCGGCGACCTCGAGCGCAAGCTGCTGACCGACCCGCAGACCAGCGGCGGCCTGCTGGTCGCCTGCGGTCCGGACGCGGCCGACGAGGTGCTGGCGCTCTTCAGGCGCGACGGCTTCGGGCAGGCGGCGATCATCGGCCGGATGCGGGCCGGCGCGCCGGGCGTGCAGGTCGTCTGAGCTGCCGCCCGACGCCGGTCGTCACTTCCGTCGTCACTTCGCCGCCCCGGCGCGCGCGTAGTACACCGCGAACCAGCCATCGGGGTCGGCCCAGCACTGCGCGGACGAGAAGCCGCTCGAGGTCAGCATCGCCTCGAACGCCCGCGGCGTGTACTTGTAGGAGTTCTCGGTATGGATCGCCTCGCCCTCGGCGAAGCTGCGCTGCCCGCCGGGCCAGCGGACGAGGGTGCTGCGGCGGGCCACCAGATGCATCTCGATGCGCCCCTGCGCCGGATTGAGGAACGCCCGATGCCGCCAGTGCGCCGGATCGAAGTCGGCGCCGAGCAGCCGGTTCACATGGCGCAGCACGTTCAGGTTGAAGGCGGCGGTGACGCCGAGCGCATCGTCATAGGCCGGTTCGACGATCGCCGCATCCTTGGCCAGGTCGACGCCGATCAGCAGCCCGCCGTCGTCGTCGACCGCGCCGCGCAACTGCGCGAGAAACGCGGCCGCCTGCGGCGGCGAGAAGTTGCCGATGCTGGAGCCCGGATAGAACATCACCCGGCGGGCGCGGCGCACCGTGGCCGGCAGCCGGAACTGGCGGGTGAAGTCGAGCCCGATGCCGATCATGTCGAGCGCCGGATGATGCCCCTGCACGCGGGCAAGCGATTCGCGCAGGAAGTCGACCGAGATGTCGACGGCGACGTACTGCGCCGGCCGCAGCGCGCCGATCAACCGGTCGGCCTTCGCGCAGTCGCCGGCGCCCAGGTCGATCAGCGTGCTGCCCGGCCCGACGGCCTCGGCGATCGCGGCCGCGTCACGCTGATGGATGCCGACCTCGGTGCGGGTCGGATAGTACTCGGGCAGCTCGCAGATCGCGGTGAACAGCGCCGAGCCGAGCCGGTCGTAGAAGTACTTGGGCGCGATGCGCGCCGGATCGCCGAGCAGACCCGCCGCCAGCTCGCCGGTGTCGACCCGCTGCTGCGCGTCGAGCTCGATGAATCGCGGACCGGATCGCGGACGCTGCGCCGCCGCGGGACAACCCGCGATGTCATGGGCCTCGGTGCTCATGTAAGCTCCTCTTCTTCGTGACGCCGCCCCGCACCGCGGCCTGCTTCGTTCATCGCCGGACGCCAACCGTAACACTGGCATGCGGCGGACGGTCGAAAACCCGCATGGCAGCTTCCGGGCCCGGCGCACGAGCCAGCCACCGCAGGCACCCGCTTCTTTCGGCCCCATCTCCCGGGCATCGCCTTCGCGCGTTCGGGGATCAGCAGGAGACACATCAGTGAACCGCAGAAATTTCATCACCGCCGCATCGACGATGGCGGCCGCCACCGCATGGGCGCCGGCCAGCCGCGCGCAGACGCGTGCCCCCTTCGATCCGCGACCGGGCCAGTGGCGCACGTTCGAGGTGACCACCCGGGTCGAGATCGGCCGCACCGGCGCCGGCGAGACGCGGGTGTGGGTCCCGCTGCCGTCGGTCGACGACGTCTATCAGCAGACGCTGGACAACCAGTGGAGCGGCAACGCCGGCACGATGCAGGTGGTGTCCGACGGCCGCTACGGCGCATCGATGCTGTTCGCGCGCTTCGATCCGTCGGTGAGCCGTCCGACCGTCGAGGTCACCAGCCGGTTCCGTGCGCAGAGCCGCAAGCAGGACTGGTCGGCGCGCCGCGCGGCACGCACCGACGACGCGCGGTTCTGGACCGCGCCCACCGAGCTGATGCCGGTCGACGGCATCGTGCGGCGCACCGCGCAGGACATCACCCGCGGCCGCCGGACCGACGTCGACAAGACCCGTGCGCTGTACGAATGGGTGGTCGCCAACACCTACCGCGAACCGAAGGTGCCGGGCTGCGGCGTCGGCGACATCAAGTCGATGCTGGAGACCGGCAACCTCGGCGGCAAGTGCGGCGACATCAACGCGCTGTTCGTCGGCCTGAACCGCGCGGTCGGCATTCCGGCGCGCGACGTCTATGGCATCCGCGTCGCGCCCTGCGCATTCGGCTACAAGGAGCTGGGCGCCGGCAGCGCGACGATCACCCGCGCGCAGCACTGCCGCGCCGAGGTGTTCCTGCGCGACCACGGCTGGGTGGCGATGGACCCGGCCGATGTCGGCAAGGTGATGCGGCTGGAGACCGCCGACTGGATCAAGGACTCCGGCCACCCGGTGGTCGCACCGGTCAAGACGGCGCTGTTCGGCGGCTGGGAAGGCAACTGGCTCGGTTACAACGTCGCCCACGACGTCGCATTGCCGCACTCCAAGGGGCCGAAGGTCGGCTTCCTGATGTACCCGCAGGCCGAGAACGACAAGGGCCGCTTCGATCCGCTGGATCCGGACACCTTCCGCTACACCATCACCACCCGGGAGCTGCAGACGGCGTGACCGCGGCGATCGACGCACGGCGGCGGCGGCTGGTGGCCGGATCGCTGGCGGGGCTGCAGCCATGGGTGCCGCCCGCGCTCCTGCGATTGCCATCGACCGCGGGGCTCGCGGCGGCACCGGCCGCCGGCATCGCAGCGGGCGGCGCGCCGGTCGCCACGACCGGTGCTGCCGGAGGCTCCGGCGCCGACACCGGACGCGCGGCCGCCGCGCTGCGCGGCTTGATGACGCCGTGGCAGGGCCCGCGGCCGCCGTCACCCGAGCTGATCGACCTCGCGCGCAGGCCGGCGAGCCTGAAGACCTACAGCGGCCGCTGGCTGCTGCTGAACCTGTGGGCCACCTGGTGCGGGCCGTGCAAGGAAGAGATGCCGTCGCTCGACCGACTGCGTGCGCGGTTGGCGCCGCGCGGCCCCGAGGTGCTGGCGATCAGCCTGGGCGACTCCATCAACCAGATCGAGAACTTCGTCGAGCAGACGCCGGTCGCGCTGCCGATCCTGATCGACCATCGCAGGCAGATGATGAACCCCGCCTGGCAGGGCCGGATCCTGCCGACCACCTATCTGCTCGACCCCGGCGGCATCGTGCGCTTCATCCATGTCGGCGCTCGCCAGTGGGACGACGCGGCGCTGGTCGCGGCGCTGGAGACATTGTCATCCAACTGAACGGGGCGCCGGCGCCGGTGCTGATCATCGATCGCGTCGGCAAACGGTTCGGCGAGCGGGTGGTGCTGGCCGATGTGAGCCTGATCCTGCAGCCGGGCGAACGGGTGGCGCTGCTGGGCGAGTCGGGCTCGGGCAAGTCGACGTTGCTGAACGTGATCGCCGGGCTGGAGCCGCACGATCACGGCACGGTGCAGGTGATGGGCGAACCGGTCGACGGCCGCGATCCCGACGCGGCGGCGCGGCTGCGCCGCACGCACATCGGTTTCGTGTTCCAGGCGTTCCACCTGCTGCCCTATCTGGATGCGCAGCACAACGTGGCGCTGCCGCTGCTGTTGAGCGGCAGCACGCCGGCGGCGGCGCTGGCCCGCGCCCGCGAGGCACTGGCCCGCGTCGGACTGGCCGGACACGCCGGCGCGATGCCGGCGCAGCTCTCGGGCGGCGAGCAGCAGCGGGTCGCGCTGATGCGGGCGCTGGTGCACCGGCCGTCGCTGGTGCTGGCCGACGAACCCACCGGCAACCTCGATCCGAAGAGCGCGGCGCAGGCGCTGCGGGTCATCGAGGAACAGGTGGCCGAAACCGGCGCGGCGCTGCTGCTGGTCACGCATTCCGAGCAGGCGGCGGCGATCGCGCACCGCCGCGTGCTGCTGGTCGATGAGCGGCTGCGCGACGGAGCGGCCGCGCGATGAACCTGCTGCTGTGGCTGTGGCGGGCGCAGCTTCGCGCGCAGCCGGCGCGGGTCGTCACCGCGATCGCGGCGATCGCGATCGGCGTCGCGCTGGGCCTGGCGATCCATCTGATCAACCATTCGGCGCTCGCCGAGTTCGGCCGCGCGCTGGCGGTGGTCAACGGCGATGCGCATCTGCAGGTGACCGGCTCCGGCGGGCCGCTGGCCGAATCGTGGTATCCGCGGATCGCCCTCGATGCCGGCGTCGCCGATGCCAGTCCGCTGATCGACATCGAGGTGCCGGTGATCGAAGCGGCGCGCGACGGTGCGCCGCCCCGCACGATCCGGCTGATCGGACTGGACGTGTTCCGCGCGGCCCGGGTCAGCCCGGGGCTGCTGCCGGTACCGGACGACTCGGCCGAGCGCGGCTCGCAGTCGCCGCTCTTCGCCGACGACACCGTCTTCGTGTCGGCGGCGGCGGCGGCGCGCTTCGGTCTGGCCACCGGCGACACGCTGCGGCTGCGCAGCGGCCTGGCGGTCGTCGAGCTGCGGGTCGCCGGCGGGGTGCCCGGCGCGGCCGGCGGGCAGGCGCTGGCGGTCATGGACATCGGCGCGCTGCAGTGGCGCTTCGGCTGGTCCGGCCGGTTGAGCCGCATCGCCCTGCGGCGGGCCGACGGCATCGCCCCGGCGGCGTTCGCCGACGCCGCACAGCGGCGCGATGCCGGTCAGCTCACGTTCACCTTGCCCGACGCCGCCCGGCAGCGCATGTCGAATCTGTCGCGCGCGTACCGGGTGAACCTGAACGTGCTGTCGCTGGTGGCGCTGTTCACCGGCGTGTTCATCGTGCATGCGTCGCTGGCGCTGATGGTGGCGCGCCAGCAGCCGTATCTGGCGCTGATCGGCGTGCTGGGCGCGAGCCGGGCCCGGCTGGCGGCGCTGGTGGCCGGACAGGGGCTGCTGCTCGGCCTGACCGGTGCGGCGATCGGCGTCGCCGCCGGCGTGCTGATCGCGTCGGCGGCGCTGCGCACCCGCGGCGGAGACCTGGGCGGCGGCTACTTCGACGATCTGCATCCGGTGCTGACGGCGGAGCCGGCGACCCTGGCCGGCTATCTGCTGGTCGGCGTGGCCGCCGGGCTGGTCGGCAGCCTGTGGCCGGCGCTGGCCACCCGCGGCCTGCCGCTGGCCCGCGCGCTGAAGGGGGCGCTGCCGGCGGTGCGTCGCCGTCGCCGGATCGTCGTGCCCCTGCTGCTGGTGCTGGCGGGTGCGCTGCTGCTGCGGCTGCCCGCCTGGAACGAGCTGCCGGTGGCGGCCTATGCGGCGATCGCCTGCTGGCTGTTCGGCGGCATCGCCGCGGTGCCATGGGGCCTGGGCGCGCTGGGCGCGCTGCTCGGCCGTGCGTCGGACCTGCTGTGGCGCCGCCCGGCGCTGTGGCTCGGCAGCCGCCGCATCGCCGCCAGCGGCACCGGCGATGCGGCGGCACTGGCCGGCGTCGTCGCGAGCTTCGCGCTGGCCACCGCGATGGCGGTGATGGTCGGCAGCTTCCGCGATTCGGTGGACCGCTGGCTGGGTGCGGTGCTGCCGGCCGACCTCTATCTGCGGGCCGGCAGCGACGGGGCCGGCGGTGGACTGGACGCCGGCCTGCAGCAGCGGCTGCGGGCGGTGCCGGGTCTTGCGCGCGCCGAGTTCATGCGGACCCGTTCGCTGACCCTGGACCCGGCGCGGCCGCCGGTCGTGCTGATCGTGCGGCCGCTCGATCCGCAGGATCCGGCGCGCCGCCTGCCGGTCACCGGCGCGGTGCTGCCGGCACCGGCCGGCGTGCCGGCGGTCTACGTCAGCGAGGCGATGGTCGACCTGT
>DAISWF010000316.1:0-6392 GCA_036826495.1 Burkholderiaceae bacterium
GCCCCGGCGCGTGAGCATCTTCATCAGCCGGGCGATGACGGTCTGCAGCAGCGCGGCGCCAGCAAGGCCGCTGCGGCGTCCGCAACGGTCGTCGATCTGGATCTGACCCGCGCCGCGCAGGAGTCGTGCCGGATCGTCACCACGCCCGGCTTCTATCCGCCGCACACGCTGCCGGCGGACTATGTGGAACGCTTCGCTCCGGTTCTGGAGCAGCGACTGGTACTGGCGGGGGCGCGTCTGGCGGGGTGGCTGAACCGGGTGTTGCCGTAGCGGCCGTGGGGCGTCGGCGGTAGGTCAGGCCGGCATCGGCAAGCTGCTGCAGCGCGGCTGCGTAGGCGTCGCCGCGCGTCGACTGGCGCCACGGCGGCTCGTCCGGGTGCATGCCGCAGGCGGCGAGCTGGCCGGCGATGAAGCGGTCCATCCCCGGCACGCAGCGCGGGGTGTCGACATCCTCGATGCGCAGCAGCCAGCGCCCGCCGTGCGCGCGCGCGTCGAGCCAGCTCGCGAGCGCGGCGACCAGCGATCCCGCGTGCAGCGGCCCGGTGGGCGAGGGCGCGAAGCGGCCGACGTAGCGCGGCGCGCCCGCCGGCCCGTGCAGGGGTGTCGTGGTTCGCGGATCGGTTGCCGCCACGGGAGGGATCAGGCCAGCGTCCCCGCCTGGCGCTCGATCAGCGCCTTGCGAGTCGCCGGGCTCTCGAGCTGCGCGAGCCACCACTGCAGCGCGCGTCCCAGGCCGGCTTGACCGTGCTCGGCGCGCCACGCATAGTGCAGCATCACCGGGCGCTCGCTGCGTGCGGTCGCACGGCGAACCAGGCGGCCGGACTGCAGGTGCGGCCGCGCCCAGGGCTCGGGCAGGTAGCCGCACCCCAGGCCGCGCAGCAGCGCCTCGAGCTTGGCGCGCATCGTCGGTACCGTCAGCACGTCCTGCCCGGGAAGCAGGTTGACGCTGACGCGATGGATGCGCTGCGCGGTGTCGGCCACCGCGACCGCGCGGTGGTGCACCAGCTCGGTGTCGGTCAGCGGATCGCCGTTGCCGTCGTCGCCGTCGTCGTCGTCGCCGCGCGCCAGCGGGTGGTGCGGCGCGATGCAGAAGACGAAGCGCATGCGCCCCAGCGGCCGCAGCTCGACGCCCGCGACCTGCCCGAAATCGGCGCCGACGCCGATCGCCAGGTCGACCTGCCCCGACACCAGCGCCTCCCAGGTGCCGGCGAGCACGTCGCTGCGCAGCCGCAGCCGCGTCGCCGGGCCGCGGTCGCTGCCCCCGCCGGTGGCACCGTCCAGGCCGCAGACGCCGCAGAAGGCCTCGACGAGTTCGAACACCGTCGTCTGCGAGACGATGTCCTCGACGCTGATCGCCAGCTCGGTCTCCCAGCCGCTGGCCACGCGCCGTACGCGGTTGGCCACCGCGTCCATCTCCTGCAGCAGCCGCCGGCCCTCGACCAGCAGCTCCTGGCCGGCAGCGGTCAGCCGAGCCTGGCGCGAACTGCGGTCGAACAGCAGCACGTCCAGCGCCTCCTCGAGCTGGCGCACCGCGTAGGTCAGCGCCGACGGCACCTTGCCGGCCTCGCGCGCGGCGGCGGCGAAGCTGCCGGTGCGGGCGATGGCGTCCATCATCGCCAGCGCCTCGGGAGTCAGGACCTTGCGGCGGTCGGGCATGCGGCGATTGTCGCGCGCTGCCGCCGGGCGTTCGAAATGCTTGAACGGCCTCGTCAAGCGCGAGTGGCCGATCGTGCCCCGGGCCGGGCGCACCATCGGTCCATCGTCAACGTCCCCCGAACGGATCCCCGCGATGATCACCCTGCGCAAGTCCGCCGACCGCGGCCACGCCGACCACGGCTGGCTCGACAGCTACCACAGCTTCTCGTTCGCCGACTACCACGACCCGCGCCACATGGGCATGGGCAACCTGCGCGTGATCAACGAGGACCGCATCGCGCCGGGCACCGGCTTCGGCACCCACGGCCACCGCGACATGGAGATCGTCAGCTACGTGCTCAGCGGCGAGCTGGCGCACCAGGACAGCATGGGCAACGGGGTGCCCGGCGGCGCGCATGCCGGCGTGATCCGCCCCGGCGACGTGCAGCGCATGAGCGCCGGCCGCGGCGTGCGGCACAGCGAGTTCAACCACTCCAAGGACGATCCCACGCACTTCCTGCAGATCTGGATCCTGCCGCGCACCACCGGCATCGATCCAGGCTACGAGCAGAAGCACTACGATGCCGCCGCCAAGCGCGGGCGGCTGGCGCTGATCGCCTCGCCCGACGGACACGACGGCTCGGTGACGATCCACGCCGACGCGTCGATCCGCGCCGGGCTGTTCGACGGCAGTGAATCGGCCGAGCTGGCGATCGCGCCGGGCCGGCTGGCCTACGTCCACGTGGCACGCGGCAGCGTCGAGGCCAATGGCCAGCGGCTGGATGCCGGCGACGCGCTGACACTGGCCGACGAGCCCGCGCTGCGGCTGCGCGCCGGCCGCGACGCCGAGGTGCTGGTCTTCGACCTCGCGCCCTGACCGTTCCCTCACCCGTTTCAACCCACCCATTCCAAGGAGCCACCATGCCCAAGGTCCTCGTCCTCTACTACTCCAGCTACGGCCACCTCGAGACCATGGCCCAGGCCGTCGCCGAAGGCGCGCGCGCGGGCGGCGCCCGCGTCGACGTCAAGCGCGTGCCCGAGACCGCGCCCGAGGCGGTCGCCAAGGCCGCGCACTTCAAGCTCGACCAGGCTGCGCCGGTGGCGAGCGTCGACGAGCTCGCCGACTACGATGCCATCGTCATCGGCGCGCCGACGCGATTCGGTCGCATGCCCTCGCAGATGGCGGCCTTCCTCGACCAGGCCGGCGGGCTGTGGGCCAAGGGGGCGCTGAACGGCAAGGTCGGCGGCGCCTTCACGTCGACCGCGACGCAGCATGGCGGGCAGGAGGTGACGCTGTTCTCGATCATCACCAACCTGCTGCACTTCGGCATGGTCATCGTCGGCCTGCCGTACAGCCACCAGGGGCAGATGACGCTGGACGAGATCGTCGGCGGCAGCCCCTACGGTGCGACGACGATCGCCGGTGGCCAGGGCCAGCGCCAGCCCAGCGCGATCGACCTGGAAGGCGCGCGCCACCAGGGCCGGCTGATCGCCGAGACCGCGGGCAAGCTCTTCGGCTGACGGCTTGCCGCCCCTTCGCGTGGCTCGGCCGCGTGGCGGGGCGGCGTGGATCGGCGCCGTGGCCGTATGCTCGGCGTCGTCGCGGCTTCGCGTCGTCCTGCCAGCGGGTGTCGCGGGCGACGTGCGGCGCCGCGAGACCGCCGCACCGGGCACCCTGGTGCCGGCCGCGCCGCAACCGGGATTCAGGAGGACGAGCCGCCGATGGCCTTGACCGTTTTGCTTTGGGCGATCAGCGTGGTGCTGATCGTGATCGGGCTCGCCGGTGCGGTGCTGCCTGCGCTGCCGGGCACCGTCTTCGTGCTGGCCGGCATCGTGCTCGGCGCGTGGATCGACGATTTCGCGCTCGTGGGCACGACGACGCTGGTTGTCGTGGCCGTGCTGGCGCTGCTGTCGTGGGTGCTCGACTACGTCGCGGGCCTGCTCGGCGCCAAGCGTGCCGGCGCCAGCCGCGAGGCGCTGATCGGTGCCGCGCTGGGCACCGTCGCCGGCATCTTCATGGGGCTGGTGGGCGTGCTGTTCATGCCCTTCGTCGGTGCGGTCGCGGGCGAGTACCTCGCGCGGCGAGACCACGGTGGCGCGATGCGCGTGGGCACCGCGACCTGGGTCGGGATGATGGTCGGCATGATCGCCAAGGTCGTGCTGGCCTTCGTGATGGTCGGCATCTTCGTCGTCGCGCTGGTGTTCTGACGGGCTCGACACGCGGCGCCTCGCAGCCTGGTCCGCAGCCAGGGTGGCGCATAGGAATTTCAAACGGTCTGGTCTGTGAGAAGACGACGGCGAACGACAGGAACTCGCGCCGGCCGAGGACATTCACGGCGATCAGCGTCGCGATGCTCAGGCTGCGCGACGGGAACGCTGCGAGCATCGTCACGGTGTCCCGGCGGTCCCACGAGAACGCGCGCGCCATGCCGAGCCCCGCCGCGGCGGCCCCGACGACGAACAGCGCCGCGGCCAGCGCGATGCCGGCGCCGTGATCGCGGATCGTGTGTGCCTGATCGAACGCCATGATCGCCAGCATCATCCCGAGGCCCGCGAGGTTCACCGACTGGATCGCACCCCGCCACCGCGCGACGAACTCCGGCGCGAAGTGGCGCAGGGACATCCCGATGGTCACGGGGAGCAGCAGGCCGGTCGCGATCTGCTGCATCACCCGGACGGTGGGCAACGCGAAGCCGGCAGCGCCCGCGTGCAGCCCGTCGAACAGGACGCCGGCCACGAGCGGCATCGTGACGACGGCGAGCGCGCTCGACACCGCCGTGAGCGTCACGGACAGCGCGACGTCGGCGCGGGCGAGGAGGCAGAAGACGTTCGACGAGATCGCCTGCGGCGCCGCGGCCGTCAGGATCAGGCCGGCGACGACGGCGGGCCCGGGATGCAGCGTGCGGATCAGCACGAAGGCGAGCAGCGGCAGCACGACGATCTGGACGAGCAGCGCGGACACCACGTGCAGCGGGTAATGCGCGACGCGCTTCAGGTCGTCGACGGTCAGCTCGAGGCCGACGACGATCATCGCCAGCGTGATGAGCAGCGGCAGGCCGATGCCGACGGCGCCGCTCATGGGGCGCGATCCGGTGGTGACGGCGGTCGGTTCATCGAGGGTTCGTGCCGTTGCTGGGGACCAGCCGATTGCATCACGAATCGCAGGTGACCGGCAGGCGATGCGGCGACGGTCGTGCGGTCTGCGGCGCGCTCATCGTACCGGTCGAACACCGTGGGACGACGGCTGCGTCCGGCCGATGGCGAAGCGCTTCGAGGCGAGTGCATTGCCCGACGTCGCCTCACAACCGGAAGCAGCCGGTTTTCACTTGCTTATGCCGGATCGTGGATAGCGCCGAACGGCGGTCGGCGGGGTCATGCGGCAGAATCGGCCCTCGTCCACGCATCACGGGGAATCCCATGCAGAAGAGAAAGCTCGGCCGCTCCGGCCTCGAAGTGGCGCCGCTCGCACTGGGCGGCAACGTGTTCGGCTGGACCGCCGACGACGCGACGTCGTTCGCGATCCTCGACGCGTTCGTCGCGCGCGGCTTCAACCTCGTCGACACGGCCGACATGTATTCGACGTGGGTCCCCGGTCATCTCGGCGGCGACTCCGAGGCCGTGATCGGCCGCTGGATCGCGAAGCGCGGACGCCGCGACGACGTCGTGATCGCGACGAAGGTCGGCATGCAGATGGGCGACGGCAGCAAGGGCCTCTCGAAGGCGCACATCGTCCGCTCGGTCGAAGCCTCGCTGACGCGCCTGAAGACGGACTACATCGACCTGTACCAGTCGCACGTCGACGACGCCGAGGTCGCGCTCGACGAGACACTCGAAGCCCACGCGCAGCTCGTGCGCGACGGCAAGGTCCGCGCGATCGGCGCGTCGAACCACACCGGCGACCGCCTGTTGCAGGCCCTCGCCGTGAGCCGCGAGCACGGCCTCCCGCGGTACGAGTCGCTGCAGCCGCTCTACAACATGCTCGAGCGTTCCGACTTCGAGACGAACCTCGCGCCCGTGTGCCTCGCCGAAGGGCTCGGCGTGCTCCCCTACTTCTCGCTCGCCAGCGGATTCCTGACCGGCAAGTACCGTTCGGAAGCCGACCTCGGCAAGAGCCCGCGCGGCGCGTGGGTCGCGAAGTACCTCGACGCGCGCGGCCATCGCGTGCTCGCGGCGCTCGATGCGGCAGCCGCGAAGCATTCCGCGACGCCGTCGCAGATCGCACTCGCGTGGCTGATGGCGAAGCCGGCCGTCACGGCACCGATCGCGAGCGCGAGCACGCTGCCGCAACTGCAGGAAATCATGGGGGCGGTGGATGTCGCGCTCGACGCGGGGGATGTGGCGGGGCTGGATGCGGCGAGCGCGGGGTGATGGCGGGGGTTACGAATTCCAGGGGGAATCAGTTGCAGTGGACTTAGCGTGGTACTGGTTGTGAAACCAAACGTTGGAGATGACCGACGTCCTATCGGTCGGCGAAGCCGGTTGATAGGACGTCCGCGTCGATCGATCTGCTAGGCAGCACGCCACAATGCAAGCAAGCATTCAACTGGTCTACGAGCCGGGCTGCTTGTAGTCGAGCTTGAAGCTGCCACTTCTCTGGATCGTGAGCGTAGCCTTCACCCAACCTCGAGATTCCACCGGCAAAGTCGACCGCAGCTCGTTGAGCTTGCCCGGAACGAAAAGAGGTAAACAGGATTTGAGCGGCTTGCGCATAGGAATTTCAAACGGTCTGGTCTGTGAAAAGCCTGGAAAGCCCGACT
>DAISWF010000317.1:0-6392 GCA_036826495.1 Burkholderiaceae bacterium
GTTGCGCCGCTCCAGGTTCTTGTCGCCGCCGTAGGTGGTGCCGATGAAGCTGGTCTGTACCTGACCGATCCGCGCGCCCAGGTCACCATAGAGGGCCGAGCCGACCGCCCAGTCCCAGCGCGCCGAACCGGCATAGCCGATGTGGTCGAGCTGCGAATAGGTGAAGTACTTGACCGGGTTGAGCTGCGCTTCCAGGCGCACCCGCTGCAGGCTGAACTCCCGGTCGAACCGCACACCTGCGTTGCCGATCAGCAGCGTGTCGCCGCGATTCGATTTGCCGAAGAGGCCGGTCGGATCGGTACCGTCGGACAGGCGGAAGATGTTGCTGTGGCGTTCCACCACCGCCCCGCCGAAAACCCTGATCACGTTCTGATCCTGGGTCGCGCCCGGGAGCAGAATCCGCCCGGTTTCGGTCGAAGGGGTCTGCGCAAGTGCGGTTCCCGCCATCGATCCGGCCGCAAGAACCATACATGCAACCGTGAGTCTACCGGTCGATGCCATGAGTTAACCTTTGAGAATTAGTGCCTTGTTATATGCTGACCAGGGTCCGAAGATTCCGCCGCGGTCGGGCGGATCGGACGTCAGAGTATTGCAGCGCAGATATGTTAATTGTTTGATTCCTTTGTAAGTTATCAGCTTTCGTCGCTTTTTGCCAACAAACGAGCTAATGGCGTCTTCCAGAATCGCACAGATGGCGTCCGACTTCGGCACGGTACGCACCGGCAATCAAAGCCTCATGGCTCTGTTCCGGGCGCTCGTGGACCGGGTCATCGTCGTGTCCTGTCTGTTCCTGGCGACATGGGCATCCGGCCATGAGATCGGCACGCCCACGCTGATCCTGGCGGTGCTGGCGTTCGCGCTGATGCCCGCCAGCAACCTGCCGTTCAGCCATCGGCCACCGGGCTGGCTGCGGCAGATCGCCGGCACCTGGGCCGTCGTGGTCGGCATCCTGATGCTGATCGGCCTGACCACCAACACGATGCGGCTGTTCGACCAGAACATGCTGGCCGTGTGGGCGATCACCACGCCGGTCGTGCAATCGTTCACCCACTGGCTGTTCCCGCTGGTGCTGCCGCGGCTGGTCGCGATGCGCGGCGAGAACGTCGCCATCATCGTCGGCGCCAACCGGCTCGGGCGCACGCTCGCTCAATTGATGCTGTCCGACCCGCTGGCGCAGACCCGGGTCATCGGCTTCTTCGACGATCGCGCCGGCCCCCGGCTCGGCGAGATCAGCGAGGCGCCGATCCTCGGCACGATCGATCAGGTGGCCGACTTCGCCCGCTCGCACCGGGTGCATCAGATCTACGTGGCGCTGCCGATGGCCTCGCAGCCGCGGATCCTGAAGCTGCTCGACGGCCTGCGCGACACCACCGCGTCGATCTACTTCGTGCCGGACGTGTTCATGCTCGACCTGATCCAGGCGCGGGTCGACACCGTCGTCGGCCTGCCGGTGGTGGCGGTCTGCGAAACCCCGTTCCACGGTACCACCGACGCGATCAAGCGGCTGTCCGACGTCTGCATCGCCACCTGCGCGCTGCTGCTGACGGCGCCGATCATCCTGGGCATCGCGATCGCGATCAAGCTGATGATGCCCGGCCCGATCCTGTTCAAGCAGCGCCGCTTCGGTCTCGATGGTCAGGAGATCATCGTGTGGAAGTTCCGCAGCATGAAGGTGGCGGAGGACGGCGCCAACGTGCGCCAGGCCACCAAGGACGACGACCGCATCCCGCCGCTGGGCCGGTTCCTGCGCCGCACCTCGCTCGACGAGCTGCCGCAGTTCTTCAACGTGCTGCAGGGCAAGATGAGCGTCGTCGGCCCGCGCCCGCACGCGGTCGCCCACAACGAGATCTACCGCACCCTGATCAAGGGCTACATGATCCGCCACAAGGTCAAGCCCGGCATCACCGGCCTGGCCCAGGTCAACGGTGCGCGCGGCGAAACCGATACCGTCGACAAGATGGAGATGCGGATCAAGTACGATCTCGAATATCTGCGCAACTGGTCGCTGCGGCTGGACCTGTGGATCATCTTCCGGACCGTGGTCCAGGTGTTCCGCGATCCGAACGCCTACTGATCCGGCGCACGAGTGTCGGCCGCGCGGTTGCGCGGCACGTTCACTTGAAATGGCGGAAAGTGGACCTTCCCGCGCCGGGCGCCGCCCTCGCGCGGCTCGCCCGCGATCCTGACCGAATCAACAGAGGAAGGCCGCGGCGATCAGCCGGGGCAGCCCGGACTACGAGGGAAAGTCATGGCAATCGTGCTCGAAGCAAGATCGGCGGACGGCACCGTCACCCGCACACCGATCGAGGCGGGCCGAAACAGCTTCAGAGCGCAGCCGGGCATGCGCTACCGGGTCCTCGATGAGACGGGCGCGAAGATCGACGACGCGATCTCGATCCGGCGGATCGGCAACGATCTGGTGATCAGCGGCCTGCCCGACAGTCGCCTCGTCGAATTCGACGGCTTCTTCTCCCGCTGCACGCCGCAGAATAGCTGCGAGCTGATGCTCGAGAATCTCGGCGAGACCACGCCGGCGGCCTCGATCACCCCCGCCTCCGAACCCCTCGCCGCCCAGCGCGACGGCAGCTTCCTGATGTACGCCGGCAAATCGGCCGAGGCGCCGCTGCCGGTCGCGCCGGAAGCGGAACCGCCGCAGACGTTCAGGACGGTGGGGCTGGTGGTGGCCGGGCTGGCGCTGGGGGGGGCGGGTGGGGGTGGCGGAGGGGGCGGCGGCGGATCCGCGCCGGCCGATACCACGCCGCCGCCGCAGCCGGTCGTCAACACCGGCAGCGTCACCAAGTCGTCCCGGCCGGTGATCAGCGGTACGGCCGAACCGGGAAGCACGGTCTCGGTGTTCATCGATATCGACGGCAACGGACAATTCCCGGTGCGCTTCGTCGCCACCGCCGACGCGGGCGGCAACTGGGCGGTGGACACCGCGACCGCCTCGCCGGTGGCCGGCGCGATGCGCGACATTCCGAGCGGCGCGCAGGTCGGCGTCCGGGTGTTGGCGGTCGACGCGGGCAACAACGTCAGCACCGCGTACTCCTACACGCTCGCGGTCGACACGATCGCGCCGGTGGCCCCGGTCATCGGCATGGTGGCGGGCAACGACATCGTCAACGGCACCGAGAAGGCGGCTGGCGTGACGGTCAGCGGCACCGCCGAGGCAGGCGCGACGGTCGCGGTAACGTGGGGAACGGTCACTCACAGCGCGGTGGCAGGTGCGAACGGCGCCTGGAGCGTGCGCTTCGAATCCGGCGAGGTTCCGCCCGACAATCCGTCCTCGACGATCACCGCGATCGCGACCGATGCCGCCGGCAACGTCGGGCCGTCGGCGTCCCGCGTAGTCGTCGTCGACAGCACCTCGGTGGTCGTCATCGCCAGCGTGACCGCGGACGACATCGTCAACAGCGCCGAACGGGCAGCCGGCGTCGTGATCAGCGGCAGCGCGAAGCCGGGCGCATCGGTCGTGCTGAGCTGGGGCACGCTGTCCCGGGTGATCAACGTCGATCCCGCCGGTACGGGCGATTGGACCACCACGGTCGCGACCGCCGACGTGCCCGCCGACGGCAGCACGACGATCACCGCGACCGCCACCGATTCGGCAGGCAACGTCGGTGTTTATTCGCGAACGGTGCTGATCGACACCGCTGCGCCGACGCCACCGACGATCGCGTCGATTCCAGAGGCGGCCGGCGGCCTGAACCAGGCCGAAGTGGCCGACGGCACCGTGGTCAACGTCAATCTCGCCGGCAGCACCGCGGTGGCCGGCGACACGCTGATCGTGCACTGGGGTACGCAGAACGTCACCCGCGTGATCGCTCCCGGCGAAGCCGGCACCGTGATCGCCGTGACCATCCCGAACAGCGTGATCGCCAACCAGGGCAACGGCAACGTGTCGGTGACCGCATCGGTCAACGATGCCCAGGGCAACATCGGCGGCAACAGCGCCGCGACCGTCGTCAGCGTGGATACCGTGGTCCCCACACTGACGATCACGGACAACGTGTCCTCCGGTACGGCGACCGGTCCGGTCACCTTCACGTTCACCTTCAGCGAAGCGGTGACCGGTTTCACCGCCTCCGACATCGTGGTCACCGGCGGCACGCCGGGCGCCCTGACCGGCTCCAGTGCCAGCTATTCGATGGTGGTCACGCCCGCTGCGAGCAGCGCCGGCACGATCACCGTCAGTGTGGCCGCCGGCGTCGCCGCCGATGCCGCCGGCAACGGCAACACGGCGGCGACACCGGCCACGCAGGCGTTCAATACCTTCGCGCCGCCATCGCTCACGATCACCGACGACGTCGCAGCGGCGACCGCCAACTCTCCGGTCACCTTCACCTTCACGTTCACCGAACCGGTGACCGGCTTCACCGCCTCCGACATCGTCGTCGCCGGCGGTACCCCCGGCCCACTGAGCGGTTCCGGTGCCGTCTACACGATGGTTGTCACCCCGGCCGCGGGCAGCACCGGCACGATCACCATGAACGTGGCCGCCGGCGTCGCCACCGGCACCGCCAGCGGCCTGGGCAACACCGCCGCGACTCCGGCGAGCCAGCCGTTCGATACGCAGGCTCCCACACTGACGATCACCGACGACGTCAGCGGCACCGCCAACGGCCCAGTCACCTATACCTTCACGTGGAGCGAAGCCGTCACCGGCTTTGCGATCGGCGACATCACGACCAGCGGGATGGGCAGCGGCACCTTCGGGTCGTTCTCCGGCAGCGGTACCACGTACACCGCAGTGTTCACGCCCGCCGCCGGCCAGTCCGGTACGGCCAACGTCAGCGTCGGGCCGGGCGTGGTTACCGATGCCGCAGGCAACGCCAATACCGGTACCGTCTCTGCATCTGCCCAACCCTACGTGCCGGCCGACACCACACCACCCACACTGACGATCACCGACGACGTCAGCGGCACCGCCAACGGCCCCGTCACCTATACCTTCACTTGGAGCGAAGCCGTCACCGGCTTTGCGATCGGCGACATCACGACCAGCGGTCTGGGCAGCGGCACCTTCGGATCGTTCTCCGGCAGCGGCACCACCTACACCGCGGTGTTCACGCCCGCGGCCGGCCAGTCCGGCACGGCCAACGTCAGCGTCGGGCCGGGCGTGGTCACCGATGCCGCTGGCAACGCCAATACCGGCACGGTCTCTGCATCCGCCCAGCCCTACGACACCGCCCCGCCGGCCAGCGTTACAAGTATCACATTGAATCCATCCTCGGACTCGGCCCCCACCGGTGACAATCAGACCACCGACACCACGCCCACGTTGACCCTGACACTGAATGCGCTGCTCGGCTCGGACACGATGCGAGTGTTTCTGGACGGTAGCAGTACCCCGCTCGCGGGTACGCTATCGGGCAGCGGCACCACGCTCGACTTCACGCCGACCGCCCCGATCGCCGCGGGTTCTCATTCATTTTCCGCCAGCGCGATCGACGTCGCGGGAAACCTCTCTCCGCTGCTGCCGTCTCCTTACACACTATTGATTCTCTGATCGCCGGGCCGTCCGCGCCGGATCGCGTGTCCAATCGCATTGCAAGCCGTCTCCCCTGAGGTACGAGACCAAGGCCTGCGCTGCGTCAATCCTCTCTGCTCGCGAATCCGCGCAGCCAAGGTTCGATATGCCCGATGTCGGTCTTGCGCAGGGTCCGCGGCGTCGGTGCAATGGCTGCGAGCCGGCGCACTCTGCCCATACCAGCGTTTCCGCTGAAACGCTCTTTTGACCGCCACGCCCGGCAGGGGAATTTCCGGCACCGGACCCGATCGCGTGTCCAATCGTGATGCGAGGCGATGCCCCGACGCATCACGCGTGGGCTCCCTCCTCGCCGCAGCATCCGTGACGAATGGGTTCACGGATCGAAGAACAGCGAGAGGACACACTACCCATGGCCATTCTCCTCGAGGCCAGGTCCGCGAACGGCGCCGTCACGCGCACGCCGCTGGAGCCCGGCCGCAACACCTTCCGCGCGCAGCCGAACACGCGCTATCGGATCGTCGACGACACCGGTGCGAAGATCGATGACGGCGTGTCGATCAAGCGGGTCGGCAACGACCTGCTGGTCACCGGTCTGCCCGAGGAACGGCTGGTCGAGTTCGACGGCTTCTTCCTGCGCTGCACGCCGAAGAATCCGTGCGAGCTGATGCTGGAGAACCTGGGCGGCACGACACCCGGGGCATCGATCACGCCGGTCAGCGAACCGGTGGCGGCGCTGCGCGACGGCAGCTTCCTGATGTACGAGACCAAGGCGGTGGCGGGGACGGTGCCGGTGGCGCCGGAGGCCGAGGCGCCGCAGAGCCTCAAGACCGTCGGGCTGGTGGTCGCCGGTCTCGCGGTGCTGGGGGCTGGCGGAGGCGGGGGCGGTGGTGGTGGAGGCGGC
>DAISWF010000318.1:0-6287 GCA_036826495.1 Burkholderiaceae bacterium
GAGAAGCGGATCCACGGCACCGACAGGCTGGCGCGCAGCGTCGCGCGGAATCTCTTCAAGCTGATGGCTGCCAAGGACGAATACGAGGTCGCCCGTCTCTACACCGACGGCCGCTTCGAAGAGCGGTTGCGCGAGCAGTTCGAGGGTCGTTTGCGCGTCTCCTACCATCTGGCGCCGGGCTGGCTGCCCCGGCGCGATCCTTCGTCGAAGATGACCTTCGGCCCGTGGTTGCGGCCGCTGCTGGTGGGGCTGGCTGCACTTCGCGGGCTGCGCGGCACCTGGCTCGATCCCTTCGGCCATACCGGCGAACGTCGCGAGGAACGCCGGCTTCTGAACGAGTATCGCGATCTGGTGGAGCGGCTCAGCACCGATCTGCACAGGATGGACGCCGGGATCGCGATGAAGCTGGCCGGGTTGCCCGAGAAGATTCGCGGCTTCGGCCATGTGAAGTCGCGCGCCGCCGCTGAAGCCGGAAAGATCCGGCAGGAGCTGATGCCGCGCCTCGTCATCCAGGAACCTTCCCGACAGACCGCGGTTCCCGCCATCGACCGTCGTTCGACGGTCGGCAGCCGGGAGGAGGGCGGGGTTGACTGAAGGGGGCCGGCTCACCGCCGGCAAGCCGCCAGCTCCCGCATCTCCAGCGGCGACAGCGGGGCCGATTTCACCGCCCGGGCCTGCAGCCGCGTGCAGCGCCGCTCACGCTCCTTGGGGCTAAGGTGGGACAGGTCCGGCATCGCGATCTGAGGGGACGTGCCGGCAGCAAACTGTTCGGCTGCTGTCGGGGGCCGCGGAGTGGCCACTGCCACCGGTGGAGGCAGATACCTCGGCAATCCGCCGTAACCGATGCCGCCGCCAACGGGTCTGTTGTTGTACGGCAGCGCGCCGCTCGGGTCCCAGCCGGGGTAGTGCCGGGCGATGCCGGGGCCATCGGGCTCCGGGCCTTGCCCGCCGCGACCGTCTGCGGGCCGCACGGCATCGGCGGTCCGCACGGCATCGGCGGCGGCAATCGGAGCCGGAGTCGCCGCCGGACCTGCTGCCGCCGCATTTGCTGCCGGACCCGACGCCGGACTGCGGGCTTCCCGTTGCGCCGCTTCGAGCTGCCGGCGCGTCTGCTCCAATTCCGCCTCCAGCCGGTCGACCCGCGCAAGCCGGGCCGCATCGGGCTGCGTGGGATCGGCCGGTGCCGGGTTGAAGCTGAAGTTGACGGTCAGCGAGGTGTTGACCCAGGGAACCTGGCGCTGGTTGGTGTCGCGCAGCACCTTGACCCGCACGTTCTTGAACATCTGCTCGATCTCGAGCCCGGGCTTCATCATCTCGTCGACCAGGTGCCTGGTGTACAGACTGTTGGTACCGGCCGGGCCATCTTCGGCGGGTGCCCCCGGCGCCGACGCATACGCGATCAGGGTGCCGCGTGCCGCCATCTCGGCCAGCCCCGCGGACGCACGGATGTTGCGGGTTCGCGCACCGAACGGATTGTCCCGGCAGGCGTCGAGGATCACCACACGCGCCTTGCCGGCGGCCTGGTCCAGCCTGCTGATGAAGATGTCTTCGATGTCGATCGAATCGTCCTTCACTTCCTCCTGATCACGCAGGTTCAGATCGACCGGCAGCAGGTAGTTGCGCCCGTCGATCTGCATCCCGTGGCCGGCGTAGTAGAACACCGCGACGCCGTCGCTGTCGCTGTTCGTCTTCCTGGCGAAATCGCGCAGCACTCGCCGGAATTCGCGTACGCCGAGATTCAGGTGCTCATCGACCTGAAAGCCCAGCTTGCGAAGATTTCCCGACACCAGGCGGGCGTCATTGACCGGGTTCGGCAGCGGCACGCTCGGATAGCTCCCGTTGCCGACGACCAGCGCGATGCGTTTCTGAGCGGCGGTGTCGCGGCTGGCCGCAGGGCGTTCCTGGGTCCGCGCCGAAGAAGCCTGAGCAGCAACCGTCGCCGTCTGACCGGCGAGAAACAGCACCATCAGCCATTCGATCCAACCCGGTCGGGCTCGCATCGTCGTCCAGCGCTCATTGCCTGTATCCGGAGTCCAATCTACCGCCAACCCTCGCGCGTGTGCAATGGGGGGGATTCCTATTCAATGCGGGAGATCCCCGCACGAGCCCGTCTCGTCACGGCGCGCCCGGCGGCAGTCCCAGGCGCTGGAACGCTTCGGGCGGAGCATCGTTCCTGCGCATCACCTCGGCCATCTGGCGCTGCAACCGCTGCTCGATCGCCGCATCCCGGAACGGATGATTCTGGGCGTAGTCGTTCTGCAGGTCGTACAGCACGGTGGTGGTGTCCTCGTAGCCGCCTCCCTGACCCTGATGCCCGCTCGGCTGGCCCTTGTCGTTGCGCCGGGCCGGCACCTTCAGCACAGGCGCGCCCTGCGTGAACGAGAACGGCGGCACGAGCTGGGCGCCGCGCAGTTCGTCCAGATGGAACCAGCTCTTCATGTGCATCGGCATCAGCGTGTACTCGTACAGCATCTGCCGCGTCATGTCTTCGGGATAGAGGAAATAGGTGTAGCGGCCGTCGGTGGCATTCGTGCCCGCGCCGAACATGCCGTACAGCGCGACCTCGCGCACGGCGCGGTCCTCGGCGAGCAGCGGCAGCAGGTCATGCCCTTCGCAGGACGGCGGCACCTTCACGCCGTGCAAGGACAGCAGCGTGGGCATCAGGTCGATCGTCTGCGTCAGCGCCTTGCGCCGGGTACCTGCCTGCCCGGCATGATCCGGATGATGGATGATCAGCGGAATGTGCGCGATCTCGTTGAAGAACGGCATGCGGTTCTTGCCCCACCAGTCATGTTCGGCGAGCAGGAAGCCATGATCGGTGGTCAGCACCACCGCGGTGTTCTTCCACATGTCGTGGCGGTCGAGATAGTCGAGCAGCCGCCCGAAGTATTCGTCGCACATCGCGACCAGCGCGGCGTAGTTGGCTCGCAGCTCGGCGGTTTCCGGCTCCGACTCCTCCAGCCGCTTGTAACGGGGCCAGTCGAGGACAGGCCCGGCGTAGTCGGTGCGGTAGGCCTCGCGGAAGCGCGCCGGCGCGCAGAACGGCTCATGCGGATCGAAGCACTCGAGGTGCAGCAGCCAGTCATCGGCGTCGCGGTTGCGATCGAGGAACTCGAACCCCGCTTCGAACGTGCGCGGGCAGCAGTAGTCCTCCTCGCGCGTCATCGCATCACGGTTCACCATCGCCTGCAGCCGGCCGTCGTTCTTTCCGGCCGGCTGCTGCATCGGGTGATACTGCTCGCGATAGCGCGCAAGCGGCGGCTTGACCAGCGCCTTCCACTTGTCCCATTCCTGGCCGCGGATGAACTCCCAGGTCGAGTAGCGGTTGTGATAGGTGGAGCCGCCGTCCTCCCAGTAGTGATAGTGATCGGACACCAGATGGGTGTAGACGCCGGCGGCGACCAGTGTCTGTGCGAACGACTGGTCGAACGGCTCCAGCGGGCCCCAGCTACGGTGCAGGAAGTTGTGCCGCCCGGTGTGCATCTCCCGCCGTGCCGGCATGCACGGCAGGCTGCCGACGAAGTGATTGTCGAAACTCACCGCGCGCTGCGCGAAGCGCGTGAAGCCGGGCGTCGCGATGCGGGTGCCGCCGTAGCTCTGCAGCGCGTTGCGCATCAACGAGTCGAACAGAACGAAGATCGTGCGCATGCGCGCTCACTCCACCTTGATGTTGGCGGTCTGGACGATCTTGACCCAGCGTGCCAGGTCGCCGGCGACGATCTTGCCGAACGACTCCGGCGTTCCGCCGGCATCGGCGGCGACGATGCCGTTCTTCTCCATGCCGGCGCGGACTTCGTCGATCTTCAAGGCGGCAGCGGACTCTGCCGCCAGACGGGTCACCACGTCGCGCGGCGTGCCGGCCGGCGCCAGCAGGCCGATCCACTGGTCGGTATCGAAGCCGGGCGCGCCCGACTTTGCCATCGTCGGCACGTCGGGCAGGAAGCGCAAGGGCCGCGGGCTTGCCACGGCGAGCGGCAGCACCTTGCCGGCCTGAATCTGCGGCAGGGCCACCGCGGCGTTGGCGAACTGGAAGTCGATCAGTCCGGCGACCTGGTCGATCATCGCCGCCGGCGCGCCCTTGTACGGGACATGAACGGCGTTCACGCCGAACTGTGCCTTGAACCATTCGCCGGACAGGTGGGCCGGGCTGCCGTTGCCGGCGGACGCGAAGTTCAACTTGCCGGGCTGCTCCCTTGCGCGTCTGACCAGGTCGCCGACCGACCGGATGCCCTTGGCCGGCGTCACCACCAGAATCATCGGGGCGGAGGCCAGCAGCGCGACCGGTTCGAAATCGGCGATCGGATCGAACGGCTGCCTGATGCTCAGGGCCTTGTTGATGCAGATCGCGCTGGTGGTCACGCACAGCGTCTGGCCATCGGGCGCCGCCTTGGCCACCGCGTCGGCGCCGATGGCACCGCCGGCGCCCAGCTTGTTGTCGATGACGAACGATTGCCCCAGCGCCTGCTGCACCTTGCCGAACACCAGGCGGGCCGGAATGTCGACGACGCCGCCGGTGGGCCAGGGCACGACCACCTTCACCGGCCGATCCGGCCAGGCGGCGAAGGCGGGCAGGCACGACGCGGACAGGGCCGCCAGAAGGCCGCGGCGCGTCGGATTCACGCCGGCGATGCGGCTCGGAAAGTGCTTCGTCATTCTCGTCTCCTGGAATCGATTCGAGTCACGACGGAAAGCCCTGGCGGACGGGTGCTTCATCGTGCTCGTCCCCGGGCTGCTCGACGCGGGCCGGTATCTCGCCCCGCAGCAGCGCGGCGCCGCGCTCGCCGATCATGATCGACGCAGCGTTGGTGTTGGCCGATACCATCGCCGCCATCACCGACGCATCGACCACGCGCAGCCCGCGCACGCCCTGCACGCGCAGGTCCGGCGTCACCACCGCCTGCGGGTCGCCGCCCATGCGGCAGGTGCCGCACGCGTGAAAGACCGTGCCGCCATGGCGTGCGGCGAAGTCCAGCAGCTCCGCATCCTCGCGAGCCTGCGAGCCCGGCAGCACTTCCCCGTCGACCAGGTCGCGGAAGGCGGGCTGCCGATAGATGTCGCGCAGCATCCGTATGCCGGCCACGACCGTCTTGCGGTCCAGATCGGTAGCCAGATAGTTCGCCTGAATGCGGGGCGGCTCGAACGGGTCGGTGCCGACGATGCTCACCCGGCCTCGAGAGGTCGGACGGCACTGCGAGGCGGTGGCGGTGAAGCCCGAGAAGCGGTGCAGCGGGTCGCCGGGCTTGTCTACCGACAGAGGCATCACGTTGAACTGCATGTCGGATCGTCCCCCCTGGGCGTGCCCGGTGCGTGCGAAACCTCCCACCTGCCCTGCGCCCACCGTCAGCGGGCCACGGTTGAACAGCAGCCACTGCGCACCCATCGCGGCGAGCGCAAGCGGATTGCGAACCTGATCGTTCAGCGACCGGCGATCTTTCAGCCGCACGATCGTGCGCGCCTGGAAATGGTCCTGCAGATTGGCACCCACGTCCGGCGCATCCAGCCGTACGTCGATCCCCAGGCCGCGCAGCAGCGCGGCCGGGCCGATGCCGGACAACTGCAGGATCTGCGGCGACTGAATGGCGCCCGCGCTCAGGATGACTTCACGGTCCACGGTCGTCACTCGCCTGTGCCCCCCGTGAATCCACTCCACACCGGTGGCGCGGTCTCCGGTGAACAGCACGCGGCTGACGTGCGCGGCCGTGACCACCGTGAGGTTCGGCCGCGAGCGCACCGGGCGCAAGAAAGAAACGGAACTGCTCGACCGCCATCCGCCGCGGATGCTGAGCTGGTAGCACCCGACACCGTATTCGGATTCGGCGTTGAAGTCTGGGTTGTAGGGCAGTCCTAGCTGCCGGCCCGCCTCGACCCATCGCTCGCAATACGCGTGGTTGTTGCGCAGGTCGGAAACCCCCAGCTCGCCGCCCTTGCCGTGGTAGGGCCCGGCCGGTCCTGCGTAGTCCTCGGATCGCTTGAAGTAGGGCAGCACGGCGCGGTAGTTCCAGCCGGTCGCCCCCAGCCGCTCCCAATCGTCGTAGTCGGCGTGCTGGCCTCGGATGTAGATCAGTCCGTTGATCGAGCTGGATCCACCCAGAATCCGGCCGCGCGGCCATCTGATGACGCGGTCCGCAACGTGCTCGCCGCCCTCGGCATCGAAGATGCGGGAAAAGCGTTCGTCGTAGATCGTCTTGAAGTAGCCCACCGGCAACCGCAACCAGAAGTTCCGGTCCTCGCCTCCCGCCTCCAGCAGCAGGACCCGAACGCCGGGATCCGCCGTCAGCCGATTGGCC
>DAISWF010000319.1:0-6285 GCA_036826495.1 Burkholderiaceae bacterium
TGTTGGTCCAGCCCTGCATCGTCTGCACGCCGATCGTGCGGCCGCCGCCGCCCGGCCCGGCCACCGTCAGGAACTCCGAGACCACCGGGAACTTCGCCTTCTCGTAAGCCATGTTGGCCTCCTTGTTCGCGCGCCCGAATGCCGCCAGCGCCTCGTCCGGGTTCTTCAGCGATTCGGCCAGGCTCTTCATCGACGCCTTGTGGAAACGCTGCGCCAGGTCTCCCTTGGCCAGGGTGGCCTTGTTGGTGATCAGCGTCTGGCTGTACAGATTGAAGTACTCCTTCGCCTTGAACTCCACGACCTCGACGCCCTGCAGCTTGGCGAACACCGGGATCAGGTAGCTGTAGGTGTGGACCATGTCGACGGTGCCGGCCATGAAGTCGTTCAGGCCGCCGCCGGTCACCGGCACCTCCTCGTACTTGCAGCTCACGTTGGCCGCCTTCAGCAGCGACTTGAACTGCACGTAGGTGGTGCTCTGGATCACGACGCCGACCTTGCGGCCGCAGACGTCGGACGGCTTGGCGATGCCCGAGCTCTTCTTGGCGATCAGCGTGGTCGGCGTTTCCTGGTACAGCACGTGCAGCACCGACAGCGGTACGCCCGCCTCCCACGCGCGAACCAGCGTCGTGCCGTCGGCGAACGCGAAGTCGTTGTCGCCGTTGCCCACCAGCTTCACCGAGATCGTCGAGCCCTGTCCGGGCAGGATGTCGAGGTCGATGCCCACATCGGAGAAGTAGCCCTTTTCCTTGCCGTAGTACATGAACGCATGCTCGGCGCCGGGAATCCAGTCGAGCCGCACCGTCGCCTTGGTCATCTGCTGAGCAAGAGCCGTGCCGGCGAGCATCGCGCAGGCGGCGCCTGCCAGCAGCATCCGACCGATCGAGCGGGGAATCTTCATCGTTGCCTCCTGGGCTTGCTGGGGGGAGAAGCAGTCATTGAGCGTTGACCTGGCGCAGCGGCGCGATCTCCGGCGGACGCCGGGCGTGGCTGCCGGCGTAGCGCCGCCATGCGGTGACGCCGACGTCGGTGCGCGACAGCCGCTCGGGCCCCGGCACCATCTGCTCGACCACCACCTTGTCCTGGCCCGAGAAGATCCGGTCGTGCGCCCAGCCGCGCCACACGGCGTAGTTGAAGCGGTCCCAGGCCTCGCGCAGCGCGCCCATGCGGCGGAAGTTGTTGATGTTGAAGAGCCGCGTGCGGTCCTCGTCGATCGGCACCGCCCATTGCACCAGGCAGTACTCGCCGCTCTGGCGACCGACCACGACGATGCTGGGCAGGCGCATCTCGAACTGCGCGCGGATGCCGTACACCCGGTAGGCCTTCGAGCTCGTGTAGTCGTCGGTGGCGCCGCGGCCGGTCGGGCCGAGCCGCCTTCGCCAGCCGTCGCGCGGGAAACGTCCGAGCCCGGGGTAGTCGCCCTCGCGCATGCCGCCCACGGCCCGCACGCGCAGGCCCTTGTCGCCCTCGATCTCCTCGGTCTCCACCGTCTGCCCGAACGGCAGCATCGGCTGGAATGCCAGCTCCGGTGAATTGCGATGCAGATAGGGCCCGTGATGGTCATGCGGCCAGTTGTCGACCAGGTAGCGCCAGTTGACGCCGTAGTCCTCGATCGCCGTCAGCGAGAAGAACTTGCTCGCGTCGGCCATGAACGGCGGCAGCTCGTCGTCGATCGGCGGCGCCTCCATGTCGCCCACGTAGATGAAGATCAGACCGAGCCGCTGCTCGACCGGGAACGCCTTGACCGATACCGAGCCCTTCTGCACCAGCGACGACTGCGGGCCTTCCATCAGCGCGGCGACCAGGCGGCCGTCGCCGCCGTCGAAGGTCCAGCCGTGGTACGGACAGCTCAGCGTGCCGCTGCCGGGGAACTGGCAGGCGCCGGGCGACAGCCGCACACCGCGGTGCGGGCAGCGGTCCTGCAGCGCGAAGATGCGGCCCTGGTCGCGGAACACCACGATCTCCTCGCCCAGCAGTCTGACCGCCTTGGGCCTGGCGCCGAGGTCGCGCACCCGCATCGCCGGATACCAGTAGTTGCGGAATCCCAGCCTCGGAATGCCGTAGCGTTGATACGGCAGTTCCCGAGGGTCGATCGTCTGCTCGGCCATCGCCACATTTCCTCCAGTCGAATCGAACCGGTTCACAGCAGCCCCAGTGTCACCGCCCGCTCGCCGCTCGACAGCGTGGTCAGCGTCGTGGCCCGGACGAACACCGCGTCGCACGGCGCCTCGATCGTCTCGACCACCTGGCCCCAGATGTCGACGATCTCGGCCAGCCGCTGGCCGGCGCGCACCGGCTCGCCCAGCTCGGCCAGCGTGCGCAGCAAGCCGCCGCGCGTGGCGCGCAGACCGAGGAAGTCGCGCATCTCGAAGGTCTGCGACGGATGACTGGGCACGCCATCGATCATCTCGAGCCAGCGCAGCGCATTGGTCACGCAGCGCGCGCCGGCATCGACCGTGTGCTGCTCGAGCCGGCCGCCTTCGCCGATCTCGAACGTGAACGACGGCACGCCGGCGCGGGTGGCCTCGACGCACAGCACGCCGTCGGCGACGTAGCCGCCCTGCGTCGGCTGGATCAGGAAGCCGCTGCCGAAATGACGGGCCATCCGCCGGGCGACGGCAGCACCGGCACCCAGCGCGGCGGCCGGGAGAATCGCGATCGGTACGTAGCGGCCGCCGCGCGTCGGCGTATGGATGTCGATCGCGTAGTCGGCGCGGCGGATCAGCTCGAACAGGCGGTGCGCGATGCGCTCGGCGAGGTTGCCGTCCGCCTTGCCGGGAAAGCACGTCCATGCATCGACCGGCGCCTGGTCGAGCGGCGACTTCAGGAACTGCGACAGCGCGATGCGGTGATCGGCATGGAACGCGAGCGGATGCTGCACCGGCCCGCAGACGATGGTGCCGCGCAGATGCGCGGCATCCACCTGCGACAGCGCCTGCGCGAGGATCGCGATGCCGGCGACCTCGTCGCCGTGAATCGTCGCGCCCAGATACAGCACCGGCCCGGGCCGCCCGCCGTGGATCACCTGCAGCGGTGCGGCGATGCGCGAACCGTCGGCCAGCTCGACCAGCTCGACGCTGCCGCGCACCGTCTGCCCGCGCTCGACCGTCAGTCCGGCGATCGTGAACGCGCTGCCCGCCGAACCGGCGTCTTCCGAATCTGGCCACCGAGGCATTCGAACCTCCGTCGACTGCTGCCTGTCGCGCTCAGTGTAGCCAGCAAATAATTAAGTAACAAAATCTTTTGTTGGATCACTCCCGTTCGCGCGCAAGGGCCTCCAGCAGCGCCAGCGCGACCTCGGCGTTCTGCACCAGCAATGCGCACAGGCGCTGCAAGGTCGCGAAGTCCTTTGCACTCAGGGAACCGAACAGCGAGTCGTTGACGCTGCGCAGTTTCGGGGCGAGGCGCTCCAGTTCGGAGCGGCCCTTCTGCGAGAGCTTCAGCAGCACACCCCTCTTGTCGTCGGGGTTTTTTCGCTTCTCGACCAGCCGTGCGCGGATCAGGAATCCGACCTCGGTGACGACGAAGGGCGCCGACACTTTCATCTGCTCGGCGACGGCGCGCACGCTGATGCCGGCGTCACCCTGCTCGCTGGCGATCAGCATCAGGATGCTGTAGCGCGGCGCGGTCAGTCCGCGCAGCGCGGCGATCGATTCGCGCACCTTCACCATCTGCGTGGACACGCGATGAAGGTTCAGCACGAAGCGCCGGAACTCGCGGTCGGAACCGTCGACCAGCAGTTGCGGCAACGAAACCGTCAATGGCGGCTTCCACCCGGAGGGCTGCGCCTCGAGTGCGCCGATGGTGGATCTCAACGTTCTTCTCCTCCCGTGATGATTGCCCAGAAGGCAAACAAGTTGATTTAGTTACTGAACTAATGCAATGATGCCCGAAGTTTTCTGCAACACGAAACGAGGGCTGTCGTCAGATGAGTATCCCCCTGTTCCTGATGGTGGCCGGCGGGCCGACGCCGGTCGCGCCGTTCAGCCATGCGGTCGATGTCGACGGCTGGTGCTTCATCACCGGCCAGATGCCCACCGATCCCGAGGACGACAGCAGGCCGCTGGCGCCCGACATCGAAGGCCAGACGGTTCGCGTGATGGAGAACCTGAAGATCGTGCTGAACGGGCTCGGCCTCGGGCTCGAACACGTGGTCTGCGTGCGTGCCTACCTGACCCGTTTCGACGAGGACTACGCGCGGATGAACGCGGTCTACGCCGGCTACTTCCCCGCCGACCGCCGGCCGGCCCGCACCTGCATCGGCGTCACCGGCCTGGCTCGTGGCGCGCGGGTGGAGATCGACATGCTCGCGCGCAGGCCGGCGGTATGAGCAAGGTGGCAGTCATCGCCGGCGGCAGCGCCGGCATCGGCCGCGCCTGCGCGCTGGCACTGGTCGCCGCCGGCTGGAACGTGACCGTCTTCGCGCGCCGCCCGGAGCGCTTCGATGCGGTGCTGGCGGCGGGCGTGCATTGCGCAGCCTGCGACGTCGGCGATGCGGCGGCGGTGCAGGCGGCCTTCGAGGAGGTGAGCGCCCGACATCCGGACGGCATCGACCTGCTGGTCAACGCGGCCGGTGTGATCCGCAACGGGCGGCTGGAGACGCTGTCGCCCGACGACATCGCCGCGGTCGTCCGCTCGAACGTGCTGGGCACGATGTTCACGTCGCGGGCAGCGCTGCCGCTGCTGACGCAGCGGCGCGGCGTCATCGTCAACCTGTCGTCGGCGCTGGCCAATCTGCCGGTGCCCGGTTCCAGCGTCTACGTGGCGACCAAGGGCGCGGTCGACGCATTCACGCGGGCGCTGGCGATCGACACCGGTCCGGCCGGCGTGCGGGTCGTGTCGATCCAGCCGGGCCTGGTGCGCAGCGACATCTGGGCGTCGGCCGGCATGGACGACCAGGCCTACGAGCGCATGCTGGCCGACCGTGCGCGCGCCTATCCCCTGAAGCGCACCGGAGAACCGGAAGAGATCGCCGCGCTGGTGATGTACCTTGCATCCGATGCGGCGGGCTGGATCACCGGTGCGGTGATTCCGATCGACGGCGGCAGCAGCGTCGCCAGGCTCACCGCCTGACTGGCCGGCCGCTCGTCGCCGTCCCCCTTCTTCATCGAACTCATCGAACGAGATCCGCACGACATGAGCTTCACGACCGAACTGCATCCCGGCGTCAGCCCCGAACCGGCGCCGGCCACCCGCGGCTTCCGCTTCAATCACACGATGATCCGGGTCAAGGATCCCGCCCGCTCGCTCGACTTCTATTCGCGCGTGATCGGCATGCGCGTGCTGCGCAAGCTCGACTTCCCGGAGATGAAGTTCTCGCTGTTCTTCCTGTCCTTCGCCGCAGCCGACGGCGAAGCGCCCGAGGATGCCGGTGAACGCACCGTGTGGATGTTCGGCCGGCAGGGCGTGCTGGAGCTGACGCACAACTGGGGCACCGAGTCGGACGCCGGTTTCGCCTATCACGACGGCAATGCCCAGCCGCAGGGCTTCGGCCACATCTGCGTCAGCGTGCCGGACCTGGCCGCGGCGGTGCGCTGGTTCGACGAGCAGTCGGTGCCTTACGTGAAGCGCCCGGAACAGGGCCGGATGCGCGACGTGGCGTTCATCAAGGACCCCGACGGCTACTGGATCGAGATCGTCCAGGCCGATCTGCTGGGCGGGCTGGGCCGGGCGGGCTGACGCGTCCAGGCCGCCGGCCGGGCACCATCCCTTCGCTGCAGAAGGGGCCGGGCCGGACGGAACGTTCAATCGGCCGGATCGGGCGGGCCGCCGGCGGCGGCCGGCGGCGCCGCGCCGCCCCGCGCTCTCGGCCGCCGCGTCTGCGCGATCATCCAGCTCAGATAGGGCGGCCAGCCGCCGTCGGGCAGCCAGCGCAGGATCTCCGGCGTGTCGTACGGATGCAGCTCGCGGATCCGCGCCTGCAGCCGGTCGTAGCGGTCGGTGGCGCTCTTGATCAGCAGCGGGATCTCGGTGGCCTCTTCGACCGCGCCCTGCCAGCGGTAGACCGAGCGGCAGGGCGCGAGGATGTTGACGCAGGCCGCCAGGTGCTCGTCGACCAGCGCCCGCGCCATCGAGTCGGCCAGCGCCTCGTCCGGCACGTTGGTCAGCACCGTGCAGCCTTCGCGGCGCTCGGGGCGATACGGCGTCTCGGCGCTCACCACCAGCACGCGGGCCTCGGGGTCGTAGGCTGAAAACAGGCTGCACGGCTGGCCGCCGTAGCCGGTGAAGGTCGCCTGAATCTGGATCATGGTGCCGCCCCCTCGTCGCCGTCTTCCACGGCCACGCCGT
>DAISWF010000320.1:0-6276 GCA_036826495.1 Burkholderiaceae bacterium
GAGTTCCGACCAGGAATGCCATCCCCATCCCCATCTCCGTTCCGCCAACCGCCGCGCCCCCACGCCAGCTCCTCCAGCACGTCGTCCACCGACTCGACCAGCCGCGCGCCCTGCCGGATCAGCGCGTGGCAGCCCTTGGACAGCGGCGAGTCGATCGAGCCGGGCACCGCGAACACGTCGGAACCGAGCTCGCCGGCCAGCCGCGCGGTGATCAGCGAGCCGCTGCGGCGGGCGGCCTCCACCACCAGCACCCCCAGCGACAGCGCCGCGATCAGCCGGTTGCGGCGCGGGAAGTGCGCGGGCAACGGCGGTTCGCCGGGCGCGAACTCGCTGACCAACGCGCCTTCGCGGGCGATCGCCTCGCCCAGCGCGCGATTGCGCGCCGGGTAGATCGCATCCGGCCCGTGACCCACCACCGCGACGGTGCTGGCGGCGGTGCCGAGGGCGCCGCCATGGGCGGCCGCGTCGATGCCGATCGCCAGCCCGCTGATCACCGTGAGCCCGGCCTCGGCCAGCGCCCGCGCGAAGCCATGGGCATGCTGGCGGCCGATGGCGCTGGCTTGGCGGCTGCCGACGATCGCCAGCGCCCGCCGCCCCAGCAGCGCAGGGTTGCCGCGGACGAACAGCACCGGCGGCGGGTCGGCGAGCTCGTGCAGCCGCGCCGGATAGTCCGGGTCGTGCAGGGTCAGCAGATGGCAGCCCTCGCCATCGGCCCAGCGCAGCGAGGCGGCCACGCGCCGTTCGCGCAGCGGATCATCGGCGCGCAGCGCCTGCACCTGGGAAGCGGAAAGCCGTTCGCCGAGCCACCGCTCGTCGGCGGCCAGCACGGCCTGCGGGGAACCCGCCGCCTGCAGCAGCAGGCGGCAACCGGCCGGCCCCACGCCGGGCGTCAGCGCAAGCCTCAGCCAGAGCGCGCGGTCGGCACGCTCCGGGGGCGGAAGGGGCATGGACCTCGCAGGTTCTTACGGATTGGTGATGACGTCACCGACCGAGATCGATCGTTGCGCATCCATGATCAGACCGTAAGCAATCTTATCGAAGACCCGGAAAACCAGAAGATAGCCTGTCGACTCATCCGGAAGTTTGACCATGACCGGCTTGGGCGCCTCGCGGTCGAGCACCGTCGCGCCCAGCGACTTGACCGCCAGCACATGGCCGACCTCGACGCCGTTGTCCTTGCCGACGTTCAGCGCCACCACGCTGTTGCGCCCGGCCTGGGTCACGCCGCGGTAGACCGACACGATGCGGCCGCGCACCTCGCCGTCGGGCGGGTGCGGGGCGTAGTTGAGGATGCGCGCCCGCTCGGCCGGCATCAGCCGGTCGCCGGTGCCCACCTCTTCGCTGGTGCCGATGATCCGCAGCGTCGCCGGATCGCCTTCGCGCTCCAGCCGTGCCGAACCGACGTACAGCGCCTCGTAGGCGATCGGCTTGCGGGTGTCCGGATCCAGCAGCGGCTTGGAGGGCCGGTACACGTGCCATTCGCTGACCGAGTTGTCGGTCATGCCGCGGGCATAGGCCAGGTCGCCGCGGCCCAGATAGAGCCGCCCTTCCTGGGTGCCGATGATGCGCGGATGCTCGGCAAGGCCTTTTTCGTCGACGATCAGCGGACGGTTCAGGAACGCGTCGATCGCGGCGGCGCTGATCGTCGGGATCGCGCCGCGCTCCAGCGGCTGCGAGCGGGCCATCGGGCCGATCGATTCGCGCCGTTCGCCGGCGGCGGCGCTGGTGCCGCTGCCCACCGACTTGCCGAGCCGCAGCCGCGGCGTGCCGCTCGACATGTCCAGATAGACTACGTCGCCCGGATAGATCCAGTGCGGATCGCGGATCTGCTCGCGGTTGAGCTGCCACAGTTCGGGCCAGCGCCACGGCTTCTGGAGGAAGCGGCCGGAGATGTCCCACAAGGTGTCGCCCTTGACGACGGTGTAGCGGTCGGGCGCATCCTTGGCCAGTTCGAGCGCGGAACCGGACTGCGCCGCGAGGGCGGCCTGCGGAGCCATGGCGGCCCCGGCGATCATCCCCAGCCCGAGCCAGACTGAAACCGCCAGCGCAGAAAGCTGCGTGCTACACTTTTTCATTGTCGAGCCTGTGCCTACCGGGCGTGGAAAACGACCCTTGAAAATCCCAGAGTCCGGCTCAAATTCTGGATGTAAAGGCTTGATCCCGCAACTGAACCTGCTTACGAACGGTTGATTTCCGCCGATGGCCGTAAGACCGATACTGCGATATCCCGACCGACGGTTGCACACTGTTGCGAAACCGGTCGCCGAAGTCGACGATCGCATCCGCCTGCTGGTCGACGACATGGCCGAGACCATGTACGCCGCGCCGGGAATCGGCCTGGCCGCCACCCAGATCGACGTCCACGAACAGGTGATCGTCATCGACGTGTCCGAGGCCAAGGACAGCCTGATGGTGTTCATCAACCCGCAGATCCTGTCGTCCAGTGACGAATGCAAGGTCTACGAGGAAGGCTGCCTGTCGGTGCCCGGCGTCTACGACGAGGTCGAACGGCCCGACCGGGTCCGCGTGCGCGCGCTCGACCGCAGCGGCCAGCCGTTCACCGTCGACGCCGACGGGCTGCTGGCGGTCTGCCTGCAGCATGAGATGGACCACCTGAACGGCAAGGTGTTCGTCCAGTATCTGTCGCGGCTGAAGCAGAGCCGCATCAAGGCGCGGATGGTGAAGTCCGACCGCGAGGCCGCATAGCCGGCGCTTCGACGCGCGCTCCCGGCAGGATGTCCTTGCCGCCGGCGGCGGCATCATGAGGCGGCACTCGCCAGGCGCCCGCCTCCGCATGAGAACCGATGAAACTGATCTTCGCGGGCACCCCCGAGTTCGCCGAGCATGCCCTGAGCGCATTGCATGCCGCCGGCCATGATCTGCGGCGGGTCAGCCAGCCGGCGACCCTGGGCGACCCGGCGGTGCAGGCGGCGCTGGCCGCCGAAAGCGCCGACGTGATGGTGGTGGCCGCCTACGGGCTGATCCTGCCGCAGGCGGTGCTCGACATTCCGCGGCTGGGGTGCCTGAACATCCATGCGTCGCTGCTGCCGCGCTGGCGCGGCGCCGCGCCGATCCAGCGGGCGATCGAGGCCGGCGATGCGCAGACCGGCATCACCGTCATGCAGATGGACGCGGGGCTCGATACCGGCGCCATGCTGCTCGCGCAGCCGCTGCCGATCGCCGCCGACGAAACGGGCGGCAGCCTGCACGACCGCCTGGCGGCGCTGGGGGCCGAGCTGATCGTCCGAGCGCTGAACGAGCTTGAGCGGGGGGCGCTGGAGCCGGTGCCGCAGCCGGTGGCCGGCGTCACTTATGCGGTCAAGCTCGACAAGGCGGAATCGGCGATCGACTGGCGGCTGCCGGCCGAGGTCATCGAGCGCCGGCTGCGCGCGTTCGATCCGTTTCCGGGCAGCTCGGCACGGCTCGCCGGGCACGACGCGCAGCCGCTGAAGATCTGGCGCGGCCGGGTCATCGATCGGCCTCTGGGGCTGCCGCAGAGCGATTGCGGACGCGTATTCCTGCCGGGGCCGGGCGAGGCGGCGGGGGTGTGCGGCGAACGGGCGCTGGCGCTGCTGGAGCTGCAGAAGCCCGGCGGCCGGCGGCTGCCGGTGGCGGAGTTCCTGCGCGGTGCGGGACTTGCCGACGGAGATCGGTTTCTGCTGCCCGGCTGATGGAAGGCGCGGCAACGAAAGGCGACGACAACGACAAAGGCCACGACGACGAACGAACGCGCGGAGACGGCGAATGGAGCGGGTGACGACAGCGGGTGACGACGCCGAGTGAACGCCGTCAGGGCCGCTCGATGCGGCCTGTGCCGCGCTTGGCGCGTCGCGTCGCGGCCCTCCGCCTTACTCGGTGAAAGCCCTCGCTGCCGCATCGCTTGATTCGTCGCCGGTCGGCGCCATCTGAGGCATGATCCGCTCCGGGCGCTTCGCACCGGAGTGCTCCGATGGATCAACCGTCGTCACCGCGGTCACACGGTGACACGATCGACGAAGGGGAAAGATCGATGTTCAACTGGGTCAAGACCGCGATGCTGATGGCGGCCATCACCGCGCTGTTCGGCGTGGTGGGCGCGGCGATCGGCGGTCGCAGCGGCATGCTGATGGCGCTCGGTTTTGCGCTGCTGTCGAACTTCTTCGCCTACTGGTTCTCCGACAAGATGGTGCTGCGCATGTACAACGCGCAGGAGGTCGACGAAACCTCGGCGCCGCAGTTCTACAACATGGTGCGCGACCTGGCTCAGCGGGCCGGGCTGCCGATGCCGCGCGTGTACCTGATCAACGAGGATGCGCCCAACGCATTCGCCACCGGCCGCAACCCCGAGCATGCCGCGGTCGCTGCGACCACCGGCATCCTGCGCGTGCTGTCCGACCGCGAGCTGCGCGGCGTGATGGCGCACGAGCTCACGCACGTGAAGCACCGCGACATCCTGATCTCCACGATCTCGGCGACGATGGCCGGCGCGATCTCGGCGCTGGCGAACTTCGCGATGTTCTTCGGCGGGCGCGACGAGCATGGCCGGCCGTCCAATCCGATCGCTGGCATCATCGTGGCGCTGCTCGCGCCGTTCGCCGCGATGCTGATCCAGATGGCGATCTCGCGGGCGCGCGAGTTCGAGGCCGACCGCGGCGGCGCCGAGATCTCCGGCGACCCGCAGGCGCTGGCGTCGGCGCTCGACAAGATCAACCGCTACGCGAAGGGCCTGCCGCTGAACGCCGCCGAGGCGCACCCCGAGACCGCGCAGATGATGATCATCAACCCGCTGTCCGGCGGCGGCCTGCGCGGCCTGTTCAGCACCCACCCGTCGACCGAGGAACGGGTCGCGCGCCTGCTGGCGATGGCCGGCGCCCGCTGATCGTCGCCTCGGGCGACTGCTGATTCGTGACCGGTGACCGGCAGGCGGTGACCGGCGCGCGCGCGACGCTCGCGACCGAATTCGCCGCCGCGGCGGCGGCGATCGAGCTGCTGGCGCGCGGCCGGCGGTTGCCCGAGGGGCTGGAATTGGCAGCCGAGCGGTTCCGGCTGCCGCGCGCGTCGCGCGGCCCGCTGCGCGACATCGCATCGACCGCGGTGCGGCTGCTGGGCCGCACCCGTGCGCTGGCCCGGCAGCTCAACCGCAAGCCGCCCGCCCCGCCGCTGGCCGCGCTGCAGCAGGTGGCGCTCGCGCAGCTTCTGCAGACGGAAGAGGCCGCCGTCGACGCGGAGCAGGGTCCTCCTGCCGGAGCAGCCATCGCGACCGCTCCGGTGACAGCCTCCGGGGCAGCCGCAGCGTCCGCCCCGGCGACCCCCGCCGGGGAAGCTGCCGCGAGCGCGGCGGCCGGGCCCCCTGGCCGGGACCCCCACCGCCCGCGCCACGCCGCGGTCATCGGCGACCAGGCGGTGGCGGCGGCCCGGCTGCTGCCATCCCCCGCCCGGACCCCGCCATCGCCCGCCGCGGCCCCGGCTGCCGCGTCGTTTATCAACGCCACGCTGCGCCGCTTCCTGCGCGAACGCAACGTGCTGCTGGCAGCTATCGCCGACGATCCCGAGGCGCAGTGGAACTTCCCCCGCTGGTGGCTGCAGGAACTGACCCGCGACTACCCACGGGACTGGCAGGCGATCCTGCTGGCCAGCGACCAGCCGGCGCCGCTGACCCTGCGGGTGAACCGGCGCCGCACCACCGTCGAATCGCTGAAGGCCCGGTTCGAGGCCGCCGGCCTGGCCGGGGTGATCGCCGGCCCGCTGGCGCTGCGGCTGGCCCGCGGCACCGACGTGACCCGGCTGCCGGGCTTCGAGCAGGGCCTGTTCTCGGTGCAGGATGCCGGCGCGCAGCTCGCCGTGCCGCTGCTGGACGTCGCCGACGGCCAGCGGGTGCTCGACGCCTGCGCGGCGCCCGGCGGCAAGACGGCCCATCTGCTGGAGACCGCCGACTGCGAGCTGACCGCGCTGGACGTCGACGGGTCGCGGCTCGCGCGGGTCCGCGAGAATCTGGCCCGGCTCGGCCTGTCGGCCGACGTCCGCCAGGGCGACGCCCGCCGGCCGGCGGACTGGTGGGACGGCCGCCCCTATGACCGGATCCTGCTCGACGCCCCCTGTTCGGCCTCCGGCATCGTGCGCCGCCACCCCGACGTCCGGTGGCTGCGCCGGCGTAGCGATCTCGCGACACTTTCGGCGACCCAGGCCGAATTGCTGGCCGCGCTTTGGCCGCTGCTGAAGCCGGGTGGTAAATTGCTCTACGCCACGTGTTCGGTGTTCCGCACCGAAAACGATCAGAGCATCGACCGGTTCCTGCAG
>DAISWF010000321.1:0-6230 GCA_036826495.1 Burkholderiaceae bacterium
CCGCAGCGAGCACCGATGAAGCGGCGGCGCCCTCCTCAGGCCGCCCCGGACTCCAGATCCGCCCCCAGGAATCCGCCCGACTGCCGCCGCCACAGCCGCGCATAGACGCCGTCGCGTTCCAGCAGCTCGGCGTGGGTGCCCTGCTCGACGATGCGGCCGCCGTCGACGACCACCAGCCGGTCGAGCCGGGCGATCGTCGACAGCCGGTGGGCGATCGCGATCACCGTCTTGCCGCGCATCATCTCGTCGAGCTGTTCCTGGATCGCCGCCTCGATCTCGGAATCGAGCGCCGAGGTCGCCTCGTCGAGCACCAGGATCGGCGCATCCTTCAGGATCACGCGGGCCAGCGCGATGCGCTGCCGCTGGCCGCCGGACAGCTTGACGCCGCGCTCGCCGGCATGCGCCTGATAGCCGGTGCGGCCGGCCCAGTCGCGCAGGTTCATCACGAACTCGTCGGCATGAGCCTGGCGCGCCGCCTCGCGGACCTGCGCATCGCTGGCGCCGGGGCGGCCGTAGCGGATGTTGTCGGCGATCGACCGATGCAGCAGCGACGTGTCCTGCGTGACCATGCCGATCGCCGCCCGCAGGCTCTCCTGCGCGACCCGGCCGACCTCCTGGCCGTCGATCAGGATGCGGCCGGCGTCGACGTCGAAGAAGCGCAGCAGCAGGTTCACCAGCGTCGATTTGCCGGCGCCGGAGCGGCCGACCAGACCGATCCGTTCGCCGGGCCGGATCGTCAGCGAAAAGTCGGACAGCACCGGCGCGGCGCCGTTCGGGTAGCGGAACGACACGCGCTCGAACGTCACCTCGCCGCGCGACACCTCGAGCCGCGTCGCATCGTCGCGGTCGACGAGGTGGTGCGGCACCGCGATCGACTGCATGCCCTCCTGGATGATGCCGACGTTCTCGAAGATGCCGGCGATCTCCCATGAGATCCAGCCGGCCATGTTCGAGATCTGCCAGGCCAGCGGCAGCGCCATCGCGACCACCGCCGCATCGACGCGGCCGGCCGCCCACAGGCCGATGCCGGTCGCCGCGGTGGCCGCCACCAGCAGCGCGTTCATCACCGCCAGGACCGCCATGAACCCGTTGGTCATGCGCATGTGCGCGGACAGCCGGCGGCGATGATCGGTGACCGCCTCGGCCACGTAGGCATCCTCGTCGGCGGCGCGGGCGAACAGCTTGACCGTCAGGATGTTCGCGTAGCTGTCGACGATGCGGCCGGTCAGCGCCGAGTTGCCTTCGGCGCTGCGCCGCGAGCGGTCGCGCATCCGCGGCACGAAGTACCAGAGGAACGCCAGGTAGGCCACCCCCCAGACCAGCGTCGGCCCCGCCAGCCGCCAGTCGGACACCGCCATGATGCCCAGCGACACCGCGCCGAACGACAGGATGTACCAGACCGCGCGGATCAGCGCGGTCGCGCTCTCGCGCACCGCATAGCCGGTCTGCATCACGCGGCTGGCGATGCGGCCGGCGAACTCGTTCTGGAAGAACGGCCAGCTCTGCCGCACCACATGCCAGTGGCTCTGCCAGCGGATCATCTGCGTGACGCCGGGCGTCACCACGCAATGCCGCAGCAGGCTGTCGGCGAACACCATCAGCGGCCGGCCGACGACGATGCCGACCGCGATCGCCGCCAGCATCGGCGCCGAGTCGGCGAGCGCACGGCCGCGGTCGTCGGCCTGCACCAGCGCCACCAGCCGGCCGATCAGCACCGGGATCAGGGTGTCCAGCAGCGCCAGCGCGAGCGAGGTCAGCAGCATCGCGGCGAACACGCCGCGCGCCTGCCCGATGAAGTGCCAGCAGAACGCCAGCAGACCGGCCGGCGGCCCGCTGTTCCTGACGGTCTGCGGCGGCGGTGCCGCATCGGGCAGCAGGGATTCGAAGGCCCGGTACATCGGTCCGATGATACGTCAGCGCGGCGATGCCCCTGACGGCGGTGCAGTCGCGGCGCTCAGCGCCGTTTCGACGCCTTGCGCGAGCCGTCCTCGAAGTACTCCTCCTCGAGCACCGCCCGGCCCTGTTCGTCGAAGTCGCGCCGCTGCACCAGCACGCCCTTCTGGTACAGCCGCTCGCTGCCCAGGGTTCCCGATTCGCGGAACCACTGGTGCATGCCGAGCGGACGGCCGCGCTCGTCGAAGCTGCCGCGCAGCCGCAGCTGACCGGTGTCCCAGTAGTCCTCGACCGCCAGCACAGGCGATCCTTCGAAGCTGTGCCGCTGCTCGCGCCGCTTCAGCGAGCCGTTCATGTACCACTGGGTCTCGCCGGTGCGGCCGCCATCGTCCCACGAGGTCTCGCGCAGCCGCTGGCCGCCGCGCGCGAACTCGTTCTCGGAACGGCGGCGTCCATCCTGCAGCACCGTCACCAGCCGCGGCTCGCCTTCCGGAAAGTGGACGGTGCGGGTCAATGTCGACCCTTCCAGCCGTTCGCTGGTGCCTGGAACGCCGGGCGCGCGGAATGTCGTGAAGCCGATCCGCCGTCCGTCCAGATGAGTCACCCGGGCGGTCATCGAACCCCGTTCGTCGAACAGCTCGACGGTCGCTTCGCCGTCGAAGCCGCAGGGCCCGCGATCGTCCGGCAGCCGCGGCGCCGCGGCACAGCGCAGCTCGCTCAGCCGGCCGTCGGCGGTGAACGCCATCGCCGCGATGCTGCTGCGCGGCGGTTCATCGAACGCGATGCGGCGCAGCCGGCCCTGCGCATCGAAGCGGCGCGACAGGCCGACCCGCGTGCCGTCCAGGTACATGTCCTCGGCACGCAGCGTGCCATCCGGCGCGGTGGTGGTGTGCGGGCCTTCACGGTTGCCCTTGGCGTTGACCGCACCGACCGTTACGTTCCCTTCGTAATCGATCTGCTTGCGGTAACCGAGCGGACGACCATCGACGTACTGCTCCTCGCGCTGCAGCCGGCCGGTGTCGCGGTCCACGCAGCGCAACAGCCCGCTGCGCCCTTCGGTGGTCGCGCCGTTGGCCACGTTGACCGGCTGGCCGTCGAGCTCGCAGTCGATCACCGCTGCTGCGGCCGGCGCGAGCCAGCCGGCGCCCAGCAGCACGGTCAGCATGACGGCCGGCGTGCAGGCGGCACGCGGCCGCACCATTGCGGCAGACTTGCCGCCGCCCCCCTGTCCACTGCACCATCGACCTCGCAACATCGAACGCACTATATCGCATGGTCCCTGCCAATCCGCCCAGCACGCCCAGCCCGTCCAGCACGCCCAAGCCGCCCAGCACGCGCGGCGCCTCGGGTCCGCCCGGCCCGCTGCGCCCTTCAGTCACGACGCCGGCACCGGCCGCCCCGCCGGAAACCGGCAGCGTCACCGCTGCCGGCCATCTGCTCGACTACCAGGTGTTCGGCGGCGCCTCCGGCGGCCATCCGCGCGTCGTGCTGCTGCACGAGGGCCTGGGCTGCATCGCGATGTGGCGCGGCTTTCCCGCGCAGCTCGCGGCCCGGCTCGGCGAACCGGTGCTCGTCTATTCGCGCTACGGCTACGGCCGATCGGAGGTGCTGCAGTCCACCGAGCGCGACGACCGCTTCATGCACGACGAGGCGCTGGTGGCGTTGCCCGAGCTGCTGGACCGCTTCGGCATCGCCCGCCCGGTGCTGGTCGGTCACAGCGACGGCGCCTCGATCGCGCTGATCCATGCCGGCCTCGCCGGCCGGCCGGTCGCCGCGGTGGCGGTGTTGGCCCCGCATCTGTTCGTCGAGCCGGTGACCGTGGCCTCGATCCGGCTGGCGCGCAGGCTGTTCGACGAAGGCGACCTGGCGGCGCGGCTGGCGCGCTATCACACCGACGTCAGGCGCACCTTCGACGGCTGGTGCGATACCTGGCTGCGGCCGAGCTTCGAGCATTGGAACATCGAGGACGCGGTGGCTCGCATCCGCTGCCCGCTGCTGGCGATCCAGGGTGTCGACGACGAGTACGGCACGCTCGCGCAGGTCGAGCGGATCGGCGCGCTGTGCCCGCAGGCGCGGATCGTCGCGCTGCCCGATTGCCGCCACAGCCCGCACCTGGACCAGCCGGAACGGACGCTGGACGAGATCGCCCGACTGCTCGCGTCCGCCGCTGCCGGGTGATGAACGGCCGGTGACGGGGCATCCGCGAAGCCACGGGCGCGGCCGGAGCGCCGCATCGCGCGCCCGCGCGAGCGGCCGGGCCGATGGCCCGCCCGGTCCGCCCGGTCCGCCCGGCCCGCCCGGCCCGCTCAGCCCGCTCGGCCCGCTCAGCCGGCGCGGACCGCCGGTGCCAGCTTGGTCGACGCGGCGGCCGCCAGCGCCGTCATGTTGATGACCCTGCGCACCGTCGACGACGGTGTCAGGATGTGCACCGGCGCCGCCGCGCCGAGCAGGATCGGTCCGATCGTGACGCCCTGCCCGCTGGTGACCTTCAGCACGTTGAACAGGATGTTGGCCGCATCGAGGTTCGGCATGATCAGCACGTTGGCCGAGCCGTCGAGCCGCGACTGCGGCAAGAACGCCGTTCGGATCGTCTCGCTGAGCGCCGCATCGCCGTGCAGCTCGCCCTCGGCCTCGATGTCCGGCGCCAGCTTCGTGAAGATGCCGTAGGCCTCGCGCATCTTGCGCGCCGACGCGCGCTTGCTCGAGCCATAGCTGGAATGCGAGACGAATGCGACCTTGGGCGGCAGGCCGAAGCGGCGCACCTCGTTGGCCGCCATCAGCGCGATGTCGGCGAGCTGCGCGGCGCTGGGGTCGTCGTTGACGAAGGTATCGGCGAGGAACAGGTTGTGCCGCTCGAGCATCAACGCATTCAAGGTCGCGAAGCCCTGCGCCCCCTCCTTCAGGCCGATCACCTCGGCCACGTGCTCCAGATGGCTGTCGAAGCGGCCGACCAGCCCGCAGATGGCGCCCTCGGCATCGCCGAGCTTGACCATCATCGAGGCGATCGTCGTCGACGAGCGGCGCAAGGTCGCCTTGGCCATGTCGGGCGTCACGCCATCGCGGCCGCGCAGCCGGTGATAGGCCTCCCAGTACTGCCGGAAGCGCGGATCGTTCTCCGGATCGACCAGCTCGAAGTCGCGGCCCGCCTTCAGCCGCAAGCCGGCGCGCTCGATGCGCATCGCGACGATGGCCGGACGGCCGATCAGGATCGGCCGGGCCAGCCCTTCGTCGATCGCCGCCTGCGCGGCGCGCAGCACCCGCTCGTCCTCGCCCTCGGCATAGGCGATCCGGGCGTTCGACGTCTTGGCCGCCTGGAACACCGGCCGCATGAACATGCCGGTGCGGGTGACGAAGCGGCTCAGCGAGTGCCGGTACGCCTCCATGTCGGGGATCGGCCGGGTGGCGACGCCGGACTCCTCGGCCGCCTTCGCGACCGCCGGCGCGATCCGCAGGATCAGCCGCGAATCGAACGGCTTGGGGATCAGGTAGTCGGGCCCGAACGCCAGTTCCTGGCCGACGTAGGCGGCGGCCACCTCGTCGCTGGTCTCGGCCTTGGCCAGGTCGGCGATCTCGCGCACGCAGGCCAGCTTCATCTGCTCGGTGATCCGGGTGGCGCCGCTGTCCAGCGCGCCGCGGAAGATGTACGGGAAGCACAGCACGTTGTTGACCTGGTTCGGATAGTCCGAACGGCCGGTGGCGATGATGCAGTCGGGGCGCACCGCCTTCGCGAGCTCGGGCCGGATCTCGGGCTCCGGATTGGCCAGCGCCAGGATGATCGGCTTGTCGGCCATCGTGCTGACCATCTCCTGCGTCAGCACGCCGGCCGCCGAGCAGCCGAGGAACACGTCGGCGCGCCGCACCACGTCGGCCAAGGTGCGCGCCTCGGTGCGCTGCACGTAGCGGCGCTTCGATTCGTCCAGCGCATCGGTGCGGCCGCTGTGCAGCACGCCGCGCGAATCGACGACGAACACGTTCTCGCGCCGCACGCCCAGCCCGAGCATCACGTCGAGACAGGCGATCGCCGCGGCACCGGCGCCGGAACAGGCGATCCGCACCTCGGCGATGTGCTTGCCGACCAGCTCCAGGCCGTTCAGCAGCGCCGCCGCCGAGATGATCGCGGTGCCGTGCTGATCATCGTGGAACACCGGGATGTTCATCCGCTCGCGCAGCTTGCGCTCGACGTAGAAGCACTCCGGTGCCTTGATGTCCTCGAGGTTGACCCCGCCCAGGGTCGGCTCCAGCGACGCGATGATGTCGACCAGCTTGTCCGGATCGCGCTCGGCCAGCTCGATGTCGAACACGTCGATGCCGGCGAACTTCTTGAACAGGCAGCCCTT
>DAISWF010000322.1:0-6228 GCA_036826495.1 Burkholderiaceae bacterium
CGCGGTGCGCGTCGGTCAGGTAGGTGACGGTCAGCTCGCCGCGCTCGGCATAGCCCGGATCGCTGTGCCGCGCGAGCTGGGCGGCCATGTCGAGCAGCCGGTTGCCGAGCACCGGCTCGAAGCCGAAGCGATCGTCCAGCCGGATCTCGGCGACCCGATGGATGCTGCGCAGCGCCTCGGCGAACTCGTAGTCGGCGGGATTGCCGAGCCGGCGCTCGAACGTCGCGAGGATCTCGGCCTTCGACAGCCCGGTGGCGCGCGGCCCGCGCACCGCCAGCATGAACGGAAAGCCGAACTTCGCGCGATACTCGGCATTGAGCCGCTGCAAGGTCGCGAGCTCCTCGGGCGTGCAGGCGGTGAGCCCCGCGCGGCCCTGCTCGTCGGTGGACTCCGCGGTCAGCGTGCGTTCGGCCATCGCGCGGCCGGCCAGCTCCGGATGCGCGCGGATCAGCGCGAGCTGCGCATCCTGCCCGGCATCGGTGACCGTCGCCGCCAGCGCGAGCTTCAGGTTCGCCAGCGTGCCGAACGGCCGTTTGTCGTACGACTGCGCGGCGATCCACGGCGAATGCTCGTAGATGCCGTCGAGCAGCCGGGCGAACGTCTGCGGGTCGGCCCGGTCGAGCGCTTCGATCGATGCCTTCATCATCACTCCCAGTCGAACGCGGAACGCTCGTCGAACGGATGCACGTGCTTCCAGTGCCGCGCGATGTCGACGCGGCGCGCGATCCACACGCGGTCGTGCCGCTGCACATGGTCGAGGAAGCGCTGCAGCGCGCGCAGCCGGCCCGGGCGACCGAGCAGCCGGCAGTGCATGCCGATGCTCATCATCGCCGGCCGCTCGTCGCCCTCGGCATAGTGCACGTCGAACGCATCGCGCAGGTACTGCAGGAACGGATCGCCGTGACTGAAGCCCTGCGGCAGCGCGAAGCGCATGTCGTTGCAGTCCAGCGTGTAGGGCACCACCAGGTGCGGCACCCGCGTGCCGTCGCTGCGGCGCACCCGCAGCCAGAACGGCAGATCGTCGCCGTAGTAATCGCTGTCGTATTCGAATCCGCCGTGATCGGCCACCAGCCGGCGGGTGTTCGGGCTGTCGCGGCCGGTGTACCAGCCGGTCGCCGGGCGGCCGGTCAGCCGCTCGATCAGCGCGGCGCCTTCGTGAAGGTGCGCGCGCTCGACCTCCTCGGCGACCTGCTGGTAGTGGATCCAGCGCAGGCCGTGACAGGCGATCTCATGGCCCAGCTCGACGAACGCGGCGGTCACCTCCGGGCAGCGTTCGAGCGCCATCGACACGCCGAACACCGTCAGCGGCAGCGCGCGCCGCTCGAATTCGCGCAGGATCCGCCAGACGCCGACCCGCGAGCCGTACTCGTAGACGCTCTCCATGCTCAGGTGGCGCGCCGGGTACGCCGGCGGGCTGGCCATCTCCGACAGGAACTGCTCGCTGCCCGGGTCGCCGTGCAGCACCGAGTTCTCGGCGCCCTCCTCGAAGTTCAGCACGAACTGCACGGCGACGCGGGCCTCGCCGGGCCAGCGGGCGGGCGGCGGGTTGCGGCCGTAGCCGCGCAGGTCGCGCGGGTAGCGCTGCGCGGGCGGGTCATCCGCCCGGGGCGGATCGGAAGACGTGTTCGGACTCATAGGAGATACACTGTAGGGCCTGTTCCGCAGGCAAGCAAACCGCATGGGCGCAGCACGATGGCACACCTGAGCACGCACGTTCTCGACACGATGCACGGCTGCCCCGCCGGCGGCATGCGGGTCACCTTGCAGCGGCTGTCGCCGGCCGGCGTCGAGACGCTGAAGACGCTGCAGCTCAATGCCGACGGCCGCGCCGACGACGGGCCGCTGCTCGACGCCGCGGCGATGGCGGTCGGCCGCTACCGGCTGGTGTTCGACGTCGCCGGCTACTTCGCCGGCCGCGGCGTCAAGCTGCCGGATCCGCCGTTCCTCGATTCGGTGCCGATCGACTTCGGCATCGGCGACGCGGCGGCGGACTACCACATCCCGCTGCTGGTCAGCCCGTGGTCGTATTCGACGTACCGCGGTTCGTGAGGCGCTGACGGGCGTCGGTCGCTGCCGGGAGCGGCATTGGAACTGCGGCATCTGCGCTACTTCCTGGAGCTGGCCCAGACCGAGCACCTGACGCAGTCGGCCCAGAACCTGTTCGTCACGCAGTCCACGCTGTCGCACGGCCTGCGCCAGCTCGAGGAGGAGCTGGGCATCGTGCTGTTCGAGCGGATCGGCCGGGGCCTGAAGCTGTCGGAGGCCGGCCGGGCGTTCCAGGGCTATGCCGCCCGCGCGCTGCAGGAGGTCGAGTCGGGGCGCATGGCGCTCGCCGAGATCTCGGGTCTGAACGCCGGCTCGCTGCGCATCGGCATCCTGCCGAGCTTCGGCCATACCTTCATTCCGCCGGCGGTCGCGGCGTTCAGCAGCCGCTATCCGAACGTCCACGTCGCGGTCCGCGAGCTGCGCGCCGGCGACATCGAGCAGATGCTGCTCGACGGCCAGCTCGATGTCGGCATCTCGCTGTGCCCGGCCGAACGGGTGGAGCTGGACGTCGAACCGCTGTTCGACGAGGACCTGGTGCTCGTCGTGCCGCCCGGCCATCCGCTGGCGGCGCGCCGGTCGCTGCCGCTGAAGGACCTGCAGGCCGTCCCTCTGGCGATGCAGCCCCGGAGCTTCGTCACGCGACGGATCCTCGAGGCGGCGTTCAGGAAGGCGCGCGCCGTGCCGGCGATCCGGCTGGAGATGGATTCCGTCGAGGCGCTGGTCCGGGTCTGCCGCACCGGCGCGCTGGCCACGATCATTCCCGAACGCGTCGCCCACCATGCGAACGATCTGCGGCTGATCCGGCTGCATTCCCCGACGCCCGGCCGCAGCGCGGGCGTGCTGTGGCGCAAGGGCGGATCGCGGAACGTCGCGGCGCTGGAGTTCGTCCGGCTGATGGCCACCCCGCCCGCCCGCGGCCGCAGGCGGGTCACGCGCTGACGCCGATTCGCTCCCGGGTCCACGCATCCCGGGTTCACGCACATCGCGAGACTCATCGTTCGGTGCAGTCGAACGATCGAATCGAAAATAAGCATTGGACAGAACGATCTCCCGGCGGGGACACTCGGAGCCCCGATGGAGAGCAGACACATGACCGGCCCCCTGCATGGCGTCCGGGTGATCGACCTGACGACGGTCGCGATGGGCCCGTGGGCGACGCAGACGCTGGGCGACATGGGCGCCGACGTGATCAAGGTCGAGGCGCCGGCCGGCGATCATTTCCGGGTGGTGCCGCCCGGCCGCCATCCGCAGATGGGCGCGACGTTCCTGAATCTGAACCGCAACAAGCGCAGCATCGTGCTGGACCTGAAGGATGCCGGCGACATGGCGGTGCTGAAGGGCCTGCTGGCCGATGCCGACGTGTTCGTCTGCAACGTGCGGCCGCAGTCGATGCGCAAGCTGGGGTTGGACCATGCATCGCTGGCCGCCGACCATCCGCGGCTCATCTACTGCGGCGCCTACGGCTTCTCCGAACGCGGCCCGTACGCCGGCCGGCCGGCCTACGACGACATCATCCAGGCGATGAGCGGGCTGGCCCACCTGCAGGGCATCAACGACGGCGGCGTGCCGGCCTACGTCAACACGATCGTCGCCGACAAGATCGCCGCGCTGACCCTCGTCGGGTCGATCGCGATGGCGCTGTACGAGCGTGAGCGCTCGGGCCTCGGGCAGGCGATCGAGGTGCCGATGTTCGAGACGATGGTGGCCTTCAATCTGGTCGAGCACCTGTCCGGCGCCACGTTCGTGCCCGGCGAGGCCGGCATGGGCTATGACCGCGTGCTGTCGCAGCATCGCCGGCCCTACCGCACGCGCGACGGCTACATCGGCCTGCTGCCGTATACGAACAACCACTGGCTGTCGCTGTTCCGGCTGGTCGGCCGCGCCGATCTCGCCGAGCACCCGCACTTCAGCGATGCATCGGCCCGCGCCCGCAACGTCGACGAGGTCTACGGCGTGCTGGCCGAGCTGGTCGCCAGCCGCACCACGCGAGAGTGGGTCGAGCTGCTGTCCGAAGGCGACATTCCGTTCACGCCGGTGATGTCGCCGGAGGATCTGCTGGACGACCCGCACCTGCGCGCGGTGGGCTTCTTCCATACGATGCGTCATCCGCACGAGGGCGAGATCCGCGGCCTCGGCATCCCGGTCGGCTTCTCACGCACGCCCGGAACGATCCGGCGGCCCGCACCCGGGCTCGGCGAGCACGACGAGGAGATCCGCGCGCAGGTGGTGGCGAAGACGAAGGCTGCGAAGACGAACGAAAGCGCGAACGAAAGCGCGGAGGAAGGCGCGAAGGCGAAGCGATGAAACCATTCCTCGACTACGAGACCGACGGCCCGGTGGTCGTGCTGACGATGAACGACCCGGCGATGCGCAATCCGCTGAGCGGCAACACCGCGGTCGACGAATTCGTCGCCGCCTGCACGCGGATCGCCGCCGACCCGGCGGTCCGCGCGGTGGTGATCACCGGCGCCGGGCCGGCGTTCTCGTCCGGCGGCAGCCTGAAGGCGATGCGCGAGGACTGGAAGGATCGCAAGGCGGGCGCGGCGGTCAGCGAGAAGCTGCGCAACGGCGTGCAGCGGCTGAGCTTGGCGCTGCATGCGCTCCAGGTGCCGACGATCGCCGCCGTCAACGGCCCGGCGATCGGCGGCGGCTGCGATCTCGCCTGCCTGTGCGACATCCGGATCGCATCGGAGCACGCCCGCTTCGCGGCGAACTTCGTGAAGCTCGGCATCGTGCCGGCGATCGGCGGCGCCTGGCTGCTGACGCGGATCCTCGGCGCCTCGCGAGCGGCGGAGATGTGTCTGACCGGCGACGTGCTCGATGCGCAGGCCGCGCTGGCCTGCGGGCTGGTGTCGCGGGTCGTGCCGCCCGACCGGCTGATGCCCGAGGCCAGGGCGCTGGCGGCGCGGATCGCCGCGAACTCCGGGCCGGCGCTGCGGATGACCAAGGGGCTGCTGCGCGCGGCCGACCGCACCGACTTTCCGACCTACCTGGACATGGCCGCCGGCATGCAGGCGCTCGCGCTGCACACCGACGAGCACGAAGAAGCGGTCAGGCGTTTCGAAGACCGCGCACGGCAACCAAAGGAGAAGTGACGATGGAATTCCCGATCGATTCAGTCCGGGCGCCCCGGATCGACCCCTCCCGCATCGATCCTTCTTCGATCGGCCCTTCTTCGATCGGCCGCCGCGACGCCCGGCGCCGCCGCACCCTGATCGCGCTGGCCCTGGCCGGCCTGGCCGCCTGCCTGCCGACGATGGCGACCGCACAGAGCTATCCGGCCCGGCCGGTGAAGTTCATCGTGCCGTTTCCGCCCGGCGGCGCGATCGATACCTTGGCCCGGATGACCGCGCAGCATCTGAGCACCGCCTGGGGCCAGCCCGTCACCGTCGAGAACCGCCCCGGCGCCGGCGGCATCATCGGCACCGACGCGGTCGCCAAGGCGCAGCCGGACGGCCTGACGCTCGGCTGGGGCGCGGTCAGCACCCACGGCATCAATGCCGCCCTGTACAAGAAGCTGCCGTACGACACGCTGAAGGACTTCGCGCCGGTGGCGCCGGTCGCGATCGTGCCGAACCTGCTGGTCGTCAATGCCAGCATGCCGGTGCAGACGGTGCAGGACCTGGTGACGCTGGCCCGCCAGCAGCCGGGCAAGCTCAGCTACGCATCGGCAGGCAGCGGCACGACGCTGCACATCTCGTGCGAGCTGTTCAAACGGATCGGCAACGTCGATCTGCTGCACGTGCCGTACAAGGGCAGCGGGCCGGCGCTGACCGACGTGCTCGCCGGCCAGGTGCCGGTGATGTGCGACAGCGTGACCTCGGCGCTGCCCCATCTGAAGTCGGGCAAGCTGCGGGCGCTGGGCATCACCAGCACCCGGCGCAGCTCGGTGCTGCCGGCGGTGCCCACGCTGGCCGAGGCGGGCCTGAAGGACTACGAGATGAACCCGTGGTTCGGCATGTTCGCGCCCGCCGGCACCCCGGCGGCGATCGTCGCCCAGGTCAATCGCGACGTGCAGAAGGTGCTGGCGCTCCCGGAGGTCCGCACCCGGCTGCAGGAGATCGGCGCCGATCCGATGGCGGCCACGCCCGAGCAGTTCGCCGACATCGTGCGCGCCGACGTCGACAAGTGGGGCAGGCTGATCCGCGAGATGGGGATCACGGCGGACTGACGGCGACCTCG
>DAISWF010000323.1:0-3522 GCA_036826495.1 Burkholderiaceae bacterium
GTTCCGCAACATGCTGCCGGTGCTGCTGACGCAGACCATCGTGCTGTTCCAGGACGTATCGCTGGTGTCGCTGCTGAACGTGACCGACTTCGTCGGCGCCGCGGTGAAGATCGCCCAGCGGGACAGCCGGGTGGTCGAGATGTACGCCTTCGTCGCGGTGGTCTACTTCGTGATGTGCTACTGCCTGTCCTACCTGGTGAAGCGCCTCCAGAAGAAGATCGCGATCATAAGATGACCCCCCCGAAGCGCCCTGCGGGCGCCTCCCCCTGGGGAGCGTCTGCGGACCGGCGAAGCCGGATCCGCGCCGCCTTCCAAATGACCGCTGCGGGCTTGGGCCCGCAGGGTCGAAGCGCAGGTAAGCGCCGCTGCCAGATGATGATTTTCGACTGATCGGAGACTCCCATGGCCATGATCGAGTTCAAGAACGTCAGCAAGTGGTACGGCAGCTTCCAGGTGCTGACCGACTGCACGACCAGCATCAACAAGGGCGACGTCGTCGTGGTCTGCGGGCCGTCGGGCTCCGGCAAGTCCACGCTGATCAAGACCGCCAATGCGCTGGAGCCGTTCCAGAAGGGCGAGATCTTCATCGACGGCGTGTCGGTCGGCGCCAAGGGCACCGATCTGCCGAAGCTGCGTTCGCGGATCGGCATGGTGTTCCAGCACTTCGAGCTGTTCCCGCACCTGTCGGTCACCGAGAACCTGACCCTGGGTCAGATCAAGGCGCTGAACCGCAGCAAGGAAGAGGCCCAGGCCAAGGGCATGAAGCTGCTCGAGCGGGTGGGGCTGAAGGCCCATGCCGCCAAGTTCCCCGGTCAGCTCTCGGGCGGGCAGCAGCAGCGGGTCGCGATCGCCCGCGCGCTGGCGATGGACCCGATCGCGATGCTGTTCGACGAGCCGACGTCGGCGCTGGACCCGGAGATGGTCAACGAGGTGCTCGACGTGATGGTCGAGCTGGCGCACGAAGGGATGACCATGATGGTCGTGACCCACGAGATGGGCTTCGCGCGCAAGGTGTCCGACCGGGTGATCTTCATGGACCAGGGCCGCATCGTCGAGGACTGCACGAAGGACGAATTCTTCAACACCCAGCGCGGGCCGCGGGCGCAGGAGTTCCTGTCGAAGATCCTGACGCACTAATGCCCGCCGTGCAGCCGTTCGTCCGTGAGGCCGGTGCCGGTCCGGGGGTCGTCTGCCTGCATTCGAACGCGAGTTCGTCGGCGCAGTGGCGCGGGCTCACGGACGCCCTGTCACCGACCCGCCGGGTCCTCGCGCCCGACTGTTGCGGCGCGGGCAAGAGCCCTCAGTGGCCCCATGAACGGAAGATGCTGCTGGAAGACGAGGTGGCATTCCTGGAGCCGGTCTTCTCGCGGGCGGGGGACGGGTTCGCCGTCGTGGGGCACTCCTATGGCGGCGCGGTCGCACTGAAGACCGCGCTCGTGCATCGCAGCCGGGTCACCGCCCTGGCTCTCTACGAGCCGACGCTGTTCTCGCTGGTCGAGGCGCTCGGCCCGTCGCCCAACGGCGTCGACGGGATCAGGCATACGGTTGACGCGTCGCTGGCGTCGTTGACCCGTCAGGATCGCGATCAGGCGGCCGCGCACTTCATCGATTTCTGGATGGGCCCGGGTAGCTGGGCCGCTACCCCGCCTCAGCGCAAGCCGGCCATCGCCGACGCGATGATCAACGTCGGGCACTGGGCCCATGCGCTGTTCAACGAACCGGCGCCGCTGGAGGCGTTCGCGCAGCTCGACATCCCGGTTCTGCTGATGACCGGCGAGCACTCGCCCGAGTCGGCGCAGTCGGTGGCGCGCCTCCTGGCCCCGGTCCTGCCGCGGGTCACGACCGTGAAGTTCGCGGCGCTCGGTCACATGGGGCCGATCACCGATCCCGACACGGTCAATGCGGCGATCGTGGGGTTTTTCGGCGAGACCTGACGCGCCGCGGCCGCATCGCGGTCAGGCGAGGAATGCGATGATCGCGACGAAGGTCGGCAGCGTCGCGGCGGCGAACAGTCCCAGCGGGCTGATCGCCTCGTCCTTGAACGTCGGCTTCAGGATCGCGAAGCCGGCGGGGTTCGGCGCGTTGGCGATCACCGTCAGGCCGCCGCCGGTCACGGCACCCGCCACCAGCGCGTACTTGTAGGCGTCGCTGGTGCCTTCGACCAGCGACCCGAGGTAGGTCAGCGCGGCGTTGTCGGTGATCGCCGTGAGCGCGGTCGCGACGAAGTACAGCATCGTCGGCTCGACGTCGGCCAGCAGCGGCTGCAGCCACCAGCGCTGCAGGCCGCCCAAGGTCACCAGGCCGGCCAGGAAGAACGCCACCAGCAGCCCTTCGCGCAGCATCAGCCGGTCCTGGTGGCGGTTGTAGGCTTCGACGAAACCGAGGAACAGCAGCACCAGCCCGATGAAGAACACCGGGTGATGGGCGAACGCCACCGTGGCGGCCAGGAACGCCAGGTGGATCAGCGTGACCAGCGGCGGCACCGGCTTGGGCGGCGAAGCGCGCGCCGCTTCGGCACTGCGTTCCAGTGACGCGAGCTCGCGGCTGAACAGCAGCGTGACGCCGGCTGCGTTGACCAGCGTGGCCAGCAGCGCCTTCCAGCCGAACGTGGCGAACATGAAGCCGATGTCCCACTGCCACTTGGCGGCGACCATCAGCACCGGCGGCGCCGCGAAGTGCGTCAGCGTGCCGCCGATCGACACGTTGACGAACAGCACGCCCAGCACCGCGTAGCGCAGCCGGTTGCTGACCGGCCGCGACAGGATCGCGTCGCGCAACATGATCGCCGCCAAGGTCATCGCCGCCGGTTCGGTGATGAACGAACCGAGCAGCGGCACCAGGCTCAGGCACAGGAAGCAGGTGGCGGTCACCGTCGGCATCGGCAGCAGGCGCGCCAGCGCATCGACCGTGTTCGTGATGAGCTGCAGGATCGGCCGGCTGGCGGCGATCACCATCACCGCGAACACGAAGGCCGGTTCGGTGAAGTTGCGGCTCTCCAGGTATTCGAGCGTGCCGTCGCGGCCCAGCCAGACCAGCATCACCGCGACCAGCACGCCGGCCCAGAAGCCGAACACCACCTCGACCTCGGCCAGCAGATGCCACAGGCCCGCGTGGGCCGGCTGAGCGGTGGCCAGCCGGGCGAACAGACGGGTGGAGAAGGTGTGCAGCACCGCGATCGCGAACAGAAGCGCGCCGACGATCTCCATCGCAGATACGGATTCGAACATCGGCCGGATCGTACACGGGTCTGTTTGCACCGGGAATCCGGAGGGCCACGCGGACTTGCTAGCCGCACGACGTATTTCGCCGCGTCCGGCTCATCCATCAGGCCGATCGATATCCGCGCGGTGACTTGCAACACTGCGGCGATGGCCACTCACCCCCCGCAGGACAACGCCCGCAAGCGGATCTTCTCGCACCCCGAGATGGTCCGTGCGCTGCTCCAGGGCTTCGTGTCCGGATCCTCGGTGGAGGAGCTGGACTTCGACAGCCTGGAGAAGGTCTCCACCCGCCAGGTCAGCG
>DAISWF010000323.1:3532-6202 GCA_036826495.1 Burkholderiaceae bacterium
GGGGCGGCGGGGCGGGCCTCGGGCCGCCGAGGGAAGTCCGCCCCCCGCCACGTCAGCGACGACCTGCGCAGCCGCGAGAACGACCTGGTCTGGCGTGTGCGGCTGCGCGGACAGTGGCTCTATGTGTACCTGCTGCTGGAGTTCCAGAGCACGGACGACCACTGGATGGCGCTGCGGGTGATGGTCTATACGGGGCTGCTGTACCAGGATCTGATCCGCATACGTGTGGTGTCCGGCCGCAAGCCGCTTCCTCCGGTGTTTCCGATCGTGCTGTACAGCGGGCACGGGGCGTGGCGGGCACCCGGCGACGTCACGGAGCTGATCGCGCCATTGCCGGCGGGCCTTCAGGCCTATCGACCCAGCCAGCGGTACTTCCTGTTCGAGGAAGTGCGCACGGTCCACGAGGCGGATGCGACCGGGGCAGCGCTGCCGGACAACCTGGTGGCGACGCTGGCGCGGATCGAGGCGGCCGAGGACCTGAGGCAACTGCCGGATCTGGTGCGAAAGCTGGTGGAGCAGATTCCGGCGGAACGACGCGATACGCTGGGGCAGGCGTTCACGGCGTGGCTGAACCAGGTCGTGGCGGACCGGTTGGACCTGGATGATAATTTCCAGGCGTTCCGCAACCTGCAGGAGGTCGGCATGAGCGAGATGAGAGGAAGCTGGGCCTTGCGGTTGAGGCGCGAGGGGAGGGAAGAGGGCCGGGAAGAAGGTCGCGTCGAGCTGCTTGAACGCCAGCTTGTCCGCCGTTTCGGCGCCCCGTTACCCGACTGGGTCCGGCCGAGGTTGCAGGCAGCGGGCATCGCGCAACTGGACGCCTGGGCGGAGGCGATCTTCGACGCTCCCTCGCTGGAGGCGCTGTTCGGATCGGCGTGAGCATCTTGGCGGGGGGCCGGCCCGAACGTAGCGGAATGTTCTGCCGAGTTGCAGCACGACGGGAATCAGGCGTCCGACGAACGTCCGGGCAGGGAGACGCGGTCGGGCGCGGGCGGGTCTAGGCGGTCGCGCAGCACCAGTCCGATGGTGGTGACGCCATTGCGCGAACGGGCGAACGGCCGGCCGCCATGCATGCGGGCGATCGCCGACACGATCGCCAGTCCGAGTCCGTGGTGCTGGTCGGACCGGCTGCGTGACTGTTCGGCGCGAAAGAACCGGTCGAACAGTCGCGGAAGCTGCTGTTCGGGAATCGCATCGCCGTGATTGGTGACCGACCACCGGATCTCGTCGTCGTGCGCTTCGATGTCCACCTGCACCGTCGAACCAGGCCGTGCGAAGCGGGTAGCGTTCGACAGCAGGTTCGAAACCGCCCGCTTGATCAGCGGCACATCGACCTGTGCGACGCAGTCGCCTTCGACGCGAACGGTCAGGCGCGCATCGGCGATCGCGGCTTCGTGATAGTCGATCACGTCGTGGACGATGCCGGCGAAGCTCGTGGCCGGAAAGCGGCGCGCGACCTCCCCCCGGTCGGCGCGCGCGAGGAACAGCATGTCGGCGACGATGGCTTCGAGCCGGTGCAGCTCGTCGAGGTTGTCGGCGAGCTGCTCGCGCAGCGCGGCGGGGTCTGCGCCGGTGGCCAGAGCCACTTCGTTGCCGGCGATCAGCGTGGCCAGCGGGGTGTTCAGTTCGTGGGCGACGTCGGCACTGAACGCCTCCTGCTGGCGCAGCGCGGCCTCGAGACGGTCGAGCGCCCGGTTGAACGACGCCACCAGGTCGCGGACCTCGGCGTCGATCCCCTCCTCAGGCAACCGCACGCCGGGCGACGCGGCCGACAGGGCGTTGGCCTGCGCGGAGATCGCCTGCAGCGGCCGCAGCGCGCGCCGCGACAGCCACATGCCCAGCAGCGTCGCCAGCGTCGTGCCGGCCACCAGCGCCAGCGCCAGCGAGCGCGCCAGCGACTGGCGCAGCCGCTGCTGGTCGTCGTCGGCGATCGTCAGCACCATCCGCCGGATGGGGTCGGTCGGCGCGGCCGCCACCGGGCGGATCGTGCCGCGGGTGATGCGGCCATCGGTGGAGCGCAGCGGGATCGTCGCCGGAGTGCTGTCCGGCGTCACTGGCTTGCTCGCCGGCACCACTGGGTCGCTTCCAGGCGTCGCCAGCACGCTGCCGGACGCTGCCGGATTGCTCCCCGATGCCAGGTTGCTTCCGGACGTTGCGGGGTTGCTTCCGGACGTTGCCGGGGAGCTCCCTGGCACCGTCGATCCGCCGGCAGGCCCGGTCACCGGCGCGGGCAGCGGCGGATCGCCATAGACGATCTCGTCGCCCGGCCCCTGAAGCCAGACACGGATGGCCGGATGTCCGAGACGGACGTCGTCCAGCCGATGCCGCAATACCTCCAGGTCGCCCTCGGCCCGGGTGTCATCGATCAGGTGCAGCACCACGGCGGCGGTGCCTTCGATCTCCTGCGTGCGGATCCGCTCCAGCTCGTCGTCGAACGCCAGGTACTCGAACGCCGCCATCGCGCCGAACAGCAGCAGCGCCAGCGCCGCGAAGCTGATGCCGAGCCGGCGGCGGATCGACGGCCCGGCGGTCATGCCGGCTCGCGCGCTTCCAGGATGTAGCCCATGCCGCGCACCGTGTGGATCAGCTTGCGCTCGAACGGGTCGTCGATCTTCGCGCGCAGCCGGCGCACCGCGACCTCGATGACGTTGGTGTCGCTGTCGAAGTTCATGT
>DAISWF010000324.1:0-6195 GCA_036826495.1 Burkholderiaceae bacterium
CGACACCGCGAGAATGCCGTTGCGATGGACGTTCTCGGCGACCGGATAGCAGAGCACCTTGCCGTCGAAGCCGCGGGCGACCACCACCGACAGCTCGGCGGCCAGAGGAAGCTGCCGCTCGAGCACCGAAGGCCGCCCCTCGAACCCGGCGAACGCCGCGCGCGCCGCCGCGGCATCGGCGACCCGCGCCTGACCCTTGCCGTCGTAGCCCAGCCGCGCGACCTTCAGGATGCCGGGAAAGAGCGCCGGATCGGGCTTGGCGAGATCGGCGGCGCTCAGCACCGGCACATGCGGCGCCACCTCGATGCCGCAGTCGCGCACGAAGCGCTTCTCGAGCAGCCGGTCCTGCGCGATCGCCACCGCGGCGGCCGACGGGCTGACGACGATGTGCCGGGCCAGCTCGCGCAGCGCCGCCGCCGGCACGTTCTCGAACTCGGTGGTGGCGGCCGCGCAGGCCGCGGCCAGCTCGCGCAGCGCCGCCGGGTCCTCGTAGTCGGCCCGCAGGTGGCGGTCGGCGACGCTGCCGGCCGGGCTCGGCTCGCCCGGGTCGAGCACGCAGACCCGGTAGCCGAGGCTTTGCGCCGCCATGCAGAACATCCGGCCGAGCTGCCCGCCGCCGAGCATGCCGAGCCAGCTGCCGGGCGCAAGCGGCGGCGACGGCCTGCGCGGCATCACGGCCGCCCCCGGGGTGCCCACCTCAGACTCCCGGCAGCGTCATCGCCCGCGCCGCCGCGGTCTGCTTCGCGCGGAACGCATGCAGCCGGGTGGCCAGCACCGGATCGTGCAGCGCCAGCATCGCCACCACGTGCAGCGCGGCGTTGGCGGCGCCGGCCTCGCCGATCGCGAACGTGGCCACCGGGATGCCGCGCGGCATCTGCACGATCGACAGCAGCGAATCCTCGCCGCGCAGATACTTCGACGGCACCGGCACGCCGTACACCGGCACGATGGTCTTGGCCGCCAGCATCCCCGGCAGATGCGCGGCACCGCCGGCGCCGGCGATGATCGCCCGCAGCCCGCGGGCCTGCGCATCGCCGGCATAGTCGAACATCTCGTCGGGCATCCGGTGCGCCGACACCACGCGCGCCTCGTGCGGCACCGCGAATTCCTGCAGCACCGCGACCGCCTGCTTCATCACCTCCCAGTCGCTGCTGCTGCCCATCACGACGCCGACCAGCGGCCGGTCTGCGGTGCCGGTCATCATGCGAGCTCCTGTCCGGTGATCCGCCGCAGCGCCTCGCGGTACTTGTCGGCGGTGCGCGCGATCACCTCGGCCGGCAGCGGCGGCGGCGGCGGGCGCTTGGGCCAGTCTTTCAAGGTCTCGAGATAGTCGCGGACGAACTGCTTGTCGAACGACGGCGGCGACGTGCCGACCCGGTACTGGTCGGCCGGCCAGAACCGCGACGAATCGGCGGTCAGCACCTCGTCCATCAGATACAGCTCGCCGTCGCGGTCCAGCCCGAACTCGAACTTGGTATCGGCGATCACGATGCCGCGGGTCAGCGCATAGTCGGCCGCGCGCCGGTACAGTTTCAGGCTGATGTCGCGGATCCGCCCGGCCAGCCCGGCGCCGGTGCGCGCCACCATGTCGTCGAACGTGATGTTCTCGTCGTGCTCGCCCAGCTCGGCCTTGGCCGCCGGCGTGAAGATCGGCTCGGGCAGCTTCTCGGCCTGCGCCAGGCCGGCCGGCAGCGCGATGCCGCACACCTTGCCGCTCGCCTGGTAGTCCTTCCAGCCGGACCCGATCAGATAGCCGCGCACCACCGCCTCGACCAGGATCGGCTGCAGCCGCCGGACCACCATCGAGCGGTCCGCGATCTGCGCAACCTCGTCGGGCGCCACCACCGACTCCGGCGCCACGCCGGTCAGGTGGTTAGGCACCACGTCGGCCAGCCGCTCGAACCAGAACAGCGCCATCCGGTTCAGCACCCTGCCCTTGTCCGGGATCGGCTCGCCCATCACGACGTCGAACGCCGACAGCCGGTCGGTGGTGACGATCAGCAGCCGGTCGTCGCCGACCGCATAGTTGTCGCGCACCTTGCCGCGGCCGAGCAGCGGCAGCGAATGCAGCGACGATTGATAAAGCACCGAAGGGGAATTGCTCACCGGACACCTCGGAAGCTGTGACAGCTTCTCCGCCCGCAGCGCCGCCGCGGGGAAAAAGCTGCTATTTTGCCCGATCCGGCGATCCGCCCCGGGTTCGCACCCCAGCCCGCTGCGCGACCTGGCTGCAACCGGCCGAACGGCCGGCGAGCAAGCCGACTAGACAGCCGACGGACGGCCCCCGCCCACCGTCACGGCGCCGGCAGCCAGCGCCGGATCCATCCCAGCCCTTCGGACGTTCCCCCGCGCGGCCGGTACTCGCAGCCGATCCAGCCGTCATAGCCGATCTCGTCGAGCACCTGGAACAGGTACGGATAGTTGACCTCGCCGATATCCGGCTCGTGCCGCTGCGGCACGCCGGCGATCTGCACATGGCCGAAGCGGCCGGCGTACTGGCGGATCTTCATCGCCACGTCGCCCTCGACGATCTGGCAGTGGTACAGATCCATCTGCACCTTCAGGTTGTCGGCCCCGACCGCGGCGACGATGTCGTGCGCATCGGCCTGCGTGTTCAGCAGATAGCCGGGGATGTCGCGGGTGTTGATCGGCTCGATCAGCACGGTGAGCCCGTGCCCGGCGCAGCGCCGCGCGGCATAGCCCAGGCTGTCGATGTAGCGCTGGCGCTGGCTCGAGCGCTGCCCCTCGTCCTGCACCAGCCCGGCCATCACGTGGATACGCGGACAGCCGAGCACCTGCGCATAGCGGATCGCGGTATCGATGCCCTGATGGAACTCCTCCTCACGGCCCGGCAGGCTGCTGATGCCGCGCTCGCCCTTGTCGAAGTCGCCGGGCGGCGCGTTGAACAGCACCTGACGCAGGCCGTGGCGGTCGAGCTCGCCCCGCAGGGTCTCCGGCGCGAACGCGTACGGGAACAGGAACTCCACCGCCCTGAAGCCGTCGCGCGCGCAGGCGGCGAAGCGCTCGATGAACGGCACCTCGGTGTACATCATCGACAGATTGGCGGCGAACTGTGGCATGGGCGGGCTCGACTCTCGCGTGGTGGCGGCGGGACGACGCCGGTGACCGCACATCTTAACGCCGTGCGCCGGAAGTCCGGCAGCCCATCCAGATCGATCAGCGCCCGAGCGCGAGCCGCAGCAGTTGGCTCTGCCGCCGCCGGCCGGTCTTGTCGAACAACGCGTTCAGATGCGTACGGACCGTCGACGGCAGGACGCCGAGTTCGACGGCGATGGCATCGACGGTTTCGCCCATGCCGATGCGTCGCAGCACGACCTGCTCCATCGGCGTCAGCCGATAGCGGCGGGCCAGGTGGCGCAGCCACTCGTGTTGATCGCCCTCGCAGGCGGCCTCCACCGTCAGCAGCGCGGCGGCCTGCGGCCAGGCATGCCCGACCGGCGTCGATTCGGCTACGCCGGTCGCGCGCAACACCATCTGCTTGTCGGCCGCGGCGGCGATCGCCATACCGCTGCCGCCGCTCTTGGCCACGCGGATCAGCGCCTTGAGCTCAGCCAGGCCCAGCGAGCCGATGCGCACGAGCGCTTCATGCTCGCTGTCGAGCCAGGTGCCGGACCGCGCCAGCAGCGCGTATCCCGCTGCATTGGAGAACTCGATCTGCGCCTCCGACCCGAGCACCAGGATCGGGACGGATACCGCATCGAGCACCGCCTGGACCAACAGCTCCGGCCTGGCCGTGCCCGACGCGATCTTTGCTACACCCTTTTGCCCGATCCCTCGATCCATATCCCGTCGTGGCGAACGCGGCGTTTTCGTCCTTAAGGGGCCTGCGCCGCACTTCTCTGCGCCGCCTCGAGGGAATCCGCCATATCGATCAGCCGGACCGCGTCGCGTGCCGAGGCCGGCGCCTCACCGGCCTCCCAGCGCGAGATACGCGGCTGCGGAATGCCGGTCAACCGCCCGATCTCCGACTGCGACAACCCGGCCTGCCGGAGACGCTTGATAGCCGCAACGATCCGGTTCATGCGTCGATTCTATGCGTATACGCATTGAAAAGACAATGCTCTTATGCATTATTCACTGGTGCATAGTGCCGCCCATGAAGGGAAGAGCGTTGATGGCGGCACTGATCTCTTCCGCGGGACTCACACCGACCTCGGCCGCTGCCAAGGCGAAGGGCAGCCAGCCGCAACTGCATCGCTACCTCCGCGGCGAGTCGCTCGAGCCGCGGCGTTCGACGCTCGCGCCGTTCGCGCGTATCTTCAAGGTTCCGCTCGATGCGTTCTACAACGAGGCGCTGGCCACGCAGGTGGCGCGCGAGCGCGGCCTGCTGACCACCAGCGCGCCGGCGCGGGCGCCGTACCTGCCCGATCCGGGCAAGCCGGGTACGAAAGGCGACGATGGCAAGAGCGTCCGCACGCTGACACAGCGGCCGTCGGTTGCTGTCGTCGGGCTGATCCAGGGCCGCGACGACGGTTACGTCGAGGAATCGAGCGATCCGGCGGGCGATCGGGCGGTGCCGTATCACGGCAAGGATGCCGACGCCTATGCGTTGCGCGTGCGCGGCGACGCGATGGCGAGCCGCATCATGTCGGGCGACCTCCTGATCGTCGAACCGAACACGCCGCCGCAACCCGGCGACATCACCATCGTGATCCGCAGGGATGGCCGCAAGACGGTGAGAATGCTGCTCTACGTGCGCGACGGCGAGGTCACGCTGGCACCGTTCAACGACACACACCGGACGATGCTGCTTGCGCAGGCCGACATCGCGCAGATGCACAAGGTCGTCAGCATCATTCCGCGCTAGTGTCGGCTGGTGCCGTCGCGTCAGTCGAACGACACGCCCGACCGCTTGATCACCGGCCCCCAGCGGGCCAGTTCGTCCTGCATGAAGCGGGCGAACGCCTGCGGGCTGTTGCCGACCGTCTCCATGCCCTGCCCGCGCAGCCGTTCGACGACCTGCGGGTCTTTCAGCGCCGCGACGAACGCCTCGTTGATCCGCTGCACCAGCGGCGCCGGCGTGCTGGCCGGCACGACGATGCCGATCCAGGCGGTGGCCACCACCTCGGGAATGCCGATCTCGCGGAACGTCGGCAGGTCGGGCAAGGTCGGGAACCGCTCGGCGGTGGTCACCGCCAGCGCCTTCAGCTTGCCGGCCCGCACCTGCGGCAGCACCGCCGACGGCGCCAGCGGCGCCATCTGCGTGTCGCCGCTCAGCATCGAGGTGACCGCCGCCGGCGACGAGTTGTACGGAATGTGGACGATGAAGGTGTTGGTCTTGTTCTTGATCAGCTCCATCGACAGATGCGCCACCGTGCCGGCACCCACCGACGCATAGTTGTACTTGCCGGGATTGCGCCGCAGCAGATCGAAGAACTGCTTGATGTTGTCGACACCGAGCTCGGACGACACCACCAGCACGTTCGGCTGGATCGCCGCCAGCGTGACCGGCGCCAGCTCCTTGAACGGGTCGTACGGCAGCTTCGGATAGAGCACGACGTTGTTGACCAGCGGGCCGGTGATCGACACCCCGATCGTGTAGCCGTCGCCGGCCGCCTTGGCCACCGCATTGGTGCCGATGTTGCCGCCGGCGCCCGGGCGGTTCTCGACGATGAAGGTCTGCTTGAGCGCCGTCGTCAGCCGCTCGCCGATGGTGCGCGCCAGGATGTCGGGCGTGGAGCCCGGGGCGAACGGCACCACCATCCGTACCGGCTTGCTCGGCCAGTCGGCCGGCCGCTCCTGCGCGCCGGCCGGCGCGGCGATGCCCAACGATGCCACCACGGCGGCCGCGCCCAGCGCGGCTGTGATGCTCCTCCTCACTTCATTCTCCTTGCTGATCGGGATCCGGTTCGACCGGAACCAGGGTATCGAAATAACGGGATTCCTGAGCGATGAACGCCGCCACCATCGTAAGGTAGGTGGCTTCGACGACGTCGGGCAACCCCGCGAAGCCCAGATCGTGCCGCTGCGCGAGCTCGCGCACCCGCGCATACACCTGCGCCTGACGCGCCGGCGCCGACACCTGATGCAGGTCGCGCTTGAAGCGCGCCGCATCCTTCACGTACATCGCGCGGCGCGCCAGCAGCTCGACGATCCGGTCGTCCAGCTCGTCGAGCGCCGCCCGCACGTCGGCCAACGTCGCGGCCAGCGGCTGGTACGCAGCATCGGTGAACC
>DAISWF010000325.1:0-6109 GCA_036826495.1 Burkholderiaceae bacterium
ACCACGCTGGCCGTCACCTGGATCGGCTGCGGCGTGCTGATGGTGCTGATCGTCGCGGCCGCGATGCTGACCCCGCGCGACTATCGGGCGCTGCGGGCGAACAACTGGATACGGGCCGGGCAGGGCGGCCTGAGCGCCCGCCTGATGGGCGATCTGCGCGTGGAGGTGCTGGGCCAGACCGTGGTCGACTATCTGGCCGAGTATCTGGGCGCGCAGATGGGCGCGTTGTATCTGGTGGAACCCGACGGCGTGTTCCGCCGCGTGGCCTCGCATGCGTTGCCGCCCGATGCGCCGCCGCCGTTCCTTCGGCCCGGCGAGGGGCTGCTCGGGCAGGCGGCGAAGTCCGGGCAGCCGCTGCATGTGCGCAACGTGCCGGCCGACTATCTGCCGGTGTCTTCCAGTCTCGGCCGGCGGCCGCCCGCGGAGCTGGTGATCGTGCCGGGCGGCGTCGACGGCGGAACCAACGCCGTGGTCGAGCTCGGCTTCTTCCGCAAGGTGACGCCGGCCGACCTGGAGCTGCTCGAGCGGGCCTGCCCGGCGCTGGCGGCCGGCGTGCAGCGCTCGCGCGATCGCACCCGGCTCGAGGAGCTGCTGGAGGAGACGCAACGGCAGAGCGAGGAGCTGCAGGCGCAGCAGGAGGAGCTGCGGGTCAGCAACGAGGAGCTGGAGGAGCAGTCGCGAGCCCTGAAGGAATCGCAGGCGCGGCTGGAGCTGCAGCAGGCCGAGCTGGAGCAGACCAATGCGCATCTGGAGGAGCAGACCCAGCTCCTCGAGCATCAGCGCGACGAGCTCACCCAGGCACAGAGCGTGCTGGGCCAGAAGGCCGAGGAGCTGCGGCTGTCGAACCAGTACAAGAGCGAGTTCCTCGCCAACATGAGCCACGAGCTGCGCACGCCGCTGAATTCCACGCTGATCCTGGCGAAGCTGCTGGCCGACAACCGCGAGGGCAATCTGACCGAGCAGCAGGTGAAGTTCGCGACGACGATCGGTTCGGCCGGCAACGATCTGCTGAGGTTGATCAACGACATCCTGGACCTGTCGAAGATCGAGGCCGGCAAGGTCGACATCCAGGCGGCGCCGCTGAACATCGAGGCGACGGTGGCCGCGCAGATCCGCACCGTCGAGCCGGTGGCCCGGCAGAAGGGGCTGGCGCTCGGCTCGGTCATCGATGCGTCGGTGCCGGCCCGGATGGAGAGCGACGCGCAGCGGCTGGGCCAGATCCTGAAGAACCTGCTGTCCAACGCGCTGAAGTTCACGCAGAAGGGCGAGGTGCGGCTCGAGGTGCGCCGCATCGACGGCGACCGGCTGGCGTTCGCGGTTCGCGACACCGGCATAGGCATCGAGCTGGCGCACCAGGCGCAGATCTTCGAGGCGTTCCGCCAGGCCGACGGCAGCACCCACCGGCGCTATGGCGGCACCGGGCTGGGCCTGTCGATCTCGCGCGATCTCGCGCGGCTGATGGGCGGCGACATCACCGTGCAGAGCACGCCCGGCGAGGGCAGCACGTTCACGCTGACGTTGCCGATCCGCTACGTCGGGCCGCAGGCCAGGGCCGATCAGCCGGCTCCCGCCGCGGCGGCCCCGGCTCCCGGCCCGGTGCGGGATGGCCTGCCCGCCCGGCCGCGTGTGCAAGCCCGGTCCGCCGCCGAAGCGGGGAGCGGCCAGCCTGCGGCGTTCGGCCAGGCCGCGGCCTCCGGCGCCGACGCTGCCGCCCCGCCCGCGGTGCGCCCGGAGGCGGCGGCGCCGCGCTCCGGCATCGAAGACGACCGCGAGCACCTGAGCCCCGGCGGCCGCTGCATCCTGATCGTCGAGGACGACACGCGCTTCGCGGCGATCCTGCGCGATCTGGCGCGCGAGATGGGATTCCAGTGCGTGGCCTCCCATACCGCCTCCGATGCGCTGCATGCGGCGCTCACCTACCGGCCCAACGCGATCCTGCTCGACATGAACCTGCCCGACCACTCGGGCCTGGGGCTGCTCGACCAGTTCAAGCGCAATCCGGCCACCCGTCACGTGCCGGTGCACGTCGTGTCGGTCGAGGACTATGCGCAGGAGGCGCTGGAGCTCGGCGCGATCGGCTATGCGCTGAAGCCGGTCAAGCGCGAGCAGCTCGTCGAGGCGCTGCAGCGGCTGGAGGCGAAGTTCTCGCAGAGCGTCAAGAAGGTGCTGGTGGTCGAGGACGATGCCCGCCAGCGCGACAGCATCCACCAGTTGCTGGGCGAGGACGACGTGCAGATCACCGCGGTGGCCAGCGCCGGCGCCGCGCTGGAGGCGCTGGCCGGCGCGACGTTCGACTGCATGGTCATGGATCTGAATCTGCCCGACCTGAGCGGCTACACGCTGCTCGAGAAGATGGCCGAGCAGGACGACGTCGCGTTCCCGCCGGTCATCGTCTACACCGGCCGTTCGCTGTCGCCGGGCGAGGAGCAGCGGCTGCGCCGCCATTCGCGTTCGATCATCATCAAGGACGCCCGTTCGCCCGAGCGGCTGCTCGACGAGGTGACCTTGTTCCTGCATCAGGTCGAATCGAAGCTGCCGCCGGAGAGCCAGCGGCTGCTGGCATCGGTGCGCAGCCGCGATGCGGCGCTCGAGGGCCGCCGGCTGCTGCTGGTCGAGGACGACGTGCGCAACGTCTTCGCGCTGACCAACGTGCTGGAGCCCAAGGGCGCGAAGGTGGAGATCGCCCGCAACGGCCTGGAGGCGCTGGCGGCGATCGACCGCCGGGGCGCCGGCGGCGACAACGGCATCGAGCTGGTGCTGATGGACATCATGATGCCGGAGATGGACGGGCTCACCGCGATCCGCGAGATCCGCAAGCGGCCCGGCCTGGCCCGCCTGCCGATCATCGCGCTGACCGCCAAGGCGATGCGCGACGATCAGGAGAAGTGTCTGGCCGCCGGCGCCAACGACTACATCGCCAAGCCGCTGGACATCGAGAAGCTGATGTCGCTGATCCGGGTGTGGCTGCCGAAATGAGCGCGCCGCCGGTCGCCTCCGGTCATCCCGACCAGATCTTCGACATCGAGCTGAAGCTGCTGATCGAGGCGATCTACCTGCGCTACCACTACGACTTCCGCGGCTATGCCGGCGCGTCGCTGAAACGGCGGATGCGTACCGCGATGGGCCGCTTCATGTGCCGCTCGATCTCTCAGCTCCAGGACAAGCTGCTGCACGAGCCCGACACCTTTCCGCTGCTGCTCGAGTACCTGACGGTGCAGGTCAGCGACATGTTCCGCGATCCGCCGTACTTCCGCTCGCTGCGCGAGCAGGTGGTGCCGCTGCTGCGCACCTGGCCGTCGCTGAAGATCTGGGTGGCCGGCTGCAGCAGCGGCGAGGAGGTGTACTCGCTGGCGATCCTGCTGCGCGAGGAGGGGCTGCTCGCGCGTTCGCTGATCTATGCGACCGACATCAGCCCGCAGGCGCTGCAGCGCGCGCAGGCCGGCGTCTACGAGCTCGACCGGGTACCGGGCTTCACCGAGAATCACCGCCTGTCGGGCGCGCCCTGCTCGCTGTCGGAGTACTACACCGCGGCCTACGGCCGCGCGGTGTTCGACAAGTCGCTGCGCGAGCAGATCGTGTTCTCCGATCACAGCCTCGCCACCGACAGCGTGTTCGCCGAGATGCAGCTCGTGTCGTGCCGCAACGTGCTGATCTACTTCGACGGCGAGCTGCAGGATCGCGCGCTGGGGCTGTTCCGCGATTCGCTGTGCCGCGGCGGCTTCCTCGGCATCGGCGCCAAGGAGTCGGTACGCTTCAGCGCGCATCGCGACGCGTTCGTCGACTTCGTGCCCGAGCACAAGATCCTGCGTCGCCGGAGCGAGTTGTGAGCGACGATGCCGATGGGCCGGCGCCGCTCGGCGACGGCATCGATGCGCTGGTGATAGGCGCATCGGCCGGCGGCGTCGACGCGCTGTGCCAATTGCTGCCGGCCTTGCCGCCGAATGCGCGGGCGGCAGTGTGCGTCGTGCTGCATCTGCCGCGCGAACGGCCGAGCCTGCTGGCCGAGATCTTCGCGCCGCGCTGCCGCTGCCCGGTCATCGAGGCCTGTGACAAGCAGTCGCTGGAACCCGGAAAGGTATACGTCGCTCCGCCCGACTATCACCTGCTGATCGACGCGGGCCCGAGAATTGCCCTCTCGTTCGACGAACCGGTGCATTTTTCGCGCCCGTCGATCGACGTGCTGTTCGAGTCCGCGGCCGACGTTTTCCGGGAGCGGCTGGCGGGCATGCTGCTGACCGGCGGCAACGAGGACGGTGCGGCGGGACTGCAGACCATTCGCAACATGGGAGGAAGAACGTACGTGCAGCGCCCCGACGAAGCCCAGGCGTGGATGATGCCGCAGGCGGCCCTGGACCGCGGACCGGTGGACGCGGTGTTGTCGCTCGACCGGCTCGCCGCGCTGATCGGTACGCTGGCCGTGCGCGCCGAGCCCTGACCCGTTCCGTGAGATCTCCGTGAGATGAGCGACATGCGCGAGATGAGCGAAATGGGCAACGGGGGCGGGAGCAGCCCTCATGATCTCTCCGCCGGCTGGCCCGGCCCGCGGCCGTCCGAGTCTCCGCGGGCAATCGTCAAGAGTTTGCTGGTCCACGATCTCGAAGAGAACCTGCTGGTGCTGACGGCGCTGCTGGAGGCTCCCGGCGTCGAGCTGCTGACCGCGCGTTCCGGCCCCGATGCGCTGGAGCTGCTGCTGCGGCACGAGGTCGCGCTGGCGCTGATCGACGTGCAGATGCCCGGCATGGACGGCTTCGAGCTGGCCGAGCTGATCCGCGGCAACGAGCGCACCCGCGACGTGCCGCTGATCCTGGTCACCGCCGGCAACCGCGACCCGCAGCGGCTGTTCGCCGGCTACGACAAGGGCGCGGTGGACTTCCTGTACAAGCCGATCGAGCCGCAGGTGCTGAAGAACAAGGCGGCGGTGTTCTTCCAGTTGTACCGGCAGAAGCAGCAGCTCGCGCGGCAGGTCGCGACGATGGCCGAAGCGCTGCGGATGAACGAATTGTTCACGACGATGGTGGGCCACGATCTGCGCAATCCGCTGAGCGCGATCCTGATGAGCGCGCGGCTGCTGCAGCGGCTGGTGCCCGAGGGGGCGGCGAGCAAGGCGGCCGGCACGATCGTCAGCAGCAGCCTGCGGATGGGCCGGATGATCGACGACATCCTCGATCTGGCGCGCATCCGTTCCGGCAGCGGCCTGGCGGTCCAGCCGGCCGACGTCGATCTGGCCGCACTGATCGAGCGGGTGCTCGACGAGCATCGCAGCGCGTTCCCCGGCTGCCGCATCGAGGTCGAGCGCCACGGCGATCTGAACGGCCGCTGGGACGGCGACCGGCTCGATCAGGCGATGTCGAACCTGCTGGGCAACGCGGTGCAGCACGGCGATGCCGGCCAGCCGGTGCAGGTGCGGCTGGACGGCACCGATGCCGACGTCGTGACGATACGGGTCGGCAACCGCGGCGACATCACGCCCGAGCTGCAGCCGTTCGTATTCGATGCGTTCAGCGGCGGGGATGCCCACACGCGCACCGGCCGCGGCCAGGGCCTGGGGCTCGGCCTCTTCATCGTCAGGCAGATCGTGGTCGCGCACCGCGGCAGCATCGATGTCGACGTGGAATCGCAGCGTCGCGAGGTGGCGTTCATGGTGCGGCTGCCCAGGCGGACCTGACGCGATGCGCATCCTGTACGTCGAGGACAATGCGCTGCTGCGCGAAACCGTCGTGCTGATGCTCGAGGGCGACGGACGCGAGGTCACGGTGGTCGCCACCGCCGAGGAGGCGCTCGCGCGGCTGGAACGCACCCGGTTCGGGTTGCTGATCACCGACGTGAGCCTGCCCGGCCGATCGGGGCTGGAGCTGGCGCGCGCCGCCCGCCGGCTGCTGCCCGAGCTGTGGATCGTGCTGATGTCGGGTTATCCGCACGTCGAGCGCTGTCGCGAGTTCGGCGAGCGCAGCGCGGTGCTGATGAAGCCGTTCGAGCCCGACGCGCTCGACGAGCTGCTGCAGCGGATCGCGGCCGACGCCGGGCCGGTGGCCAGCTAGTGTCCGGAACATCACACTAGGAGCCTGTCGGGGTTGAAACCTGCCCGCGTGAGTACCTTATCGGGTCGCAA
>DAISWF010000326.1:0-6084 GCA_036826495.1 Burkholderiaceae bacterium
GCCCATCCACGGCTGCATCTTCTCCTCCTCGGTGCCCGGCAGGTAGCCGATGTCCTCGCCGACCGGCACCGTCGCGCGGGTCATGATGATCTCGGAGAAGCGCTTGCCCTCGATCGTCTGGGCGAGGCCGGCGGCCAAGGTCAGCAGGGTCTTGCCGGTGCCGGCCTGGCCGAGCAGCGACACGAAGTCGATCTCGGGATTCATCAGGAGGTTCAGCGCGAAGTTCTGCTCGCGGTTGCGGGCGGTGATGCCCCATACCGCGTTCTTGTGGTGGGCGTAGTCCTTCAGCGTCTGCAGCACCGCGGTGCGGCCGTTCAGCTCCTTGACCTGCGCGACCAGCGGCATCTCGCCGTCGAGGTAGACGAACTGGTTCAGCATCAGCGAGCCGATCAGCGGGCCGCTGATCCGGTAGAACGTGAAGCCGCCCTGCTGCCAGGACTCGATGCCCTTGCCGTGCTTGTCCCAGAAGTTGTCGGGCAGCTTCAGCATGCCCGAGTACAGCAGGTCGGTGTCTTCGAGGACCTGGTCGTTGAAGTAGTCCTCGGCGCGCAGGCCCAGCGCCCGCGCCTTGATCCGCATGTTGATGTCCTTGGACACCAGCACCACTTCGCGGCCCGGGTTCTCGTCCTGCAGCGCGCGCACCACGCCGAGGATCTGGTTGTCGGCCTTGCCGACCGGCAGGCTGCTCGGCAGCATCGACGCCACCGCCTGCGTCTGGAAGAACAGCCGCCCGCCGGCGTCGCGGTTGCCGAGCGCCGACAGCTCGATGCCCTGATCCATCGCATGGTCGCCGACCGCGGCGACCAGCGAATCGAGCGAGCGGCTGACCTGCCGGGCGTTGCGCGATACCTCGGACATGCCGCGCTTGTGGTTGTCCAGCTCCTCGAGCGTCATCATCGGCAGATAGACGTCGTGCTCGGCGAAGCGGAACAGGCTCGACGGGTCGTGCATCAGCACGTTGGTGTCGACGACGAACAGCTTCTTCAGCACCGGCGCCGCCCGCCGGGCCGGCCGGCGCTCACCGGCGGCGGCCGGCCGGTGACGGTCGCGGCCGACCGAAGGCAGATCGGTGACCGGCGCGATCGGGGCGGCACGCAACAGCGCAGCGCCGGCCGGGGGATCGCCGACGGGCTGCGCGGCGAGGGCCGGCTGCGCGGAAAGAGCCGGCTGTGCGGCAACGGCCGGTTGTGCGGCTAGGGCCGGCTGAACACCCGCGGCCGCCTGCGCAGAGCTGGCCCGGTCATCGGTGCCGACCGGCACCGTTTCCTCGGGAAGCGCCGCGGGCAGCGACGCAGCGGTGCTGCGCGCGGCCGGCGACCGGCTGATGCGTGCGGGCGCCACCTTCGACAGGTCGAGCAGGGTGGCGGGTTTGTTCGGTGCTTTGGGAAGAGGCATCGTCTCTCAAAACAAAAAGGCCGCCGGACCGGTTGTCACCGGTTTACAGCGGCCAGGTCGGAGAAGGAACAATTTTCGGACGATCGGTATATCTGTCAGTTTTCCGTCAGCAAGTGCGAGGGTCAGGCCGCACGGACCACGTCCAGCACTTCACCCACATGGCCGGGCACCTTGACCCCGCGCCATTCCTGAACGAGTTTCCCGGCTCCATCGATGACGAAGGTCGAGCGTTCGACGCCGCGCACCTTCTTGCCATACATGTTCTTCAGCTTCATGACCCCGAAGAGCTCGCACAACGTCTCGTCCGGATCGGAGATCAGCTCGAACGGCAGTTCCAGCTTGGACCGGAAGTTTTCGTGCGATTTCAGGCTGTCCCGCGACACGCCGATGATCGCTGCGCCGGCCTTCTCGAAGGCCTTGCTCTGGTCGCGGAAATCGGACGCCTGGGTCGTGCAGCCGGGCGTGTTGTCCTTCGGATAGAAATACAGCACCAGCTTGCGGCCCTTGAAGTCCGACAGGCGCAACTGGCCGCCGGTGGCCAGCGCAGTGAATTCCGGAACCTTCTTGCCGACCGTTACGCTCACTAGAGATTCCTCATGCGGACTGTTCCGAAAAACGATAACACAGACGACCGGCGGCAAAACCGCCGCGGCGACTCATCGGCGACTTACAGCAACAACACCGCCATGACCCTGCGACCTTCTGTCATCAGGATGTTGTAGGTGCGACAGGCGGCCTGCGTATCCATCACCTCGACGCCGATCCGGGCATCGAGCAGGGTGCGGGTCAACCGCGGATGGGGGAAGCGCTGCCGTTTGCCGGTTCCCAGCAGCACCACCTCCGGACGGTAGGGCAGCAGCAGCTCGAAATGCTGCGGCTCCAGCGATTCGAAAGCGTCGACCGGCCAGGGGGCGACCGCCTCCTCGGGCATCAGCACGATCGGCCGCTCGTGGCGGCGGGTGTTGACCTCGACGTAGCCCTCGCCGTACGCGGTGACGGTGTTCAGCGTCGACCCGGCGTCGGGGTGAAGTTTCATCGCTAAATACCTGAAAATGCTACAATATTAGCTGAACTCAGTGGATCCTCAGATGAACGCGCCTCTGACCTCCGTTCCCGTGATCACCGATTCCGTGCTGCGGCCCGTCGTCAAGTCGGCCAAGCTGGCCAACGTCTGCTACGACATCCGCGGGCCGGTGATGGATGCGGCCCGCCAGATGGAGGAGGAGGGGCAGCGCATCATCAAGCTGAACATCGGCAATCTGGCGCATTTCGGCTTCGAGGTGCCCGACGAGGTCCGCCATGACGTGATCGTCAATCTCGGCAACGCGTCCGGCTATTCCGATTCGCGCGGCCTGTTCGCGGCCCGCAAGGCGATCATGCATTACACGCAGGTCAAGCGGATCCCCGGCGTGCAGCTCGACGACATCTTCATCGGCAACGGTGCCTCCGAGCTGATCGTGATGGCGATGCAGGGGCTGCTCGACAACGGTGACGAGGTGCTGGTTCCGACGCCCGACTACCCGCTGTGGACGGCCGCCGTCAGTCTGTCGGGCGGCACGCCGCGGCATTACCTGTGCGACGAAGGCGCCGGCTGGCTGCCCGATCTGGACGATATGCGCAGCAAGATCACCGATCGCACCCGCGCGATCGTCGTGATCAACCCGAACAACCCCACCGGCGCGCTGTATCCGGAAGACCTGCTCAAGGGCATCGTCGAGCTGGCCCGGCAGCATCAGCTCATCGTGTTCGCCGACGAGATCTACGACAAGACGGTCTACGACGAATTGACCCACACGTCGATCGCGTCATTGGCCGATGACGTGCTGTTCGTCACGTTCAACGGGCTGTCGAAGAACTACCGCGCCTGCGGCTACCGGTCCGGCTGGATGGTGGTGTCGGGCGAGAAGCGCCATGCCGCCGACTACATCGAGGGGCTGAACATCCTCGCGTCGATGCGGCTGTGCTCCAACGTGCCCGGCCAGTATGCGATCCAGACGGCGCTCGGCGGCTACCCGAGCATCAACGACTTGGTGGGCCCGGGCGGCCGGCTGCGTCGACAGCGCGACATGGCGCATGCGCTGTTCAGCCAGCTTCCGGGCGTGAGCTGCGTGAAGCCGTCGGCGGCGCTGTATCTGTTCCCGCGGCTGGATCCGAAGATGTACCCGATCCAGGACGATCAGCGCTTCATCCTGGAGCTGCTGCGCGAGCAGCATGTGCTGCTGGTGCAGGGCACCGGCTTCAACTGGATCGCGCCCGATCACTTCCGCGTGGTGTTCCTGCCGAACAGCGACGATCTGGCCGACGCGGTCGACCGCATCGGCCGGTTCCTGCACGGCTATCGCAAGCGCCATGCCGCCTGAGCAGGTGCTGCGGTACCTGCGTTCTCGCTCGCTGAGCAGTTGCCGTCGGCAACTGCGTACTCATCAGGAAAGACAGAAACGATGAAACCCGTCAACGTCGGGCTGGCCGGCATCGGCACCGTCGGCAGCGGCACCTTCCAGGTGCTCGATCGCAACCAGGACGAGATCCGCCGCCGCGCCGGTCGGGCGATCGTGATCACCAAGGTCGCCGACCTCGATGTCGAGCGGGCCCGCGCGCTGGTCGGCGAGCGGGCGGTGGTGCTCGACGACGCGTTCGCGATCACCCGCGATCCGTCGATCGACGTGGTCGTCGAGCTGATCGGCGGCTACAAGGTGGCGCGCGACGTCGTGATGAGCGCGATCGAGCACGGCAAGCACGTGGTCACCGCGAACAAGGCGCTGCTGGCGGTGCACGGCAACGAGATCTTCGCGGCGGCGCGCGCCAAGGGCGTCATCGTCGCGTTCGAGGCGGCGGTGGCCGGCGGCATCCCCATCATCAAGGCGCTGCGCGAGGGGCTGACGGCCAATCGCATCGAATGGATCGCCGGCATCATCAACGGCACCACCAACTTCATCCTGTCGGAGATGCGCGACCGCGGGCTGCCGTTCGACGAGGTGCTGCGTGAGGCGCAGCGGCTGGGCTATGCGGAGGCCGATCCGACGTTCGACATCGAGGGGGTCGACGCCGCCCACAAGGCGACGATCCTGTCGGCGATCGCGTTCGGCATCCCGGTGCAGTTCGACCGCGCCTGGGTCGAGGGCATCACGCGGCTCGAGAGCGCCGACATCCGCTATGCCGAGCAGCTCGGCTACCGGATCAAGCTGCTGGGCATCACGCGCCGGCGCATCCGCGATGGCCGGCTGCTGGGCATCGAGCTGCGCGTGCATCCGACCTTGATCCCGGCCAAGCGGCTGATCGCCAACGTCGAAGGCGCGATGAACGCGGTGTGGGTCAAGGGCGATGCGGTCGGCCACACGATGTACTACGGCAAAGGCGCCGGCGCCGAGCCGACCGCCAGCGCGGTGGTGGCCGACCTGGTCGACGTCGCGCGGGCGCTCACCGTCGATCCGCACAACCGGGTGCCGCATCTGGCGTTCCAGGCGGAAGCGCTGGCCGACGTGCCGATCCTGCCGATCGAGGAGGTCGAGACCGCGTACTACCTGCGGCTGCGGGTGTCCGACGAGCCGGGCGTGCTGGCCGACGTGACCCGCATCCTCGCCGACGGCCGGATCTCGATCGACGCGATGCTGCAGCGCGAGCCGGGCGAGGGCGAGAACGAGACCGACATCATCCTGCTGACGCACCTGACGATAGAGGGCAACGTGCGCCGCGCGATCGAGCGCATCGAGGCGCTGTCGACGGTGCTGGCCAAGGTGGTGCTGATCCGCCTCGAAGAACTGAACTGACCGCAGCGGGGACTGCATGCGTTATCTGTCCACGCGCGGCGGCATGGCGCCGGCGACGTTCGGCGAGATCCTGCTGGGCGGGCTGGCACCCGATGGCGGCCTGGTCGTGCCGCAGCACTATCCGGCGGTGTCGGCCGAAACGCTGGCCCGCTGGCGCACGCTTTCCTATGCCGACCTGGCGTTCGAGATCCTCACGCTCTTCTGTGACGACATCGCCGCCGACGATCTGCACCGGCTGACCCGGCAGACCTACACCGAGCAGGTGTTCGGCTCGCCGGACATCACGCCGCTGGCCACCTTGGAGCCGGGCCTGTCGCTGCTGAAGCTGTCCAACGGGCCGACCCTGGCCTTCAAGGACATCGCTATGCAGTTGCTGGGGCAGCTCTTCGAGCATGTGCTGGCGCGCGACGGGCGCAGCCTGAACATCCTCGGGGCCACCTCCGGCGACACCGGCAGCGCGGCGGAGCACGCGATGCGCGGCAAGCGCGGCGTGCGGGTGTTCATGCTGTCGCCGTACGGCCGGATGAGCCGGTTCCAGCAGGGCCAGATGTATGCGCTGCGCGATGCGAACATCTTCAACATCGCGGTCACCGGCGTGTTCGACGACTGTCAGGACATGGTCAAGGCGGTATCGAACGATCTGCGCTTCAAGGAGCGCCATGCGATCGGCACCGTCAATTCGATCAACTGGGCGCGGGTCATCGCGCAGGTGGTCTACTACTTCCGCGGCTGGTTCGCCGCGACTGCCGACGCTGCGCAGCCGGGGTCGCAGCCGGTGTCCTTTTGCGTGCCGTCGGGCAACTTCGGCAACGTGCTGGCCGGCCACATCGCCCGTTCGATGGGGTTGCCGATCCGCCGGCTGGTGGTCGCGACCAACGAGAACGACGTGCTCGACGAGTTCTTCCGCACCGGCCGCTACCGC
>DAISWF010000327.1:0-6019 GCA_036826495.1 Burkholderiaceae bacterium
GCGGGGGGCGCCGATGACTATCTGTGGATCCACATTCCGGTCGGCTACCTGTACTGCATCGGCAATCCGCGCACCGACTGGCTCTATTCGACCGAGGCCGAGCCGGGCCTGAACGGCCGCGCGATCCGCTATCCGCGCGGAAAGGTGCTGGGCGGCTGCTCATCGATCAACGGCATGATCTACATGCGCGGGCAGCGCGGCGACTACGACCGCTGGGTGGCCGCCGGCAACCCCGGCTGGTCGTGGGACGAGGTGCTGCCGTACTACGTGAAGCACGAGAACTATCACCGGCTCGATGGCGGCGGCACCGATCCGCTGCACGGCCACGGCGGCGAGTGGCGGATCGAGAAGATCCGCGTCAAGTGGGCGATTCTCGATGCATTCCGCGAGGCGGCGGCGCAGACCGGCATTCCGAAGGTCGAGGATTTCAATCGGGGCGACAACTTCGGCTGCGGCTACTTCGAGGTCAATCAGAAGGGCGGTGTCCGCTGGAATGCATCGAAGGCGTTCCTGCGGCCGGTGCTCGGGCGGCCCAATCTGACGGTGATCAAGCAGGCACAGGTGACCCGCGTGCTGTTCGCTGATGCGGATCCGCGTCGGGCCTGCGGCGTCGAAATTCATCGCACCGGCGCGGCGAGCACCGAGACCATCGCCTGCTCCGGCGAAGTGGTGCTGGCGTCGGGCGCGGTGCATTCGCCCGCGATCCTGGAACACTCGGGGATCGGCGCCGGTGCGCGGCTGGCCGGGCTCGGCATTCCGGTTCGCGCCGATCTGCCCGGGGTCGGCGAGAACCTTCAGGATCATCTGCAGTTGCGGATGATCTACAAGGTCCGGGGCGTGCCGACCCTGAATGCGTCGGCGAACAGCCTGTTCGGGCGGGCCTGGATGGGGATGCGGTACGCATTCGGCCGGCAAGGCCCGATGACGATGTCGCCGAGCCAGCTCGGGGCGTTCGCCCGCTCGACGCCGGAGCAGGCCTGGCCGGATCTGGAGTACCACGTTCAGCCGTTGTCGCTCGACAAGTTCGGCGATCCGCTGCACCCGTTTCCCGCATTCACCGCGTCCGTCTGTCACCTGCGGCCGACTTCGCGGGGGTCGATTCACGTGAAATCGGCCGATCCGATGGCGGCGCCGGTGATCCGTCCGAATTACCTGGCGACCGACGAAGACCGGCTGGTCGCCGGGCACGCGATCCGGTTGACCCGGCGGATCGCCGGCGCCGAGGCGCTGGCGCCGTATCGGCCGGAGGAATATCTGCCGGGCGCATCCTTCCAGTCGGACGAGGATCTTGCCCGGGCGGCCGGAGACATCGGCACGACGATCTTCCATCCGGTCGGTACCTGCCAGATGGGGCCGGATCCCGGGCAAGGCGCGGTGGTCGACTCCCGCTTGCGCTGCCACGGCGTGCAGGGCCTGCGGGTCATCGATGCGTCTATCATGCCGACGATCACCTCCGGGAACACCAACTCTCCGACCTTGATGATTGCCGAGCGGGGTGCCGAGTTCGTGTTGGAGGATCGGCGTCGCGCGTGAACGTTCATTCCTGTTTCACGTGGAACAGGCAGTGCTGCATGCAGACCGGATTCGGAAAGGTTCTAACGGTTTCACGTGAAACATCGGATTCAGCCAAGCAACGCGCTTCCTGTTTCACGTGAAACAGCGAAGCGACAACCAGTTGCCGGCCGAAGCTCCGTTCGGCGCGACGCCGGCCACGCACGTTTCACGTGAAACAGCAGCACGACGATAGCCGCGAAGCCCTCCGCCTCGTATAATCCGGTCCCTTGTCCCGCCGTGTGCCGGACCTATCTCCAGCCATGATCTTCCCGGAAACTTTCGATGTCATCGTCGTCGGTGGCGGCCATGCCGGCACCGAGGCAGCGCTCGCCAGCGCCCGTATCGGCGTGCGCACGCTGCTGCTGACGCACAACGTCGAAACGCTGGGCCAGATGTCCTGCAATCCGTCGATCGGCGGGATCGGCAAGGGCCACCTGGTCAAGGAGATCGACGCACTGGGTGGCGCAATGGCGTCGGCCACCGATGAGGCCGGCATCCAGTTCCGGACTCTCAACTCGAGCAAAGGTCCGGCGGTCCGGGCGACCCGTGCGCAGGCGGATCGGGTACTGTATCGCCGCGCGATCCGCACGCGGATCGAGAACCAGCCGAACCTGTGGGTGTTCCAGCAGGCGGTCGACGACCTGATCCTGGAAGGCGAGCGGGTCACCGGCGCCGTCACACAGCTCGGTATCCGGTTCAACGCTCGCGCGGTGGTGGTCACCGCCGGCACCTTCCTGAACGGCTTGGTCCACGTGGGACTGGAGAACTACCGGGCCGGGCGTGCCGGGGATCCGGCCGCGGTCTCGCTGGCCGAACGGCTGAAGGCGTACGCGCTGCCGCAAGGGCGCCTGAAGACCGGGACGCCGCCCCGCATCGACGGCCGGACGATAGCGTTCGACCGCTGCGAGGAGCAGCCCGGCGATCTTTCACCGGTACCGGTGTTCTCCTTTCTCGGCGACCCGTCGCAGCATCCGCGGCAGTTGCCGTGCTGGATCACCCACACCAACGAGCGGACACACGCGATCATCCGGGCCGGGCTGGACCGCTCGCCGATGTACACCGGCGTCATCGAAGGGGTGGGGCCGCGCTACTGCCCGTCGATCGAGGACAAGATCCATCGCTTCGCGAGCAAATCGTCGCACCAGATCTTCCTGGAGCCCGAGGGCCTGACGACCCACGAGTTCTATCCGAACGGCATCTCGACCAGCCTGCCGTTCGACGTGCAGCTCGACCTGGTGCGCTCGATCCCCGGCCTGGAGCGGGCGCACATCCTGCGGCCGGGTTATGCGATCGAATACGACTACTACGATCCGCGGTCGCTGAAGGCTTCGCTGGAAAGCAAGGTGATCGGCGGCTTGTTCTTCGCCGGGCAGGTCAACGGCACGACCGGCTACGAGGAGGCCGCCGCGCAGGGGCTGCTGGCCGGCATCAATGCCGCCCGCCAGACGCAGCAGCGCGACCCCTGGTCGCCGCGCCGCGACCAGGCCTACCTGGGCGTACTGGTCGACGATCTGATCCCCCGCGGCGTCAGCGAGCCGTACCGGATGTTCACCAGTCGCGCCGAATACCGGCTGAGCCTGCGCGAGGACAATGCCGACCTGCGGCTGACCGAGGTCGGCCGGTCGCTCGGCTGCGTCGACGATGCTCGCTGGGCCGCGTTCTGCCGCAAGCGCGATGCGCTGGATGCGGAGCGCGAGCGGCTGCGCTCGACCTGGGTCAATCCGAAGGTGCTGCCGCCCGAGCGGGCAACGGAGCTGCTGGGGCAGCCGATCGAGCGCGAGTATTCGCTGGCCGACCTGTTGCGCCGGCCGAACGTGCGCTACGACGCATTGATGAAGATCGCCGGCCCCGGGGTCGACGATCCGCGGGTGGCCGAGCAGGTCGAGATCGAAGCCAAGTACGCCGGCTACATCGCCCGGCAGCAGGACGAGATCGCTCGCCACGAACACAACGAGGGCCTGAAGATTCCGGCGGATTTCGACTATGCCGCCGTGCGCGGGCTGTCGATGGAAGTCCGGCAGAAGCTGATCCGCCATCGGCCCGAAACCGTCGGTCAGGCCTCTCGTATTTCCGGTGTCACGCCGGCGGCGGTGTCGCTGCTGCTGGTCTATCTGAAGAAGCGCCTGCTCGACCGGCAGGCGAACCTCCACGTGGAACAAGGCGCGACCGAAAGCGCCGACAACCAACACGCGGCCTGAGGAAGGCCGCGATCGCCCGGAAACCTGCTACTTGGCCGCTGCGACCCCTGCCGTCGTGAACACCGATCGTCTTTCCGAGGGCCTGGCGCAGCTCGGCCTGCCGGCCGACGCCGCGACGGCGGACGCACTCGACGCCTACCTGGATCTGCTGGTTCGGTGGAACGGCGTCTACAACCTGACCTCGGTGCGCGACCGCGAGAAGATGCGTCCGGTGCATCTGCTCGACAGCCTGTCGATCCTGCGCCCGCTGCAGCAGGCGGCGGATGGCGCCACCGCGCCGCTGCTGGTCGACGTCGGCACCGGTGCCGGTCTGCCGGGGCTGCCATTGGCCCTGCTGTGGCCGACGCTGCGGCTGGTGCTGGTGGAGCCGGTCGGCAAGAAGGTGGCGTTCCTGCGTCAGGCGGTCGGCGCGCTCGGATTGCAGAAGCGGGTCACGGTGATCGGCGCCCGGGTCGAGCAGGTGCAGGCGACCGGCCTTCCGCCCGTCGCCGGCAAGCCGACCGGCACGATTCCTTTGCCCGATCTCATCGTCAGCCGCGCCTTCGCCTCGCTGCGGGACTTCTCGGCCGCGGTTGCCCATCTGACGGGCCCGGCGACCCGGGTATTCGCGATGAAGGGCCAGATGCCGTCCGACGAAATTGCAGAACTTTCTTCAGATTGGCAAGTGCTTGCTGACCAATCGCTGGAGGTGCCGGAGCTCGATGCCCGGCGCCACCTCATCGAACTCGGCCGGCGCCCGCCGGGGGGCGTCTGACCCATGGCACGTATCTTCGTCGTCGCGAATCAGAAGGGCGGGGTCGGCAAGACCACCACCACGGTGAACCTGGCCGCCGCGTTGGCCAGTCTGGGGCAGCGCGTGCTGCTGGTCGATCTCGACCCGCAGGGCAATGCGACGATGGGCAGCGGCATCGACAAACGGGCTCAGAGCCACACCGTCTACCAGGTGCTGATCGGCCTGGCCGATGTCGCCGAGGCGACCAAGGTGTCGCCGACCGCTCACTACCATGTGCTGCCGGCCAATCGCGAGCTGGCCGGCGCCGAGCTGGAGCTGGTCGATTTCGCCGAACGCGAAACCCGCCTCAAGGATGCGCTGGCGCAGATCGACGACCAGTACGACTACGTGCTGATCGACTGCCCGCCGTCGCTGTCGCTGCTGACCCTGAACGGCTTCTGCGCCGCCCACGGCGTCATCATCCCGATGCAGTGCGAGTACTACGCGCTCGAGGGACTGTCAGACTTGGTCAACACCATCAAGAAAGTGCATGCTAACTTCAACACCAATCTGAAGGTGATCGGGCTGCTGCGGGTGATGTTCGATCCGCGTATGACCCTGTCGCAGCAGGTGTCGGCGCAGCTCGAGCAGCATTTCGGCGACAAGGTGTTCCGGACCGTGATCCCGCGCAACATCCGGCTGGCCGAAGCGCCGAGCTACGGCATGCCCGGCGTGGTGTTCGATCCGCAATCCAAGGGGGCCAAGGCGTACATGAACTTTGGCCGTGAACTCATCGAACGAATACCGGTACTGATGCCGACGTGAGGCCATCATGAGCAAACCCAAGGGACTCGGCCGCGGCCTCGAAGCGCTGCTGGGCGGCGACACCCGTCCCCCGTCGATGAACCTCGAGGAGCAGCGGCCCGCGCCGCCGCCGCGCGAGGTGCTGCTGTCGCGGCTGCAGCCGGGCCGCTACCAGCCGCGCACGCGGATGGACGAAACGGCGCTGCAGGAGCTGGCCGCCTCCATCACCGCCCACGGCATGATGCAGCCGATCGTCGTGCGGCCGATCGACGGACCGGTGCCGGCCGCGGGCGATCTCGGCGCGCAACGCTACGAGATCATCGCCGGGGAGCGGCGCTTCCGCGCGGCCGGCTTGGCCGGCCTGCAGTCGGTGCCGGTGGTCGTCAAGGAGGTGGCCGACGAACAGGCGCTGGCGCTGGCGCTGATCGAGAACATCCAGCGCGAGGATCTCAATCCGCTCGAGGAGGCGCAGGCGATCCGCCGGCTGCTCGACGAGTTCGGCTATTCCCACGAACGCGCGGCCGCGGCGATCGGCCGCTCGCGCAGCGCGGCGTCGAACCTGCTGCGCCTGCTGACCCTGGCCGAGCCGGTGCAGACGATGCTGCTGGCGGGCGATCTGGACATGGGCCATGCGCGGGCGCTGCTGGCGCTCGACCGCGCCGCGCAGACCATGGTCGCGCAGCAGGTGGTGCAGAAGCGTCTGTCGGTGCGCGAGACCGAACGGATCGTGGCACGCGAAGCCGCCAGCGAC
>DAISWF010000328.1:0-5990 GCA_036826495.1 Burkholderiaceae bacterium
GGTGCTGGGGCTGCACACGGTGTTCGAGCACCACGAGGTGATGACCGAGGCCGCTCTGCGGGTCTTCAACCACGAATATCGCTGGAGCTTCCCGATCGGCATCGATCAGGCCGCGCCCGACGGCGGCCTGCCGCTGACGATGCAGGCCTACGGCTTTCGCGGCACGCCGAGCCTCGCGCTGATCGACCGGCACGGATCGGTGCAGCTCGATCACCTCGGCCGCATCGACGATCTGGCGCTCGGGGGGATGATCGGGCGGCTGCTGGCCTAGCGGGGGTTGAAGCGTACGGAAGGCGCCGTCGGCCATGGTGCGCTGCCGGGCGGAGGATGGTCGATCGTTCATACTCCTCGTCCATGAGGAAGAAGTGTCGATGGCTCCGCGCCTGAGCCCGGCGATCTGGAAGGCGCTGCTCGCGCGCGGTACCGGCGGCGACGGCAGCCTGCAGGGCCGCATCCGCGAGATGCTGGTGTCGGCGATCCTCGACGGCACGTTGCCGCCGGGCACGCCCGTGCCCTCGAGTCGCGAGATGGCCGAGCATCTGGGCGTGGCGCGCAACACCGTGGTGCTCGCCTACCAGCAGCTACGCGACGAGGGTTACCTCGAGGCGCGGCAGCGCAGCGGCTATTTCGTCAACGGCGACATGCTGGCGGGCCGGCTGCTGCCCCTGCCGCCGTCGCCCGCGGGCAAGCCGATGGACTGGGAGCGGCGCCTGTGGCTGCGTCCGACGGCCCAGCGCAGCATCACCAAGCCCGCCGACTGGCAGAAGCACCCGTACCCGTTCCTGTACGGCCAGTTCGACCCGACGCTGTTCCCCACCGCAGACTGGCGGGAGTGCTGCATCAAGACGCTGAGCGTGATGGGCATCCGCGAATGGGCGCCGGACCAGATCGCCCGCGACGACGAATCGCTGGTCCAGCAGATCCGCACGCGGGTGCTGCCGCGCCGCGGCGTGTGGGCCGGGGCCGACGAGCTGATCGTCACCGTCGGCGCCCAGCATGCGCTGTACATGGTGGCCGATCTGCTGGTGCGTCAGAGCACCCGCGTGGCGATCGAGGAGCCCGGCTACCCGGACGCCCGCAACATCTTCCTGTGCCGCACGCCGAACGTGCTGTCGCTGCCGGTGGACCCCTGGGGGCTGCCGGTCGACGGGCGCCTGTCGGGTGTCGACTACGTGTACGTGACGCCCAGCCACCAGTGCCCGACCGGCGTCACGATGCCGATCGAACGGCGCCGGGCGCTGCTGGCGAAGGCCGACGCCGAGGACTTCATCATCGTCGAGGACGACTTCGAGAGCGAGAACCGCTTCGACGGCGAACCGATCCCGGCGCTCAAGAGCCTGGACCGCAGCGAACGCGTGATCTACATCGGCAGCCTGTCCAAGAGCCTGGCGCCGGGGCTGCGCATCGGCTACATCGTCGCCGCGCCGCCGCTGATCGCGGAGCTGCGTGCGCTGCGCCGGCTGATGCTGCGGCACCCGTCGACGTTCGTGCAGCGGGCGTTCTCGCTGTTCCTGTCGCTGGGCCATCACGATGCGCAGATGCGGCGGCTGGCGGTGGCCCAGCGCGAGCGCTTCGCGATGCTGATCGACGTGATGCGGCGGCACCTGCCGGATTGCGAGGTGGTGCCGGTCTCCGGCGGCGGCTCCTGCTGGGTGCGTCTGCCCGACGGCGTGTCGGCGGTGGCGCTCGCCGCCTGCGCGGCCGAGGAGGGCGTGCTGATCGAGCCGGGCGACGTCTTCTTCCGTCAGAGCCCGCCGCCGGCCAGCTACGTCCGGCTGGGCTACCAGTCGATCACCGCGGCCGCGATCGGCCCCGGCATCGAGGTGCTCGCGAAGGTGGTGGGCCGGTTGCGGCCCGTCAGCCAGCGGACAGCGGCGGGCGATCCTTGCGGTACGCGTTCTTGACCGCGATGCGGCCGTCGCGGAACGTGAACACGTCCACCATGCGGGCTTCGATCCGCGTGCCGTCGGCCCGGGTGCCGCGAAACGTGCTCTCGGAAAAGCCGCGGTCGCCGCAGACGACGTGCTCGCCGTCGACCCAGGCCGCGTCGGGACAGGTCTGCCAGGCGAGCTGGAAGCCCTCGCGCACCGCGTCGCGGCCGATGAAGCTGCGTCCGAACAGCTCCGGACCGGCCACCGCATGGAACTGGCAATCGTCCGTCATGAACGCCATCAGCGCGTCGATGTCGTGACGATTCCATGCATCGTTGAAGGCCTGCAGGAAAGCCGGGTCGATCTGCCTGGTGGATATGCTCATCGATGCTCCTCGAACGAAGGGGGCTATGGGGGCACGGGGCGCGCCGGCACGGTCACCGGGGCGCGGGCGCGTGGGCACCGAGGGGGGCGCGACCCGCAAGGCACCGGCGCCAGATGCGCGAGTGGGCAGGTTAACAGCCCGTTCGCACCGTTGTAGCGCCAGTTGCATGCATTCGGTGGATCCAGTCCGCTCGTGCCGCCGCCCGGCGCGCACTGGCCTCATCGAATGATCCGATCTGGCGCTAACCCAATCGCTCGCCCGCCACTAGTGTTCCAGTACGGCACTCTCGCCATGCAGGCGCCGGAATAGCTATGGACATGTCGACCGCGAAGCCCGCTTCCCGCAACCCCTACGACCCGACGTACGACCCTCTGGTGTCGCAGCATCCCGGCTGCGGCGTGGATTACGCGCCCACGTACTGGGTCGACACCGCCGGCCCGGCACCGCAGGACGACGGGCCGGTGACCGGCGACCGCGACGTCGACGTCGCGATCGTGGGCTCGGGCTTCACCGGTCTGGCCACCGCGCTGTTCCTGGCCCGCGAGCACGGCATCCGCGCCACGGTGCTGGAGGCCAACCGCGTGGCCTGGGGCTGCACGAGCCGCAACGGCGGGCAGGGCCAGAACGCCAGCGGCCGGCTCTACCGCCCGCAGTGGATCGCGCGCTGGGGCAAGGAGACCGCGCTGAAGCTCGATGCCGAGATCCGGGCCGGCTTCGAGATCTTCCGCAGCCTGGTGGCGGAGTTTCCCGAGTGCGAGCCGCAGCCCGGCGGCCATCTGTACATCGCGCACCGCGAGAAGAAGCTGGATTTCCTGCGCAACGAAGCGAAGGTGATGCGCGAGGTGTTCGGCTATGACGCACGGATGCTGAGCGTCGCCGACGTGCACCGCGACTACGTGAAGGACGAGGAAACCTTCGGCGCGCTGCACGAACCGGACGGCATCGGCGTGCATCCGCTGAAGCTCGCGTTCGGTTACCTGCGCGCGGCGCGCGCGCTGGGCGTGCGGGTGCATCCGGGCAGCCCGGTGACCGGCTTCGACGCGCGCGGCGGCTCCTATCACCTGCGCACGCCGGGCGGCACCGTGCGGGCGCGGGCGGTGGGCTTCGCGACCGGCGGCTACACCAGCAACGAGCTTCATCCGAGCCTGCATTCGAAGATCATGCCGATCCTGTCGAACTCGCTGGTGACCCGTCCGCTGACGCCGGAAGAAGTGCAGGCCACGAACTTCCTGACCCGGGAGCCGATCACCGATACGCGCACCTTGCGCTTCTACTACCGGCTGCTGCCGGACAACCGGGTGCAGATCGGCTCGCGCAGCTCGATCACCGGGGCGGACGCACCGACCGCCAGGCACATGGCGGTGCTGGTCGATGGCCTGCATCGCAAGTTCCCGGTGCTGCGCGGCATCCCGATCGACTACTCGTGGTGGGGCTGGGTGGACGTCAGCCACGACATGATGCCGCGCATCGTGCAGCCGGATCCGCGCGACGCGGTGTTCTACGCGCTCGGTTACGGCGGCAACGGCGTGTCGTTCTCCGCGCATGCCGGCCGGCGCATGGCGCAGCGCATCGCCGGCGGCGCCGACCCAGCGTTCCGGCTGCCGATCTACGACTCGCCGCTCGAATACCCGAACGTGATGAACCTGGTGCGGTCGCGCGCGTTCGCGCCGTTCCGCAGGGTCGGCCAGCGCTTTCTGTACCGCTGGTATCACCTGCGCGACGAGGTGCTGTAGCCGGCCGGTTCCGTCAGCCGCCCGCCGGGAACACCCGCCCGCCCTGCACGGTTCCCCAGACGCGGACATCGCGCAGCGCCTGCGGGGCGACCGTAAGCGGATCGTCGTCCAGCACGCAGAAGTCGGCCTGCTTGCCGCATTCGATCGAACCGATCTCGCTGTCCAGGTGCAGCGTCCGGGCCGCGCCCAGCGTGATCGCCTGCAGCGCCTGCCCGACCTCGATGCGCTCCTGCTCGCCCAGCATGCGGCCGGACGCGGACACGCGGTTGACCGCGCACCAGGCGGTGAACAGCGGGCCGATCGGCGTGATCGGGGCGTCGGAATGGATCGCGAGCAGCACGCCTTCGCGCAGCGCCGTGGCGCAGGCATTCATCCGCGCGGCGCGCTCCGGTCCGACGGTGGTCTCCCAGTGCTGGTCGCCCCAGTAGAACAGGTGGTTGGCGAACAGGTTGGCCGCCACGCCCATCGCAGCCATCCGCCGGAACTGCGCCGCATTGGCAAGCTGCACATGCTGCAGCGTGAAGCGGTGGTCCCGCGCCGGCCTGGCGCGCAGCGCCTGCTCGATGCAATCGAGCGCCAGGTCGGTGGCTTCGTCGCCGTTGGTATGCGTATGCACCTGCACGCCGTGCTCCAGCGCCAGCATGTAGCACTCGCGGATCGTCTCGGGCGCGGTGTACCACAGGCCGGCGGGCGCGCCGTTGTAGTAGCCGGGCCAGCGCAGCCGTGCCGAGAAGCCCTGGATCGAGCCGTCGGCCACGATCTTGATGCGGCCGAGCCGCATCCGGTCGGTGCTGTGTTCACGCAGCAGGCGGGCGCGCGCCACCGCGTCGGCCGGCGACATGCCGATCAGCCGCAGCAGCGGCACGATGCGCACCGGATAGGCCGGATCGCCGGTGGTGTCGCGCAGCGTCTGCACCTCGTCGTCGCCCAGCGTGGCTGCGAGGTCGGTGGCCGTGGTGACGCCCGCGCGGACGCACAGCCGGCCGAACGCGCGTATGCCCTGCTCGTCGCCGGACAGGAACGAACGGTGCAGCCCCACGAGCGGCAGCGCCGCCATCATCGCCTCGGGCCCCTTGAGCTCGCCGGTGGGCAGCCCGTCCGCACCCAGCGGGATGCCGGGATGCGTGTGGCCGGTGCGCAGCAGCCCGGCACGCTCCAGCACCACCGTGTTGACGTTCAGGATATGGCCGCTGGCGTGCATGACGCCCACCGCCCGCGTGTCGCTGACGCGGTCCAGGTCGGCGCGGCTGCAGCGGCGCGCGCCGAAGTAGATCGGATCGAGGCCCCAGCCCGTCACCGCGTCGCCCTCGGGCAGCGCCGCCGCGGCCCGACGCAGCGATTCGATGACGGCTTCCAGCGAGCGGGCGCCGGCCACCCGCCGTCCGTCCGGGTCCTCGACGTCGAACCAGCCGCAGTAGGTGTAGCGCCACAGCGTGCCCGCCATCAGGTGGGTGTGCCCCTCGACGAGGCCGGGCATCAGCACCTTGTCGGCGAAGCGCTCGTCCAGCTCGAACGTACCCCAGCCGCGCAGCTCGTCGAGGCTGCCGACGCCGAGGATGCGGCCGTCGCGCACTGCCACGTGCGTCGCTTCGGGCCGCCACGGGGCCATGGTGAGGATCCTGCGCGCGGGGTAGACGATGGTGTCGGGCATGTCGGGTTTCCTTTGAACAGGGATCGGGTCAGGCCGTCGCGGCCAGCGGTGCGCGTGCATGGCCGTCGACCACCTCGACGCGCCGGCAGCGTACCCAGCGGCCGGGGGTGACCTCGTGCAGCGGCGGCAACGCTTCGCGGCAGGCCGGCTCCGCGGCGGCGCAGCGGCCGGCGAAGCGGCAGCCCGGCGGCGGCGCGATCGGGCTCGGCGGATCGCCGGAGAGCCGGATGCGCCGGGCCGCCCGCGCGCGTCCGCCGTGCACCGTGGGCACCGCCGACATCAGCGCGACGCTGTACGGATGCAGCGGATGCGCGAAGAAGGTCGCGCGCGGCGCCCGCTCCACGATCTGG
>DAISWF010000329.1:0-5978 GCA_036826495.1 Burkholderiaceae bacterium
GGAGGGCCACCTGCACCATCGCGGCCAGGTGGAGGTGATCTCGAGCGTGGAGCGCGACGGCCGGCCGGTGTTCCGCGACCTGCGCTGGGGCGTGTACGTGACGTTCGCCGGCGACAGCGATTACGTTCGGCGCTGCTTCAAGGAGTACGGGCTGGTCACCGACCGCAGCGGCAACTACACCGCGATGTACAAGCCGTATCACCTGATCGGGCTGGAGCTCGGCATCACGGTGGCGTCGGTCGGGCTGCGCGGCGAGCCGACCGGCGCGCCGTTCGAGTGGCACGGCGACGTCGTCGCCACCGCCAAGCGCGACCTGGCGGCCGGCGAGATCCTCGACGGCGAAGGCGGCTTCACCGTCTACGGCAAGCTGATGCCGGCGACCGACTCGCTGAAGCTCGGCGGCCTGCCGCTGGGCCTGGCGCAGCGCTGCAAGCTGGTCAAGCCGGTCAAGGCCGGGCAGCCGGTGGCCTGGAGCGACGTCGCGCTCGAGGCGAACGATCCGGCGGTGCGCTTCCGGCGCGAGATGGAACAGGTGTTCGGCGGCTGAAGAACCGTTCGGCGGCTGAAGAACCGAAGCACCCGTGGAAGGGTCCGACGTGCCCGGCCGCACGACATCGTTGCAAGGAGGCTCGATGGGTACGTCTATCGTCACCGGCGCCGTCGCGGTCGGCAGCCTGCAGTTCGAGGTGGACCGCTGCGGGCCGGCGGACGGGCCGGCCGTGCTGCTGCTGCACGGCTTTCCGCAATCGCGCTGGGCGTTCCGACGGCAGCTTCCGGCGCTGGCCGCCGCGGGCTTTCACGCGGTAGCCCCGAGCCAGCGCGGCTATTCGGCCGGTGCACGGCCGGCCGGTACCGAGCACTATGCCGCCGACCGGATCGTCGACGACGCGCTGGCACTGATGGACCGGCTGCAGACCGGGCGATTCCATCTGGTCGGCCACGACTGGGGCGGCCAGATCGCCTGGATGCTCGCCGCTCGCGCGCCGCAACGGCTGCTGAGCCTGACGGTGCTGTCGCGGCCGCACCCTGCGGCATTCGCCCGTGCGTTCGCCGCCGATCCGGATCAGCCGGGCCGGTCACGACATCACAAGGCGCTGCTGGACGCCGGCGCGCCGGCAGCGCTGCGGGCCGACGACATGGCGGCTTTCCGGCGGATGTTCGCCGCGCAGCGGGTACCGGCCGAGGACGCCGACGCCTACTGCGATGCGCTGCGTCCGGCCGGCGCGCTGGAGGCGGCGATCGAGTGGTACCGGGCGTCGGCGACCGCGATGCGCAACCACGACTTCCCGCCGGTCGCCTGCGACACCCTGTACCTGTGGGGCGACGGCGATTCGTCGGTCGGCCGGATGGCGGCCGAAGGCACCGCGGCCTTCGTCACCGGTCGCTTCCGGTTCGTGGCGATCCCGGGCGCCGGCCACTTCCTGACCGACGAGGTGCCGGAAGTGGTGAACCGCGAGCTGCTGGCGCACCTGTCCGCGCGATGACGCGCACGCGGACGAACGCGCGGACCGATGTGGCGCCCTCCCCGGGGGCGCCGACGCTCAGTGATCGTGGGCCGACGGAAGCGGCCGCCGCACCTTGACCTCCACTTCCTGCGGCGCCCGTTGCGGCCGGCGCGCGGCCGGGACCGGCGCGGCGCGCGTGGGCTCGGCCAGCCGGCCGGTGTACTCGTAGGCCACGGTGCCGGACGGGTGGCTGAACCAGCCCGGATCGCGGTAGTCGCCGGGGCGCTGGTCGCGCCGCACCTTCAGCACGCTGAACATGCCGCCCATCCCGAGCGGGCCGAACGGTCCTTCGCCGGTCATCATCGGAAGCGTGTTGTCCGGCAGCGGCATCTTCATGTCCGCCATCTCGGCCATGCCACGCCCGCCCATCCCCATGTAGTCGGGGATCAGTCCGGTGATGCGCTCACCGATGCCGCGCTGATCGACGCCTATCATCGTCGGCACCTCGTGCCCCATCGCGTTCATCGTATGGTGGCTCTTGTGGCAGTGGATCGACCAGTCGCCCTCCTCGTCGGCAACGAACTCGATCTGCCGCATCTGCCCGACGCCGACGTCGGTGGTCACCTCGGGCCAGCGCGCAGCGCGCGGTATCGGTCCGCCATCGGTGCCGGTCGTGACGAACTCGTGGCCGTGCAGATGGATCGGGTGGTTGGTCATCGTCAGGTTGCCGATCCGGATGCGCACGCGGTCGCCCCGGCGCACGTTCAGCGAATCGATGCCCGGGAAGACCCGGCTGTTCCATGACCAGAGGTTGAAGTCCAGCATCGTCATGATCTTCGGCGTCGCACTGCCCGGCTCGATGTCGAAGGCGCTCATCAGGAAGCAGAAGTCGCGGTCCACCGGTTCGATCAGCGGATGGCGGCCTTTCGGATGGGTGACCCAGAAACCCATGAGGCCCATCGCGAGCTGCGCCATCTCGTCGGCATGCGGGTGGTACATGAAGGTGCCGGGGCGGCGCGCGACGAACTCGTAGACGAAGGTCCTGCCGGCCGGGATCGCCTTCTGCGTGAGACCCGACACGCCGTCCATGCCGTTGGGCAAGCGCTGGCCGTGCCAGTGAATGCTGGTGTGCTCGGGCAGGCGGTTGGTCACGAAGATGCGGACGCGATCGCCTTCGACGACCTCGATCGTCGGACCCGGCGACTGGCCGTTGTAGCCCCACAGATGCGCTTTCATGCCGGGGGCCATCTCGCGGACCACCGGCTCGGCGACCAGGTGGAATTCCTTGACGCCGCCGTTCATCCGCCACGGCAGCGTCCAGCCGTTCAACGTGACCACCGGCCGGTAGGCTGGTCCGCCGTCGGGCAGGAGCGGCTGACCGGTGTCGGCGGTCGAACGGATCACCGGCTCGGGCAGCGCGGCGAGCGCCGAACGGCCGACGGCGGCGGCGGCCACCGCGGTGGTGACCGCTGCGGCGGCCGACGTGGTGTGGCGCAGGAAATGTCTGCGTGGATTCATGTTGGTCATCCTGTGATGCTTGGCCTGCCTCGGCAGGCGCAGTACGCGGCGTGTTCCCGGTGCACGGCGCCCCCTTGATGCCCGGCCTGTTCTCGGTGCCCGACGGCTCAGTGCGCGGCGGGCGGCGCGGCGACCGCAGCCTCGACGGTGGAGCGCGGGCTCGCAGGGGCTGCCGACCGCCTGCCCACCATCGCCATCTCGAGATCGGACTGCGCGATCCAGAAAGTCTTCAGCGCATCGATGTAGCCGTCGACGCTGGCGATCTGCGCCCGCGCGTCGGCCAGCAGCTCGAACACGCCGATCTGCATGGCGTTGTAGCGCAGCAGGTTCTCGTCGCCGATCCGCTTGCGCAGCGGCACGATGTCGTCGCGGTAGTGGCGCGCCACGTCGTAGCCCGAGCGGTACGCATGCCAGGCCTCGCGCACCTGCGAGCGCGCCTCGATCGCCGCCTGCGCGACGGTATCGAGCGCCTGCCGGTACAGCGCCTCGGCCCGTTCGACCCGCGCGCCGCCCCAGTCGAACAGCGGCAGCTCCAGCGATACCTCGTAGCCGTTCTTGTAGCCGCTGTCGCGCGGCCCTTCCAGCACCCGGGCCGGCCCGAGCTCCAGCACGTTGATGAAGCGGGTCGTGCGGGTCAGCCCCAGGTTCGCCGCCAGCGCCTCGGTCTGCTCGCGCAGCATCCGGATGTCGATCCGCTGCTGCAGCGCCGCCTGCTCGACGTCGGGGCGGTCGGCCGGTTCTGCGGGGAGATCCGGCAGCCGCTGCGGCAGCTCGAAAGCGGTCTGCGCACCCCACAGCCCGAGCAGCCGCGTCAGCCGCTCGCGCGCCGCGACCAGCCGCTGCTGCGCGAGCGCCTGCCTGAGTACGGCGTCCGCCTGAAAACCCTGCTCGCGTGCGAGCCGCAGCCTGTTCCAGTTGCCGGCCTGCGCCATCCGCGCGGCGAGCTCGGCGCCGGCATCGGCCGCCTGCGCCACCTGGCCGGCATAGCGCAGCGACTCGCCGGCCGCCACCGCGTCGAAGTACGCGCGGCGCACGTCGGCCGCCAGCTCCATCATGTCCAGCACGACCCGATGACGGGTCTGCTCGAAGCGGCGCCGCTCGAGCTTCGTCACCTGGGGCAGCGTGAACAGCGAGAACACGTTGAAGGTCAGCGCCTGCTCGATCTTGTAGTCGCGCACGCCGCCCTCCAGCCGGCTGGCGCGCAGCATCGAGAACGTGGGGTTCGGCAGCCGGCCGGCCTGCACCAGCTCCGCCTCGCTGATCCGCAGCTCGGCGAACGATGCCTGCAGACCGCGGTGGTTCAGCAACGCGATCTGCACCGCATCGTCGACCGACAGCGGCCGCGCCAGCAGTTCCTCCACGCGACGGGCGACGGTGTCGCGGGTCTGGTCATCGGTGACCCGGACGACGTCCTTGCCGAGCCGTTCGCGCGCCGCCTGCGACACCGCATCGAAGCCGCCCTCGGCCGAGAAGGGCGTGCACCCGGTGATGGACATCAGCAGTGCGAGCGCGGGCAACAGCGCACCGGCGCGGGTTGGTGTCGGGACCAGGCGATCGGAACGAGCGGTCATCGTTGGCCTCCTGCGGCGGGGGGTGCGGAGTGGGAGTGATCGTGAGGTCGGGGGGCGTGCCGTTGATGATCCTGGCTCTGATGGCTCTGATGGCTCTGATGACTCTGATGGCTCTGATGGCCTTGATGACCTTGGTGGCCTTGGTGGCCTTGGTGGCCCGGATGGTGCTGATGGCTCTGGTCATGCTGATGGCCCTGGTGCCCGCGCTGGCCATGGTGATCGCGGCCGCCCTGCTGCCCCGGATCCCGCTGCTGGCCTGCACCGTGGCGGTGTCCCTCGTCGCCGGTGCCGGGCGCCGATGAATGCCGGTCGCCGGCTCTGCCCACTGTGTCATTGGATTCGCGCCACGGCATCGAAGGCGGTTCGGCGGGGCGCGGGCGGTCGCCGAGCACCGACTGGTAGCGCACCGGCGGCACTGCCGCGGCAGGATCGGTCGGATCCGGTGCGCTCACCGCGGCAGCAGCCGGCAGCATCGCCGCCAGCGTGCCGGTCAGCAGTCTCAAGGCAATCGGTGCCGGCGGCGCACGATGCGGCCGGGCTTTCGTGTGAACGGACATGCAGCACTCCACGATCTGGTCCAGGCGTCCACCGAAGCGCCAATCCCGGCACGCATCGCGCAGGCGCGGATGCGGCGTGACCGACGCGCGTCGGCAGCAGGGAGAAACGGATCCGCGTCGCGCGCCGCGGCCCCAGTCGCGATACCGGGATCAGCGCAGGCAGACTGGCCGGATCAGACGTGCAGTCGTGGGGGCCGTTCGAGCGCCCGCAAAGGGGCTGACAGATGCCCGTCGTTCAGCGACGGAAAGTCGGCGACGCCGGGCCCGGCGTGCAAGGGCAACGCGAACCCGCTGGTCAGCGCAGCCCCGGTGCAGCAGGGGGCGCAGCCGTTGCAGGACGAAGAGCCGTCCGGTGAGCCGTCGGCCGAGGCATGGTCATCGAAGTTGGCCAAGGCATGACCATCGACGGTGGCCGAGCCATGGTCATCGACGATAGCCGAGGCATGACCATCGACGAGGGCCGGGTCATCGACACCGGACGGGTCGGAGTCGTGAGAGAAGCCGTGATCGGCGCAAGGAGAGCCCTCCGCGCCACCGACGGAATTCCCGTGGGCACGTCCGTGATGCGCATGAGCCGCCTTGCCGGCATCGACCGCCGCATCGGAAGCCGTGACCCGCACCGCGGCGATCTCCGCCACGGTGGCCTGCGCTGCCCCGACCGGCTGCGCACCCCGATCGCCGATCCGCTGATGCGCCGGCCCGCAGGCGAGCACCGCCGCGATGCCCTGCAACGGCACCGCGACCAGCAGCATCCAGACGACCAGCCATCTGCGCAGACAGGCACTCATGTCGCAATGTTAACGCGCGGCGGGGAACGATCGGCTGAACGGAATCAACGAGCGGCTTCCAAGCGGACCGGATGGACGAGGCAGCCATACAGGCCGGCC
>DAISWF010000330.1:0-5948 GCA_036826495.1 Burkholderiaceae bacterium
CCGCAACATGTTCCAGAACTTTCCGTTCTCCGGGATGGACAACAAGAAGTAGCGCAGCAACGGGCCCGGGCTCCGCCCGGTAAGCAGGCCGCTCGCCACCAGCGGCGGCCTGACGCCGGCCTCAGGCCGGCGCGAGCAGCATCGTCGCAGCCGCCGTGTTCGAGATCGGAATGTGGAAGTTCGAGTGCACCAGCTCGACCGGCCCCGCGACGGTGCCGCGCGCGACCAGCCAGTTCAACAGCTCGACGCCTTCGTTGCCCGTCTGCTCGACCAGGTCGACATCGGAGAACTGCGTCGCCCACTGCGGGTCGTTGACCATGCTGTCCATGAACTTCAGGTCGAACGCCTTGTTGATGAAGCCGGCGCGCTCGCCCTCGAGCTGGTGCGACAGCCCGCCGGTGCCCACGACCAGCACCTTGACGTCCTCCGGGAAGCTGGCGATCGCGCGACCGATGGCTTCGCCGAGCCGGTAGCAGCGGCGCGCGGAGGGCAGCGGGAACAGCACGGTGTTGACGCAGATCGGCACGCTCCTGACCGGCCACTTCTGCTCGGGCCACAGCAGCGCCATCGGCAGCGTGAAGGCGTGGTCGACGAGCATCTCCTGGCAGGTGACCATGTCGAAGTCGTCGCGGACCAGGCTGTCGCGGATGTGCCAGGAGAGGTCTTCCGCGCCCGGGAAGCTCGGCATCGTCGGGATGCCCCAGCCCTCGTCCTCGCTGACGTATTCCGGCGCCGTGCCGATCGCGAAGGTCGGCTGCTTGTCGAGGAAGAAGTTGAGGCCGTGGTCGTTGAAGCAGGACACGACGACGTCCGGCTTGACCCGGTCCAGCCATTCGCGGATCGGCGGGAAGCCGTCGAAGAAGGGTTTCCAGTACGGGTCCTGCTGCAGCTTCAGGTGGATCGCCTTGCCGATCAGCGGCACGTGCGACGTGGTCAGGATGCCTGCGATCTTCGCCATGATGTCTATTTCCCCGCCGCGACCAGCCTGGCCTTGAATTCGTCCTTCGTCGTGCCCGTCTGCAGGGCGCCGATGTCCTGCATGTCGAGGCCAAGCACCCCGCCGGCCAGCTTGCCGAGGAAGTACACGCCGCCGCCGACCCTGATCAGCGACAGCACGTCGCGCTCGAGGATGGCCTTGGTCTGGGCCTCGTCGAGGCCGAACTTCCTGCAGTAGGCCAGCTCGTCGCGGACGAACTCGTCGCGGTTGGCCTTGCTGTTGAACGAGTAGCACATCTTGTTCAGCGCATAGCCGCGGCGCGCGGCATCGCTGTCGAAGATGGGTGCCCCCGGAATCGTTCGCTTGGGCGGACGGGTGCTCATCTGCTGCGCTCCTCGAGGTGGTCGTACGACTTCCGCGTCGCCGCGAAATCACTGCGATGCGAACGAATTGTCGGTCGGTTGATCGCCAAGATAAATAGATGGAATATGATCGGAATCATGAGCAATTTCGATCATTTGGATCTAGACGGCCGGCTGCTGCGGCTGCTGATCGCCGTGCACGAGGAGGGCTCGGTGACCCGCGCGGCGCAGCGCCTGGGCATCACGCAGTCGGCGGTCAGCCATATGCTGGACAAGCTGCGCGGCATCGTCGGCGACCCGCTGTTCGTCAAGTCGGGGCGGTCGGTGGTCGCCACCGCGCGCGCCGACGCGCTGGCGGTCGAGGCCCGGCGGCTGCTCGACGAGCTGCACCGCTTCGGCAGCAAGGCCGAGTTCTCGCCGGCCGGCCTCGACCAGACGCTGACGGTCGCCGCCAACGACCTGCAGCGCGACCTGTTGCTGCCCGCATTGTTCGCGTCGCTGAAGGCGGATGCGCCGCGCATCCGGCTGCGCGTGATTCCGTCCAACGTCCCCAGCGCCGAGCTGCTGCGCTCGGACCGCTGCAAGCTGGCGATCTCGCCGCGCCCGCCGCAGGGCGCCGACATCCTGCAGCGCCGGCTGTTCGACGATCGCTACGTGGTGTTCTTCGACCCGGCGGTGCGCCCGCCGCCGCGCGACCTGGCCGACTACCTGGCGGCCGAGCACGTCACCGTGGTCTACGAGCCGCAGCGCAGCCTCGACATCGACGACCACCTGAAAGCCCAGGGCATCGTCCGCCGCCTGGCGGTCAGCGTCCCCGGCTTCGCCGGCGTCAAGTCGTTCCTGAAAGGCTCGGCCTATCTGGCGACGCTGCCGCATCGTCTCGGCGCCAATCAGCTCGACGGCTTCGCGCAGGCCGAAACGCCGTTCCCGTCCCCGGCGATGCCGATGTACGCGATCTGGCACCAGCGCTACCAGCACGATCCGATGATGCGCTGGCTGCTCGACAGGCTTTACCAGGTCGCCGCCGCCATCGAGCAGCCTGTACCATTCCGGTTTGGCGGCGCCCGGGGCGCCTGAGAGCTTGAATTTGCAGAAATCTCGCGTAAAGACAAAGGCCTTCACCGAAAGGGCGCCTCGCATCGGCATGGTGAGCCTCGGCTGCCCGAAGGCGCTGGTCGACTCCGAGCGGATCATTACGCAGCTTCGCGCCGAGGGTTACGACATCGCGCCCAGCTATGACGGCTCCGACCTGGTGATCGTCAACACCTGCGGCTTCATCGACGACGCGGTGGCCGAATCGCTCGATGCGATCGGCGAGGCGCTGGCCGAGAACGGCAGGGTGATCGTCACCGGCTGCCTGGGGGCGCGCCAGGACAAGGCGGGCAGCAACCTGGTTCGCGCGATCCATCCGAAGGTGCTGGCGGTCACCGGCCCGCATGCGACCGACGAGGTGATGGCGCAGGTGCATGCGAACCTGCCGAAGCCGCACGATCCGTTCACCGATCTGGTGCCGCCGGCCGGCATCAAGCTGACGCCGCGCCACTATGCGTATCTGAAGATCTCCGAGGGCTGCAACCATCGCTGCTCGTTCTGCATCATCCCGTCGATGCGCGGCGACCTGGTCAGCCGGCCGATCGGCGACGTGCTGCGCGAAGCGGGTGCGCTGGTCAGGGGCGGCGTGCGCGAGCTGCTGGTGGTGTCGCAGGACACCAGCGCCTATGGAGTCGATCTGCGCTACCGCACCGGTTTCGTCGATGGCCGCCCGGTGCGCACGCGGATGACCGAGCTGGTCCGTGAGCTGGGGCGGCTCGACGCCTGGGTGCGGCTGCACTACGTCTATCCGTATCCGCACGTCGACGAGGTCGTGGAGCTGATGGCCGGCGCAGCCGGAGCGGGGCGGGCGACGCAGGGGCAGGGGCGCATCCTGCCGTACCTGGACGTGCCGCTGCAGCACTCGCATCCGCGGGTGCTGAAGGCGATGAAGCGGCCGGCCTCCGGCGAGAAGAACATCGAGCGGATCGCCGCCTGGCGCCGCGTCTGTCCGGCGCTGACGATCCGCAGCACCTTCATCGTCGGCTTTCCCGGAGAGACCGAGCAGGAGTTCCGGCATCTGCTCGAGTTCCTCGACGAGGCCGAGCTCGACCGCGTCGGCTGTTTTGCCTACTCGCCGGTCGAAGGCGCCACCGCGAACGAGCTGCCGGGGGCGGTGCCCGACGAGGTCCGCGAGGAGCGGCGCGCGCGTTTCATGGAGGTGCAATCGGCGATCAGCGAGCGGCGTCTGCGCGCCAAGGTCGGCGCGACGATGCAGGTGCTGGTCGACGGGTTCGACGACGACGGCGAGGCGATCGCCCGCTCGGCGGCCGATGCGCCGGAGATCGACGGGGTCGTCCACGTCGCCGCCGACGCATCGCTGAAGATCGGCGAGTTCGCGAGCGTCATCATCGACGGCAGCGACGAGCACGATCTGTACGGCAGGGTCGTGCAGGCCGCAGCGCCGGCGCGCTGAGCCACCGCAGGGTCAGCGGCCGGCGGCCGGCTCGAAGAAGTTCAGGATCCCGTCCAGCCCGCCGTGGCTGATCGCGTGCGTGGTCTGCGCACGCACGACCGGCTTCGCATGGAACGCCACCGACATGCCGGCGACCGCCATCATCTTCAGATCGTTGGCGCCGTCGCCGACGACGATCGCGCGCGACGGCGCGATGCCGAGCCGCGCGCAGGTGGCCTCGACGGTCGCCCGCTTGACGTCGGCGTTGACGATCTCGCCCAGCACCTGGCCGGTCAGGCGGCCGTCGGCGACCCCGAGCTCGTTGGCGCGGACGAAGTCGAGCGCCAGCCGCGGCTGCAGCCGGGACGTGAAGAACGTGAAGCCGCCCGATACCAGCAGCACCTTGAGCCCCGCCCGGTGCGCCGCGGCGATCAGCGTCTCGGCGCCCGGCGTCAGCCGGAGCCGCTCGTCGTACACCCGCTGCAGCGTCTGCTCCGGCAGCCCGGCCAGCAGCGCCACCCGCCGGCGCAGGCTCTCGTTGTAGTCGGCGATCTCGCCGCGCATCGCCGCCTCGGTGATCGCGGCGACCTCGGCCTTCTTGCCGACGTAGTCGGCGATCTCGTCGACGCATTCGATCGTGATCAGCGTGGAGTCCATGTCGAACACCAGCAGCCCGAACGACGACAGCGGCGGGCGACCGGCGACGAGCTGCGCGTCGACCTGCAACCGGTCGGCGAGCGCCGCGACCTCGTCGCGGGTCAGCGTGGTGGCCGGCCACCAGGCGACGCCGGCCTGCCGTTCGGCCGGGGCGGTGCCGATCGCCGCGGTGAAGCGTTCGACCGTGTCGGCGGCGAGGTCAGGGTGCTGCAATACGAGGCCGGTCATCGGGAGCGTCTGCCTTTCGCGGCAGCCGCCGCCATGGTCCTGGCGGCTTGCGCCGCCTTGCTGTCGGTGCTGTGCGCCGGCTTGCTGGTGGTGTTGCGCAAGGTGTCGGCGTCAGCCGCGCTGCGGCGGGCACCCTGCGTCGCCGCGGCGCTGGCGGAGGTTGCCCGGCCTCCCTTCGCCCCACCGCCCGGCGTCGTGGGGTCGCTGCGCGCGGCGGCGGCCATCGGCATGGCGTTCGCACTGCCGCCGGCCGGCCGGCCCAGTCCGGCGATGATCTCGCGGATCCGCTGCACGCGGCTCTTCAGGTCGCTGGTGGCGATCGTGAAGCGCAGCCGGTCGGGCCCGGCCAGCTTCACGTCGCGCCGCGACTGGATGAACGCGATGATCCGTTCGGGCGGGAGCGGCGGCTGTGGCACGAACTGCAGCACCACCGTCTCGGCCGATGCATCGATCTTCGCGATGCCCAGCGGCTGGCCCAGCAGCCGCAGCCTGTGCGTCTCGATCAGCGCCTGCGCGGCCTCCGGCATCCGGCCGAAGCGGTCGACCAGCTCCTCGCGCATCAGGCTCAGCGCATCGTCGTCGGCGCAGTTGGCCAGCCGCTTGTACAGCGTCAGCCGCTCGTGCACGTCGCCGCAGTAGTCGGCGGGCAACAGCGCCGGCACGTGCAGGTTGATCTCGGTGGTGGCCGACAGCGGCGCGCTCAGGTCCGGCTCGCGGCCGGCCTTCAGCGCACGCACCGCCTCGTTCAGCATCTCGCTGTACAGCGCGAAGCCCACCTCCTGCATGTCGCCCGACTGCGAATCGCCGAGCACCTCGCCGGCGCCGCGGATCTCCAGATCGTGCATCGCCAGATAGAAGCCGGAGCCCAGCTCCTCCATCATCTGGATCGCCTCCAGCCGCTTGACCGCATCGCGCGTCATCGCCGCCTCGTCCGGCGTCAGCAGGTACGCGTAGGCCTGGTGGTGCGAGCGGCCGACCCGGCCGCGTAGCTGATGCAACTGCGCCAGCCCGAAGCGGTCGGCGCGGTGGATGACGATCGTGTTCGCCGTCGGGATGTCGATGCCGGTCTCGATGATCGTCGTGCACAGCAGCACGTTGTGACGCTGCGAATGGAAGTCGCGCATCACCCGTTCGAGGTCGCGCTCGTTCATCTGCCCGTGGGCGACCGCGATGCGGGCCTCCGGCACCAGCTCGGCCAGCTCGCGCCGCCGGTTCTCGATCGTGTCGACCTCGTTGTGCAGGAAGTAGGCCTGGCCGCCGCGCTTCAACTCGCGCAGCA
>DAISWF010000331.1:0-5939 GCA_036826495.1 Burkholderiaceae bacterium
GGCGTGGCCCCGTCGGGGTTGCCCATGCTCATGTCGATGATGTCCTCGCCGCGGCGGCGCTCGGCCAGCTTCAGCTCGGCGGTGATGTTGAAGGCGTACGGGGGGAGGCGGTCGATGCGCGCGAAGCGGCGCTTGCCTGCGGAAGCGGACATGGTGTGGTTCTCACGTAAGCGCCCGGAACCGTCCGAGCGACGTGAGCCGTGGAAGGGCACGGCCCGCGGCGATGATACCGCAGGGTGGGCGGCGTGCTTGCAGCCGCCGGTCGGCCGGCCACCGAACTTGGCGTTACCTGCCACCGGCCACGCCCGTCCGCTACCGCTCCATGGAACGTTGCCCGCCGCCCGTACAATCGCCGCTGACGTTCCCCCCACCCACGCAATCCGGAGACACCGTGAAGACCCGAATCACCGAAATGTTCGGCATCGAGCACCCGATCATCCAGGGCGGCATGCATTTCGTCGGCTTCGCCGAGCTGGCTGCGGCCGTCTCGAACGCCGGCGGCCTGGGCATCATCACCGGGCTGACGCAGAAGACGCCCGAGCTGCTGGCCAAAGAGATCGCGAAGTGCCGGGAGATGACCGACAAGCCGTTCGGCGTCAACCTGACGTTCCTGCCGACCTTCGCCAAGCCGCCGTATCCCGAGTACATCCGCGCGATCATCGAGGGCGGCGTGAAGGCGGTCGAGACCGCCGGCCGCAACCCGGAGCCCCATCTGGCCGAGCTGAAGGCCAACGGCATCAAGGTGATCCACAAGTGCACGTCGGTGCGCCATTCGCTGAAGGCCGAGGCGATCGGCTGCGACGCGGTCAGCGTCGACGGCTTCGAATGCGGCGGCCACCCCGGCGAGGACGACGTGCCGAACTTCATCCTGCTGCCGCGCGCGGCCGAGGAGCTGAAGGTGCCGTTCGTGGCGTCCGGCGGCATGGCCGACGGGCGCAGCCTGGTCGCTGCGCTGGCGCTCGGCGCCGAGGGCATGAACATGGGCACCCGCTTCATCGCGACGAAGGAGGCGCCGGTGCACGAGAACGTCAAGCAGGCGATCGTCGCCGCATCCGAGCTGGACACCCGGCTGATCATGCGCAGCCTGCGCAACACCGAGCGCGTGCTGCTGAACGACGGGGTCAAGAAGCTGCTGGAGATCGAGAAGGCCAGGGGCGACTCGCTGAAGATCGACGACATCCACGATCAGGTGGCCGGCATCTATCCCAAGGTGATGCTGGAGGGCGAGATGGAGGCCGGCGCCTGGAGCTGCGGCATGGTGGCCGGCCTGATCCGCGACGTGCCGACCTGCAGGGAGCTGATCGACCGGATCATGCGCGAGGCCGACCAGATCATCGGCGACCGGCTGGCGAGGCTGAACCGCGGCTGACGTCCCGTACGGCAGCGTCGACGTATACTGATCCGGATTGACGCACCGCAGCAGCACGATGGCCAACGATCTGGACGATTTGCTGGACAACAACCGGCGCTGGGCGGCGTCGATGGAAGCGCGCCGCCCGGGTTTCTTCACCGGGCTGCTGGCGCAGCAGGCGCCCCGCTACATGTGGATAGGCTGTGCCGACAGCCGGGTGCCGGCCAACGAGCTGGTCGACCTGGCGCCCGGCGAGCTGTTCGTCCATCGCAACGTCGCCAACGTCGTCGTGCATTCGGACCTGAACTGCCTGTCGTCGATCCAGTTCGCCACCGACCAGTTGAAGGTCGAGCACATCATCGTCGTCGGGCATTCGAACTGCGGCGGCGTCGCGGCGGCGGTCAACAACCTGCGGGTGGGCCTCGCCGACAACTGGATCCGCCATGTGCAGGACGTGCGCAACCGCCATCGTCCCTGGCTGGACAGCCTGCCGCCGCATCGCCGGGTCAATGCGCTGTGCGAGCTGAACGTCGTCGACCAGGCGCTGAACGTCTGCCACACCACCGTCGTGCAGGACGCCTGGGCGCGCGGCCAGCATCTGGTGGTGCACGGCTGGGTCTATGGCCTCGGCAACGGGCATCTGGAAGACCTGCGGATGACCGCCCGCGGGAATGAAGGGCTGGGCGAGATCTATCAGAGCGCGCTGGCCTCGGTGCGCGCGCGGCACGTCGACGACGAGGACGACGACGTGCGCTGACCGCGTGGCCGGCATGCCCGGTATGCCGGCACAGCCGCGCAACGCGGCGCGCCGGCCGCTCAGGCCGGCGCGCCGCGGCGCGTGAACTCCGCGTCCACCTCCCGTTCGGCCGCCAGCCAGTCGGCCACCGCCTCGCCGCTGCCGCCGCCGCGCTCCAGGTAGCGCAGGTAGGCGCGCTCGCGGATCATCGTCTCGCGGTCGATGATCATGTCCGCCCGTTCGGCGGCGGGCTCGGCTGCCCTGGCCGTCGCCGGCCGGGACGCCGCCGCAGGCGCTGCGCCGGGCGCGGCCTTCGTTCCGGCGGGGGCCGGCTTCGCTGCAGCCGCCTTCGTTGCAGCCGCCTTCTTCACATCCGCGGCGTCGGCGGCCACCGTCGTCGTCTTCGTCTTGCGGTCCACGGTGCCGCGTGTGGCGGGGCTGCGTTTGACCGCCGGCCTGGGCGGCGTGGCGGCATCATCAGAGGTCTTGCGGCGGGCTGTCGACATTGGGGCATCTCCGGTCGGGACACAACGTCGCATGGTCGCACCAGCGGCCCTGCGCTTTCAACCGGTGCATGGTCGGAACGCCCCGGCGACGCATGCCACGGACGAGCAATGATCGCGCCAGCGCCCGATGATGATCCGTTTTCCATCGCGGCTTGATACCATCAGCAGTCGCACAACCCGCCGCGTTCGCGCACTGATGACCGTCGAATCGCTGCTGCTGGCCGCCACCCAGGTTTCCACGTTCGACGGCGCGAGCCTGCTGACTCGCGCCAGCGGGTTCTTCTTCGCCCGCGACGAACGGATGTTCCTCGTCACCAGCCGTCACGTGCTGATCGACGAGCCGAACCAGCATTTCCCCGACCGCATCGAGATCGAGCTGCACGTCGACGAAGGCAATCTCGCGATATCCACCGGCTACTCGATCCTGCTGTATCGCGAGGGGCAGGGCATCTGGCGCCAGGGCGCCGACAGCGGCGGCGAGATCGACGTGGCGGCGATCGAGCTGGATCGCGATGCGCTGCCGGACACCGCCGTGATGCGGGCCTTCACCGCCGACCACCTGCCGGATTCGTTCGCCGACATCGACGTGGGCTCGCCGCTGTTGATCGTCGGCTTTCCGCTGGGCTTTCACGACACGCTGCATCATCTGCCGGTCGTGCGCCAGGCGGTCATCGCCTCGTCGTTCGGCCTGCGCTTCCAGGGCCAGGGCGCCTTCCTGACCGACGGGCGCACCCATCGCGGCACCAGCGGCGCACCGGTCGTGATGCGCGCCGCATCCCAGGCCGGCTCCGACGGCGGCCCGCACGAAGGGCCGTTCGCCGACCTGCCCTGGCGCCTGCTGGGCGTGCATTCGGCCCGGCTGGACATGGGCACCCGCGATGCGGCGCAGGACGAATCGCTCGGTCTGAACCTGGCCTGGTATGCGGACATCCTGCTGACGCTGACCAGCGACCCGGCCGATCCCGTCGCCTCTGCAGACCCTGTCGACTCCACTCCGCCACCCGCGTAGAGGCTGCCGATGTCGTCGAACCCACCGGCCCCGACACTCGTGATCGACCGCTGGCGGCACCCCGACGGCACCGAGCTGACGATCCGCTCGATCCGGGCCGACGATCTGGCACGCGAAGAGGCGTTCCTGCGGCATCTGTCGCCGCAATCCGCCTACCAGCGGATGATGTCGGTGCGCTTTCCCACGCCGCAGGAGCTGCGCCGCTTCACCGACATCGATCCGCGGCACGAGATCGCCTTGGTCATCACCCGGCAGCATGAAGGACAGGAAGAGCAGATCGCGGTGGCGCGCTGCATCGATCTCGATGATCACGGCCGGCCCACCGGCGAGGCCGAATTCGCGATCGTCATCGCCGATGAATGGCAGTCGCGCGGGCTGGGCATGCGGCTGATGACGCGGCTGATCGAAGCCGCGCGGGCTCATGGCGTGCGCCGTCTGGTCGGCTATACGCTGTCGGACAATACCGGCATGCTGCGGCTCGCGCGGTCATTGGGTTTCGAGCGTAGGCGGCAGTCCCGTGGAGACTAGGAGGCGCGCCTCGTGCTCGAACTGTCCGAAGCGTCCGAACGGCCTCGTCAATCCCCCACTGCTTGACGGGCCGACGCCCCGCGGGCCAGAGTTCGGGGCTCGGTGACAAACAGCGTAAGGGGACATTCGAGATGGCGATCTACGTCGACGGATTCGTGCTGCCGGTTCCGAAGGACAGGCTGGAGGACTACAAGAAGCTGGCCCGCAAGGCCGGCCGGATCTGGAAGGAATACGGCGCGCTGGAATACCGCGAGTGCGTGGCCGACGATGTGAAGCCCGGCAAGCTCACGTCGTTTCCGCAGGCGGTCAAGCTGAAGGCCGACGAGGTCGTCGTGTTCTCGTGGATCGTCTACAAGTCGCGCCGCCAGCGCGATTCGATCAATGCGAAGGTGATGAAGGATCCGCGGCTCGCCTCGATGGATCCGAAATCGATGCCGTTCGACGGTAAGCGCATGTTCTGGGGCGGGTTCAAGGGCATGGTCGAACTCTGAGCGTTAGCCCGCGAAGCCCACCGCTTCGCCGTCGCGGGTAGCGCGGCTCCCGTTGCGGCATTCACACAACGAACTCCGCGCTTATTGTCCGATTCTTACCAGACGGATGCGCCCTAGCATCAGCGCACCTCCGTCGTAAGAGCAATAAGCAGCAAAGGAGTTCAGGGTGTACAAACCGCAAATTTCCGTGAAGGCCCGTCTGACGTTGGCATTCGGCTGTCTCGCGGCTCTGACGGCCGTGATCGCCGCATTCGCCATCCTGTCGCTGGCCAGTGCCAGCGGGCGCTTCGCCGATTTCGTCGAGGGCGTCAACGCCCGCGCGGCCGTCGCCGCGCAGTTGCGCAATGCCGTCGATGCCCGGGCGATCGCCGCCCGCAATCTCGTGCTGGTCAGCCGCGCCGAGGACCTGCAGACCGAGACCGCCAAGGTGACCCGTGCGCATGAAGACGTGCAGACGCTGGTGCGCAAGCTCAAGGAGATGACCGACCAGGGCGCCGGCGTCACCGAGCGGGCCCGCCAGATGTTCGCGACGCTCGAGTCGGTGGAGCAGCGCTACGGCGGGGTGGCGCAGGCGATCGTCAAGCTGGCGATCGACAAGCAGCGCGACGAGGCGATCGCCCGGATGAATGCCGAGTGCCGCCCGCTGCTGGCCGAGCTGACCCGCGCCTCGGATGAATACGCACGCTACACCGCCGAGCGGGCCGCCGACACCGTGCGCGAAGCCCGGCAGGCCTACGAGTCGCGGCGCCTGGTGATGATCGGCGTCTGCCTGGCCGGCGTGCTGCTGGCCATCGTCGCCGGCGCGCTGATCGTGCGCAACCTGATCCGTGCGCTGGGTGCCGAGCCGGCCGATCTGGGCCGTGCCGCGCAGAACGTCGCCGACGGCAACCTGCAGCGGCTTCCGGGCGCCGATCGGGCGCCGGCCGGCAGCGTGCTGGCATCGCTCGGCGCGATGCAGGGCAAGCTGGCGACGATCGTGGGCCAGGTGCGCAGCGCCTCGAACTCGATCGCCACCGGGTCCACCCAGATCGCCACCGGCAACGCCGACCTCAGTCAGCGCACCGAGCTGCAGGCGAGCAATCTGCAGCAGACCGCGTCGTCGATGGAGCAGTTCTCCAGCACCGTGAAGAACAATGCCGAAACGGCGCGGCAGGCCAATCAGCTCGCGACCGCTGCCTCCGAAGCAGCCACCCGGGGCGGACAGGTCGTCGGCCAGGTGGTGGCGACGATGTCGGAGATCTCCGATGCCTCGCGCAAGATCAGCGACATCATCGGCGTCATCGACGGCATCGCGTTCCAGACCAACATCCTGGCGCTG
>DAISWF010000332.1:0-4422 GCA_036826495.1 Burkholderiaceae bacterium
CCTTCAGACAGCCCGGCTCCTCGCAGTGCATGCAGCCGTCCTTGCGGATCAGCCATTCCAGCGTCGGTTCGTCGTCGCGGCGCGTCTGCACCTCGGCGAACCGCATCACCGTCCACGACTGCGGCGTCAGATCGAGCGGGTTGTCATAGACCCCTTCGGTGACCCCGACCTGGTCGCGCAGATCGTTCCACTCCATGCAGGCGACCTGACAGGCCTTGCAGCCGATGCAGCTCGTCACGTCGATCAGCTTGGCGACCTCGAGCGTGCGGCGCGCCCGAGGCGACGGCGTGGTGGTCGCCGACCGCGCCGCTATGTCCAGGGATTGCAGTGACGACATGTCAGATCTTCTCGATGTCGACGATGAACGACTTGAATTCCGGCGTCTGCGTGTTCGCATCGCCGACGAACGGGGTCAGCGTGTTGACCAGATAACCCGGCCGCGCGACGCCGACGAAGCCCCAGTGGTTCGGCAGCCCGACGGTGTCGATGTCGCGGCCGTCGCACTGCAGCCGCGGAATGCGCGGCGTCCCCACCGCCACCGCCTTGATCTGGCCGCGGTTCGATCGGACCTTGACCCGGTCTCCGTTGGCGATGCCTTTGTCGCGCGCCAGCTCGACGCCGATCTCGACGAACTGTTCGGGCTGGATGATCGCGCTGGTGCGCACGTTCTTGGTCCAGTAGTGGAAGTGCTCGGTCAGCCGGTAGCTGGTCGCGACCAGCGGGAACTCCTTCGGCGTGCCGAACGCTTCCAGGTCGCCCTTGAACACCCGCGCGGCCGGATTGGCGCGGGCGACCGCCGAGCCCGGATGCATCGGGTTGTCGACGAGCGGCGACTCGAACGGTTCGTAGTGCTCGGGCAGCGGCCCTTCGGCCATGCCGGTCGGCGCGAACATCCGCGCGACGCCTTCGGCGGTCATGATGAACGGCTGCGCGCGGTCGGGCGCACCGGGATCGGCATCGATCTGCATGTCGGGCACGTCGGCGCCGCCCCAGCTCGAACCGTTCCACTGCACCAGCTTGCGCGCCGCGCTCCACGGCTTGCCATCGGGTGCGCTGGACGCGGCGTTGTACAGGATCCGCCGGTTCGCCGGCCAGGACCAGGCCCAGTTCAATGTCTGCCCGATGCCCCAGGGGTCGGAATTGTCGCGGCGGGCCATCTGGTTGCCGGCCTGGGTCCAGGCGCCGCAGAAGATCCAGCAGCCGCTGGCGGTGCTGCCGTCGTCGCGAAGCTGGCCGAAGCCGGAGAGCTGCTCGCCCGCCCTGACCAGCACCTTCGACGGATCGCGCGGATCGGTGAGATCGCGCAGCGCGCCGCCGTTGTACTCCCTGGCGATCTCCTCGGCCGACGGCTTGCGCGGCTGCTTGTAGGCCCAGGTCAGATCGAGGATCGGATCGGCGAAGGCGCCGCCGTCGCGCCGATACGCGTCACGAATGCGAACGAACAGGTCGGCGATGATCTCGAGATCGCCGCGCGCCTCGCCGGGCGGTTCGGCCGCCTGCCAGTGCCACTGCAGCCACCTGCCGGAGTTGGTCAGCGAGCCCTCCTCCTCGGCGAAGCAGGTCGACGGCAGCCGGAACACCGTCGTGCCGATCGCCGCCGGGTCCACGTCGTTCAGCTCCCCGTGGTTCTTCCAGAACTCCGCCGTCTCGGTGTTCAGCGGATCGATGATCGCGAGGAACTTCAGCTTCGACAGACCGGCGATGATCTTGCGCTTGTCCGGGAACGAACCCACTGGATTGAAGCCCTGGCAGATGTAACCGTTCAGTCGTCCCTGGCTCATCAGCTCGAACGCCTGCAGCACGTCGTACAGCTTGTCGATCTTCGGCAGATGGTGGAACGCCCATTCGTTGCCGGCGGTGGCCTTGTCGCCCCACCAGGCCTTCTGCAGGCTGACGAAGAACTTCGGATAGTTCTGCCAGTAGCTGACCTGGTTGGGCCGCAGCGGCTTCAGCGCCCGCGGCTTGAAGTAGGTCGGCAGATCCTGCTCCGCTTCGGTCGGCAACGACAGATAGCCGGTCAGCGAGTTCGACAGCAGACCGAGATCGGTCAGCCCCTGGATGTTGCTGTGGCCGCGCAGCGCGTTCATGCCGCCGCCCGGTACGCCGATGTTGCCGAGCAGAAGCTGCACGATCGCGCCGCTGCGGATCATCTCCGAGCCCTGGCTGTGCTGGGTCCAGCCGAGCGCATACATGATCGTCATCGCGCGGCCGGGCACGGCGGTGGACGCGATCATCTCGCAGACCTTGCCGAACTTCGCGACCGGCGTGCCGGTGATGCGGCTCACCATTTCCGGCGTGTAGCGGGAGTAGTGCCGCTTCATCACCTGCAGCACGCAGCGCGGATGCTGCAAGGTCGGATCGACCTTCGCGAAGCCCTGCTCGTCGAGCTCGTAACCCCAGGTGCTGGTGTCGTAGCGGCGGCGCGCCGGGTCGTAGCCGGAGAACAGGCCGTCCTTGAACTCGAAGCGTTCGTTGACGATGAACGCCGCGTTCGTGTAGTTCGCGACGTAGTCGTGCTGGATCCGGTCGTTGGTCAGCAGGAAGTTGATGACGCCGCCGAGGAACGCGATGTCGGCGCCGGCGCGGATCGGCGCGTAGTAGTCGCTCATCGCCGCCGAGCGGGTGAAGCGGGGATCGACGACGACCAGCTTCGCCTTGTTGTGATGCTTGGCCTCGATGACCCACTTGAAGCCGCACGGATGCGCCTCGGCGGCATTGCCGCCCATGATCAGCACGACATCGGCGTTACGGATGTCGACCCAGTGGTTGGTCATCGCACCGCGTCCGAACGTCGGGGCCAGACCGGCCACCGTCGGAGCGTGTCAGACGCGCGCCTGGTTGTCGAAGACCAGCATCCCCATCGAGCGCATCGCCTTGTGGGTCAGGTAGCCGGTCTCGTTCGACGATGCGGATGCGCACAGCATGCCGGTGCTGATCCAGCGGTTCACCACCTTGCCGTCGGCATTGGTCGCGATGAAGTTCGCATCCCGGTCGGCCTTCATCAGCGCCGCCAGCCGCGACATCGCCTCGTCCCAGCTCACCCGGCGCCATTCGTTGGTGCCGGGCTCGCGGATCTCCGGATGCTTCAGGCGGTTGGGGCTGTGCACGAAGTCGAGCAGGCCGGCGCCCTTCGGGCACAAGGTGCCGCGGTTCACCGGATGGTCGGGATCGCCTTCGATGTGGATGATCTCGGCGGTGACGTTCTTCGCGCGGTCGCCCAGGCCGTACAGGATCACGCCGCAGCCCACCGAGCAATAGGGGCAGGTGTTGCGGGTCTCGGTGGTGCGGGCCAGCTTGAACTGCCGGACCTCGGCCAGCACCAGTGCCGGCGAGAAGCCCATCGCCGTGAGGCTGGAGGCCGCCAGCAACGCACCGCCCGCGCGCAGGAACTCGCGCCTGTTCATGTCCATCTGATTCTCCGTCGCGTCATCCGCTGCTGCCGCGTCACCGCGATTGCCGATTGGCCGCGGCATCATTGCCGCCCGTCGGCGCCGATCCCCCGGCAGCCGTCGATCCGTCGCCGCCGGGCGTGACCGGTTTCTGGTTCGCGGGCTTCTGATCCTCGGTCGATCCGTCACCGCCGGTCGTCGATCGGGAACCGGCCGATCCGCCGACACCCTCCTGTCCGCCGCCGCTGCCGCCCTGCCCGTTGGTCATGCCGCCGATCGAGGTGCCGCCTTCGGCCGGGCCGGTGCCGCGTATCGCAGGGGGCTGGTCGGCCGGCGCACCCGGCCCGGGGGTTCGGGCGGCTTCGCCGGAGCCGGCCGGGGTGTCGCCGCGGTTGCAGCCGGACAGCGCCGCCGCGACGATGACGCAGGCGAGCACCGAGGCGAGCAGGGGCAGCCCCATGCGGGCCGGCATCGGCCGATCCATCCCGGCGAACGAGGTGCCCATCGAGCGCGATCCGCCATCCTTCATGTGTTCCTCGCTGACTGACGCGAAGCAATCGCCACGCCCACGATGCGGGGCACGCTGCCCCGCACGCGGCGGTCAGATCAGGGAGCACGTGACGTGCCCGCCCTGGACGGCGGGCTGTGCAGATCGATGCCGGCCGGCGGCGCCCGGCGCCGGCCGCATCCTCTGCGATCATCCCGGCGGCGTTCCGCCGGTGCTTGGCTCAGTCGCCCGGCGCCGCGTACCGCTCCAGATGATGGTCGGCGTCGCCGAAGCGCTGCGCGATCGTCGTCAGCCGCCGGAAGCTGTGCGACACCTTCATCTCCTCGGTCATGCCCATGCCGCCGTGCAACTGCACCGATTCCTGGCTGACCTGACGGGCGGCATCGGCGATCTTCACCTTCGCCGACGACACCACCCGTGCGCGCTCGCCGGCATCGACGCCCGGATCGTCGACCCGGCTGGCCGCCAGGATCGCCATCGAGCGTGCCTGCTCGCAGACGATGTACATGTCGACCATCCGGTGCT
>DAISWF010000332.1:4432-5896 GCA_036826495.1 Burkholderiaceae bacterium
GCGCCTGGAACGAACCGATCGGCGTGCCGAACTGCTTGCGGGTCTTCAGGTATTCGAGCGTCAGCTCGTTGGCGTTCTTCATCGTGCCGACCGCATCGGCGCACAGCAGGGCGGTCGCGAAGTCGATCGCCTCGTCGATCAGCGGCTGCGCGCGGCCGGCCTCGCCCAGCAGCGCATCGGCAGCGAGCTTCACATCGTTCAAGGTGACGGTGGCCGCGGCCTGGCCGTCGACGGTGCGGTAGGCCTGCACCGACAGGCCGGGCGCGTCGCGCTCGACGACGAAGAGGCTGGCGCCCTCGGGCGCCAGCGCCGACACGATCAGGTGGCTGGCCGACGGTGCCCCCACGACGACCCGCTTGTCGCCCTCGACGATCCAGCCCGCACCGTCGCGCCGCGCGCGGGTGGCAGCCGGTGCCGTGTCGTAACGGCGGCCCGGCTCGAGGTAACCGAACGCCAGCCGCCGGCTGCCGTCGATGACGCCGGGCAGCAGCGCCGCCCGCTGCGCGGCCGATCCGCCGCGCACCACCAGCCGCGCCGCCAGCCCGACGACGTCGATCAGCGGCTCGACCACCAGCGCTTCGCCGAGCGCCTCCATCGAGGCCATCAGGTCGATCGCGCCGCCGCCGAATCCGCCGTCGGCCTCCGGCAGGGCCAATGCGGTCAGGCCGAGCTCGGCGAACGTCTGCCAGGCCGGGCCGCTGATGCCGTCGGCCGACTTCAGGATCTTCTTGCGGGCCTCGAAGTCGTATTCGTTGGCCAGGTACTTGCGGACCGAGTCGGCAAGCTGCTGCTGCTCTTCGCTGTATTCGAAGTTCATGATCGTTTTCCTCCCTCTGCGCGGCTCACAGCCCCAGCGTCGCCTTGGCGATGATGTTGCGCTGGATCTCGTTGGACCCGGCGTAGATGCTGGTCTTGCGCATGTTGAAGTAGCGCGGCGACAGGCGCGAGCGATACGGATCGACGGCGCCGTCGTCGATGCCGTCGAACGGCTGCGCATCGGGCCCGACCGCCTGCATCATCAGCTCGGTCAGGGCCTGCTGGATCTCGGTGCCCTTGATCTTCAGCATCGACACGTCGGCGCCCGGCGGCTGGCCGGTGCGACGCATCCGGTCGAGAAAGCGCATCGACGTCAGCTCGAGCGCGGTCAGCTCGATCTCGACCCGCGACAGCCGGTCGCGGAAGCGCGGATCGTCGAGGATCGGGCGGCCGTTCTTCTGCTCGCGCGACGCCAGCGCCTTCAGCGCGCCGAGCTCGCGATGCGATACGCCGACCCGCGACGAGCCCATCCGCTCGTGGCCGAGCAGGTACTTGGCCACCGTCCAGCCCTTGTTCTCCTCGTGCACCAGGTTCTCCAGCGGCACCTTGACGTCCTCGAAGAACACCTCGTTGACCTCGTGGCCGCCGTCCATCAGGATCAGCGGCCGCACCGTGATGCCGGGCGTCTTCATGTCGATCAGCAGGAAG
>DAISWF010000333.1:0-5879 GCA_036826495.1 Burkholderiaceae bacterium
CCACCGGCGGCACGGCGAAGCTGCTGGCCGACGCCGGCCTGCCGGTCACCGAGCTGGCCGAGCACACCGGCTTCCCGGAGATGCTCGACGGCCGCGTGAAGACGCTGCATCCGAAGATCCACGGCGGCCTGCTGGCGCGCCGCGACCTGCCGGCGCACGTGAAGGCACTGCAGGAACATGGCATCGCGACGATCGACCTGCTGGTCGTCAACCTCTATCCGTTCGAGGCCACCGTCGCCAAGGCCGGCTGCACGCTGGAGGACGCGATCGAGAACATCGACATCGGCGGCCCGGCGATGGTGCGCTCGGCGGCGAAGAACTGGCGCGGCGTCGCGGTGCTGACCGATGCGGCGCAGTACGGCCCGGTGCTCGACGAGCTGCGTGCGAGCGGCACGCTCGCCGACGCGACGCGCTTCGCGCTCGCCGCCGCGGCGTTCAACCGCATCTCGCAGTACGACGGCGCGATCTCCGACTGGATCTCCAGCATCGACGCGACGAAGCTCGGCGCGGGCGATGCCGTACCGGCGCGCGGGCTGTTCCCGGCGCAGACCAACGGCCGCTTCGTCAAGCTGCAGGACCTGCGCTACGGCGAGAATCCGCATCAGCAGGCGGCGCTGTATCGCGACCTGGGCCCGGCCCCCGGCTCGCTGGTCACCGCGCAACAGGTGCAGGGCAAGGAGCTGTCGTACAACAACCTCGCCGACGCCGACGCCGCCTGGGAGTGCGTGAAGACCTTCACCGATGCGCCGGCCTGCGTGATCGTCAAGCATGCCAACCCGTGTGGCGTCGCCGTCGCCGCGACCCCGCTCGAGGCGTACCAGCGCGCATTCGCCACCGATCCGACCTCGGCGTTCGGCGGCATCATCGCGTTCAACCGGCCGCTCGACGGTGCCGCCGCGCAGGCCGTCGCCAAGCAGTTCGTCGAGGTGCTGATCTCGCCGGCGTTCAGCGACGAGGCGCGTGCCGTGTTCGCATCGAAGGCCAACGCGCGGCTGCTCGAGATCGCGCTGCCCGAGGGCGGCGCGACCGACTGGGACAACGGCCGCAACATGATGGACGCCAAGCGGATCGGCTCGGGGCTGCTGATGCAGACGGCCGACAACCGCGAGCTGAAGCGCGACGAGCTGAAGGTGGTCACGAAGCGGGCGCCGACCGCCGCGCAGCTCGACGACCTGCTGTTCGCGTGGCGGGTCGCCAAGTACGTGAAGTCGAACGCGATCGTGTTCTGCGGCAACGGCCGCACGCTCGGCGTCGGCGCCGGCCAGATGAGCCGGATCGACTCGGCGCGCATCGCCTCGATCAAGGCCGAGAACGCCGGGCTGACCCTGGCAGGCTCGGTGGTCGCGTCGGACGCGTTCTTCCCGTTCCGCGACGGCCTCGACGTGGTCGTCGACGCCGGCGCGGTCGCGGTGATCCAGCCGGGCGGCTCGGTGCGCGACGACGAGGTGATCGCCGCGGCCGACGAACGCGGGGTGGCAATGGTGCTCACCGGAGTGCGACACTTCCGGCATTGATGCCGCGTTCCCCGGCGCGGCGCAGGGAGGTCCCATGGACGCCGGCACGCCGGATGCGAGCCCCGCCCGCCGCGTTTTCCTGGTCGCCGGCTGGCGGCGCTGGCTGATGCCGGCGGTGTTCGGCACGATGGCCGCCGGCGGTCTTTCGCTGATGCTCATCGACGAACCGGGTACGCGGGGCGCCGGCGCCGTGGTGACGACGCTCATGCTGCTGGCCGTCGCATTCGGCGAGTGGCTGATCCGCTTCACGCGGCTGGTGGTGTCGGCCGAGGGCATCGAACTGCGCCAGCTCGGCTATCGGCTGCAGGCGACATGGAGCAACGTCGCGGATTTCTATGGGCCCAGCGGACGCCAGGGCTTCATTCTGCATCAGCCGCTGACCGGCAAGGGCCCCGACAAGCTGGCGTTCGCCAGCAACCTGCACGTCCGGGGCGTGCCGATGTACGACGACGTCCAGCGGTCGCTGCTGGCTCAGCGCCGGTTCATCCCGATCGAGGCCTTCTCCGCGCATCTGACCCGCGGAGCGCTGATCGACGTGGTGCGCCGTCATGCGCCGGCGGTGGCGGAAGCGATGCGGGACACCGGACGCTGGAAGCCGGCGCCGCCGCCCGACGATCCGCAGAGCCGGCGCCGCACCGGGCTGACGATCGCGCTGATCGCAGCCGGTGTGCTGGCCGGCATCTGGATCAGCATCACCACCCCCCCGTGGATCGATCTGGTGTTCAGCGTCATGCTGGGCGCGGCGATGGTGCTGGCGACGATCGCCAGCGCCGTCAGCACGCTGAACGCCTGGCGTCAACGTCAAAGCTGGTGGTGCCTGCTGTTCATCGCGCAAACGGTCGTCTGCGCGCTGATCGCGCTGACGGCGATCCAGCGGCTGATCGCGACGGTGGCCTGATCGGCCATGACGCCGTGCCGCGTCGCGCCGTCGCCTTGCCCGCGCGCCGGGTGCCGGTGCCGTGAGCGCCCGCGGCAGCCGTGCCGTTTCGCATCGACGCATGATCCCCGCCGCTGCATGACCCCTGCCGCTCCCACCACCCGTATCCTCGGCATCGATCCGGGCCTGCGCATCACCGGCTTCGGCATCGTCGAGAAGACCGGCGCGCGGCTGACCTACGTGGCCAGCGGCGTGATCCGGGTGCCCGAGGGCGAGCTGCCGGTACGGCTGGCGGCGATCTACGGCCGGCTGCGCGAGATCGTCGATCACTACGCCCCGCAGCAGACCGCGATCGAACGGGTGTTCGTCAACGTGAACCCGGCCAGCACGCTGCTGCTGGGCCAGGCGCGCGGCGCGGCGATCACCGCGCTGGCCGCGGCCGGGCTGCCGGTGGCCGAATACTCGGCGCTGCAGATCAAGCAGTCGGTGGTCGGCTACGGCAAGGCCAGCAAGGAGCAGGTCCAGCAGATGATGGTGCGGCTGCTGTCGCTGCCCGGCGTGCCGACCAAGGACGCGGCCGATGCGCTGGCCTGCGCGGTCTGCCATGCGCACGGCGCGCCCACCTTGGCCACGTTGGGCGGCCTGGCGCCGGCGCTCGCGCGGCGCGGCCTGCGGGTGCGGCGCGGTAGACTGGTGCAATCATGATCGGACGCATCTCCGGCACGCTGATCCAGAAACATCCGCCGCAGTTGGTGGTCGACGTCCACGGCGTCGGCTATGAGCTGGACGTGCCGATGAGCACCTTCTACGACCTGCCCGCGACCGGCGTCGCGGTCACCCTGCTGACCCACCAGGTGGTCCGCGAGGATGCGCATCTGCTCTACGGCTTCCTGACCGACGGCGAGCGCGAGGCGTTCCGCCAGTTGATCCGCATCAGCGGTGTCGGCCCGCGCACCGCGCTGGCGGTGCTGTCGGGCCTGTCGGTCGGCGACCTGGCGCAGGCGGTGTCGCTGCAGGAGTCCGCCCGGCTCATGCGGGTGCCGGGCATCGGCAAGAAGACCGCCGAACGGCTGATGCTGGAGCTGAAGGGCCGGTTCGCAGCGGCGCCGGTCGGCGCCGGGCACGCGGCCAACGGCGAGGCCGGTGCCGCCGGCGCCGACGTGCTGCGGGCGCTGCTCGCGCTCGGCTATTCCGAGCGTGAGGCGCAGGCCGCGACCCGCGCGCTGCCGGCCGGCCTGGGCGTATCGGAAGGCATCAAGGAGGCGCTGCGCGCGCTGGCCAAGGCATGATCGAGCACGACCGACTGGTATCCGGCACCGCGGCCTCGCCCAACGAGGAGGCGATCGAGCGGGCGCTGCGGCCCAAGGCGCTGGCCGACTACGTCGGGCAACCGAAGATCCGCGAGCAGCTCGAGATCTTCATCCAGGCCGCCCGCCGCCGCCACGAGGCGCTCGACCATCTGCTGCTGTTCGGCCCGCCGGGCCTGGGCAAGACCACGCTGGCCCACATCGTGGCCGCCGAGATGGGCGTGAACCTGCGCCAGACCTCGGGGCCGGTGCTCGAACGCGCAGGCGACCTCGCGGCGATGCTGACCAACCTCGAGAAGAACGACGTGCTGTTCATCGACGAGATCCACCGGCTGTCGCCGGTCGTCGAGGAGATCCTCTATCCGGCGCTCGAGGACTACAAGATCGACATCATGATCGGCGAAGGGCCGGCGGCCCGCTCGATCAAGCTCGACCTGCAGCCGTTCACGCTGATCGGCGCGACCACCCGGGCCGGCATGCTGACCAATCCGCTGCGCGACCGCTTCGGCATCGTGTCGCGGCTGGAGTTCTACGATGCGGCCGATCTGCAGCGCATCGTCACCCGCTCGGCCGGCCTGCTCGGTGCGACGATCGAGCCGGCCGGCGCCGCCGAGATCGCCCGCCGCGCACGCGGCACGCCGCGGATCGCCAACCGGCTGCTGCGCCGGGTGCGCGACTATGCCGAGGTGCGCGCCGAAGGCCGCATCGACCGGCAGGTGGCCGATGCGGCGCTGAAGATGCTCGACGTCGACCAGGCCGGCTTCGACCTGATGGACCGCAAGCTGCTGCAGGCGGTCATCGAGCGCTTCTCGGGCGGCCCGGTGGGCGTCGACAACCTGGCCGCCGCGATCGGCGAGGAACGCGACACCATCGAAGACGTGCTGGAGCCGTACCTGATCCAGCAGGGCTACCTGCAGCGCACGCCGCGCGGGCGCATCGCGACCCCTCATGCTTACCGTCATTTCGGGCTGGCGGTGCCGGCCGCGCAGGGCGGGCCGAGCCTGTGGGACACGCTGCCGGGCGGCGGCGAGCCTTTACGCGCAGGCAGGTCATGATGCGGCCGCGGGCCTGGAAGTCGTGGCCCGCGCCGACACGGCTTGCAGCCGGCCCGGACTGAATCGCACACCGACGACGACGTGGTCAAGCCCGGCGACGACGACCGCAGCGACGAGACCCTGATGCGGGCCCGGCGCGACGGCGACGCGTCGGCCTTCGACCGGCTGTATGCGCGCCATCGCACCTGGCTGTACAACCTGCTGGTGCGCCAACTGCAAGACCGCGCCCGCGCCGACGACGTATTCCAGGAAACCTGGTACAGCCTGATCCGCTCGGCCGCCACCTGGGAACCGAAGGCGCGTTTCACCACCTGGCTGTACATGCTCGCCCGCCAGCGGCTGGTCGATCACTGGCGGCGCACCAACCCCGAAGACGAATCGCTGGCGTTCAATGATGAAGACGAGGCGTCGCCGGCGCTGCTGGCGGCGCTGACCGACACCGGATCCGACCCGGCGGTGCTCGCCGAACGCGGCCAGCTCGCGCAGCGGCTGCTCGCGGCGGTGATGGCGCTGCCGGCCGCGCAGCGCGAGGTGTTCCTGCTGGTCGAGCAATCGGACATGACGCTCGAGGACATCGCCGAGGCGACCGGCAGCACCCGCGAGACGGTCAAGAGCCGCCTGCGCTATGCCCGCGCCAAGCTGGCGCAAGCGCTGGCCGACGGCTGGAGATGAGATGAACCGACGCACCGACGACACGCGCAGCGACCGCGACGGCCTGGAGCCCGACGGCCTGAGCCCGCTCGTGCGCCAGTGGCCGGACGAAGCACCGCCGGCCTGGCTCGATGCGAACATCCGCGCCGCCGCCCACGACGCGGCCCGCATCGCCGCCCAGAAGGCCGCGCCAGCAGAGCAGGGGGGGAAAGAACGTGACGGCAAAGGCCGCCGCCCCGCCACGCCGGGGCACTGGAACGGCTGGAACCGCTGGCTGCCGCTGGGCGGCACGCTGGCCACCGCGGTATTGGCGGTGCTGCTGGTGATCGCCCGCCCCGGCGATGACCGCGCCCACGATCGGCGCGTACCATCCGCCCGCCGGGTCGGCACGCACGATCGCGCCCGCCGCCAGCGCGCCGGCCGCCACCGCCACCAGCCGGCCGGCGCTGCGCAGCCGCTGCATGTCGCGCGTCGG
>DAISWF010000334.1:0-5865 GCA_036826495.1 Burkholderiaceae bacterium
GCAGGCAGTCCTTGATCGAATCCGAGATCGAGCCGATGTCGGACTGCTGCAGGATCAGCGACTCGGCGCCCATCAGGCCGAACGACGGCGTGTAGGCGTTGCGCAGGTCGCCGCCCGGCATCAGCTTGCCGGCGTTGAAGCGGCCGTCGGGATCGACGCGGTTCTTGTAGGCGCGGAAGTCCTTGGTCTCGTCGTCGGTCAGGAACTCGAGCTTGGTGATGCCGATACCGTGCTCGCCCGAGATCACGCCGTCCAGCGAGCGCGCCAGCGCCATGATGCGCACGACCGCCGCCTCGGCCTGCTTCAGCATGCCGTAGTCGTCGGAGTTCACCGGGATGTTGGTGTGCACGTTGCCGTCGCCGGCATGCATGTGCAAGGCGACGAACACCCGGCTGCGCAGCACCCGCTTGTGGATCTGCGCGCAGGCGTCGAGGATCGGCTGGAACGCCAGCCCCTGGAAGATGCGCGCGAGCGGCGCGCGCAGCTCGGTCTTCCAGGAGATGCGGATCGTCCGGTCCTGCAGCAGGTGGAAGAGCTGCGCGTCGGGCTCGGCGGCCAGCCGCTCGTCGGCGGCCGGCTGCACGTGCGCCAGGCCGATGCCGGCCAGCGCATCGCGCACCTCCGCGAGCGGCCGGTCGATGTTGTCGAGCAGGAACTGCCAGCGCTCGCGGGTGTAGGCGAGCAGCTCGCGCGCCTGCTGCAACCGCTCCTCGATCAGCTCGGGCACCGGCAGCTTCGGCTGATCGGCATCGTCGATGCGCGGCAGCGGCAGCTCGGCCGGCGAGTGCGCGAAGAACGCCTGCAGCTCGCCGACCAGCGCCAGCTTGTTGTGGGTCGACAGCTCGATGTTGATGTGCTCGATGCCGTCGGTGTATTCGCCCATCCGCGGCAGCGGGATCACCACGTCCTCGTTGATCTTGAACGCGTTGGTGTGGCGCGAGATCGCCGCGGTGCGCGCGCGGTCGAGCCAGAAGGTCTTGCGGGCCTCGGCCGATATCGCGACGAAGCCTTCGCCCGAGCGGCCGTTGGCCATCCGCACGACCTCGGAGGCGGCGCGCGCGACCGCGTCGGCATCGTCGCCGACGATGTCGCCGATCAGCACCATCTTCGGCAGCCCGCCGCGCTTGGACTTGGTCGCATAGCCGACCGCCCGCAGGTACCGCTCGTCCAGATGCTCGAGCCCGGCCAGCACCACCGGCACCAAGCCGGCGGCCGGACGGGCGTCGCGGGCCAGGCCGTCGAGATGGTCCTTGATCTCGACGATCGACGGCACCGCGTCCTTCGGCTGGCCGAAGAACTCCAGGCAGACGGTGCGGATGTGCGCCGGCATCCGGTGCAGCACCCAGCGGGCCGACGTGATGAGGCCGTCGCAGCCCTCCTTCTGCACGCCGGGCAGGCCGGCCAGGAACTTGTCGGTGACGTCCTTGCCCAGCCCTTCCTTGCGCAGCCGGCGGCCTTCGACCTCGAGCCGCTCGGTCTTCAGCGGCGCGCCGTTCATCACGCCGTCGCGGCCGAGCTGGCCGGGCGCGAACCACTTCAGCTCGAAACGCGCGAGCGGCACGTCGTGGATCTTGCCGAGGTTGTGCTCCAGGCGCGTGACCTCCAGCCAGTTGCCCTGCGGATCGACCATCCGCCACCAGGCGAGATTGTCGAGCGCGGTGCCCCACAGCACCGCCTTCTTGCCGCCGGCGTTCATCGCGACGTTGCCGCCGACGCAGGAGGCATCGAGCGAGGTCGGGTCGACGGCGAACACGACGCCGGCTTTCTCGGCGGCCTCGGTGACGCGCCGCGTGACGACGCCGGCCTCGGCGAAGATGCTGGCGACCCTACCCTCGACCCCCGGCAGCGCCGGGTATTCGACCGGCCCGAGCTTCTCCAGCTTCTCGGTGTTGATGACCGCGGACAGCGGCGTCAGCGGCACCGCGCCGCCGGTGTAGCCGGTGCCGCCGCCGCGCGGGATGATCGTCAGCCCCAGCTCGATGCAGCCGGCCACCAGGCCGGCGATCTCGTGCTCGGAGTCGGGCGTCAGCACGACGAACGGGTATTCGACGCGCCAGTCGGTCGCATCGGTCACGTGCGACACCCGCGACATCGCGTCGAACTTGATGTTGTCGCGCCCGGTGTACTTCGCCAGCAGCCGCTGGGTGCGGCGACGTAGCTCGGCGGTGCGCTCGAACAGTGCCGCGAACTCGGCGATCGCGCGGGTCGCGCGGCCCAGCAGGCGGTCGACCCGCGCGGCGCGTTCGGCCGCTTCGGGGCTGCCGTCCTGCCCGCGCCGCTTCTCGATCTCGTTCAGCCGGTGATGCAGCGCCTCGATCAGCAGCCCGCGCCGCTTCGGATTGTCGAGCAGGTCGTCCTCGAGATACGGATTGCGGCGCACCACACAGATGTCGCCCAGCACCTCGAACAGCATCCGCGCCGAGCGGCCGGTGCGGCGCTCGCCCCGCACCTCGTCCAGCGTGCGCCAGGCATCCTCGCCGAGCAGCCGGATCACGATCTCGCGATCCGAGAACGAGGTGTAGTTGTACGGGATCTCGCGCAACCGGGGCGGGGCGTCGGCGAGCGGATCGAGGGTCTGGGCGGGCAGCGGAGCGTTCATCGGCGGGCCATCGGCGGTTCGGTTGAGGAAGCCGCGGGTGGCCTCCGGGTATTACGAGGCGGGAGTCGGGCTGACCGGAGTCAGCGAGACGACCCGCACGAGCGGGACGAACCGGACCAGCAGGAACAGTGGCTGAAACAGGCAACCGCCACGCCCGGCAGCAGCACCGGGCGGCGGGCCGCGAAGCGGCGGGCGAACCGGGCCGGCCCGGGTTCGTTCACGGCTTCCGAAGGCGTCGGCAACAGGGGCAACGAATCGCGCATGGCCGCATTTTACCGGGAACCGGGCGGCGGCGTTGTCCGGGCTGTCGCGCCGCAGCATCGGCGCCCTCATCCCTTCATCAACGGCCCGAGCAGCTTCATCCACCAGGCATCGGGCACCCACAGCAGCAGCGCGGTGAACGTGGCATAGCGGGCGAACTTGCCGATCGCCATCCAGGCGACGGACGGCCAGAACGGCAGCTGCAGCCAGCCGGCGACCGCGCACAGCGGGTCGCCGACCGCCGGCAGCCAGGACAGCACCAGGGTACGCGGCCCCAGCCGCTCGAACCAGCCGAGGTAGCGGGTGTGGTTCTTCGGCGGGATCGCATGGGCGGCGCCGCGCCCCATCCAGTAGTCGACGATGCCGCCCAGCGTGTTGCCGGCCGTGGCCACCAGCACGGTGATCCAGAACTGCTCGGGGTTCAGCTTCACATAGCCGAACACCGCCGGCTCGGACCCCAGCGGCAGCAGGGTGGCCGAGACGAAGGCGATCGTGAAGACCGAAGACAGGCCGTTGCGGGGCAGCGCGAACCAGTCGATAAGAGTGTCTACGAATGCTTCCATCGGCGCATCATCGGCGACCGGCAGTCTACCTGCCCCGCGGCCGGGGAGGGGCAGCCGGCGTGCCCGGGTAGAATCCGCCGGTCATGCCTCTGTCCTACCTCAAACGAATCCTTACGGCCAAGGTCTACGACGTGGCCGACGAGAGCCCGCTGGAACCGGCCGCGCAGTTGTCGGCCCGGCTGGGCAACCGGCTGCTGCTCAAACGCGAAGACCTGCAGCAGGTGTTCTCGTTCAAGCTGCGCGGCGCCTACAACAAGATGGCCCACCTGGACGCCGGGCAGCTCGCGCGCGGCGTCATCGCGGCGTCGGCCGGCAATCACGCCCAGGGCGTGGCGCTGGCCGCGCAGCGCATCGGCTGCCGGGCGGTCATCGTGATGCCGATCACGACGCCGGCCGTCAAGGTCGATGCGGTCCGCAGCCGCGGCGCCGAGGTGGTGCTGCACGGCGACTCGTACAGCGACGCCTACGCCCACGCGCTCGAGATCCAGGCCGCCCAGCAGCTCACCTTCGTGCACCCGTTCGACGACCCGGACGTGATCGCCGGCCAGGGCACGATCGGCATGGAGATCCTGCGCCAGCACCAGGCGCCGATCCATTCGATCTTCGTCGCGATCGGCGGCGGCGGCCTGATCTCCGGCGTCGCCGCCTACGTCAAACAGGTCAGGCCCGAGATCCGCATCGTCGGCGTGCAGACCTTCGATTCCGACGCGATGGCCCGCTCGCTGGAAGCGGGCCAGCGGGTCCAGCTCGCCGACGTGGGGCTGTTCGCCGACGGCACCGCGGTCAAGCAGGTGGGCGAGGAAACGTTCCGGCTGTGCCGCAAGTTCGTCGACGACATCATCCGCGTCGATACCGACGCGATCTGCGCGGCGATCAAGGACGTGTTCCAGGACACCCGCTCGATCCTCGAACCGTCGGGCGCGCTGGCGGTGGCCGGCGCCAAGGCCTATGTCGAACGCGAGGGCCTGCGCGACCAGACGCTGGTGGCGATCGCCTGCGGCGCCAACATGAACTTCGACCGGCTGCGCTTCGTGTCCGAGCGCGCCGAGGTCGGCGAGCAGCGCGAGGCGGTGTTCGCCGTGACGATTCCCGAGGAACGCGGCAGCTTCCGCCGGTTCTGCGAGATGGTGGGCGAGCGCAACGTCACCGAGTTCAACTACCGGATCGCCGACGAACGCGAGGCGCATCTGTTCGTCGGCCTGCAGGTGCAGCGCCGCAACGAGGCGGCGGTCATCGCCGCCGACTTCGCGCGGGCCGGCTTCACCGCGATCGATCTGACCGACGACGAGCTGGCCAAGCTGCACCTGCGCCACCTGGTCGGCGGCCGCTCGCCGCTGGCGCACGACGAGCGCCTGTTCCGCTTCGAGTTTCCCGAGCGGCCGGGCGCGCTGATGCGCTTCCTGTCGTCGATGCACCCCAACTGGAACATCTCACTGTTCCATTATCGCAACCACGGCTCCGACTATGCCCGCATCCTGGTCGGCATACAGGTGCCGGTGGCCGACGATGCGGCGTTCGGCGAATTCCTGCTGTCGCTCGGATATCGCTACACCGAGGAGACGGCGCACCCTGCGTACCGGCTTTTCCTCGGGAGCGATACGAGTCAAGAGCTTTCGCAACGCGATGCGTCGACCCCGGCTGTATTTAACCCTTAGCAACAGTTGACCGGGTACTCCTGCACGTGTGGCGGGGCAGGCGACTGTAAACTGATATTCGGTTGAAGTTCGCGAAACGTCCCTGGATGCCATGCGCATAGCCCTGCTCGACGACGATCACAATTTGCTCGACGCCGCGGGCTCCGCGTTGCGCAACGCCGGATACATCGTACATCCGTATCAGCTCTCGAAAGAGCTGGTGTTCGATCTGCGACGCGAGAGCTTCGATCTGCTGATCGTCGACTGGCTGATGCCCGACATCCCCGGCATCGAGGTGGTCAGGATGGTCCGCAGCCAGCCGGGCTCGACGGTGCCGGTGCTGTTCGTCACCGCGCGCGATGCCGAACGCGACATCATCGAGGCGCTCGAGGCCGGTGCCGACGACTACATGATCAAGCCGATCCGCACCGGCGAGCTGGTCGCGCGGGTGCGGGCGCTGCTGCGCCGTGCATCGCCGCAGCAGGATGCCGAGCGGGTCTTCGAGCTCGAACCGTTCCGCCTCGACCTGCGCACGCTCGAGGTCTGGCGCAACGGCGTGCCGGTGGAGCTGACCCAGAAGGAGTTCCAGCTCGCGCTGCTGCTGATGCGCAACATCGGCAAGCCGCTGTCGCGCGGCCACATCCGCGAGGTGGTATGGGGGCGCGGCAGCGAGATCCCGTCGCGCACGATGGACACCCATGTGTCGCGGGTGCGCACCAAACTGGAGCTGCGGCCTGAACACGGGTTCCTGCTGGCGCCCGTCTACAGCTACGGTTACCGGCTCGAGCAGCTCGTCAACAACGACGCG
>DAISWF010000335.1:0-5859 GCA_036826495.1 Burkholderiaceae bacterium
CCCCGCCGGCCCGCTCGGGGCGGGCCCCGCCTTGTGGGGCCGCTCGGCCCCGGCCGCGGCGGGCAGACGGCGTCTGGAACGGCGGCCCGCGCGGCCCCCGCCGCACCACCGGCCGGCCGATCGCCTCCAGCAGCACGAACTTCGGAATGCCCTGCTCGGCCTTCTTGTCCACTTCCATCAGCGACAGGTAGCGCTCGGGCGGCCAGGCCGGCCCGCGCACCGGCAGCCGGGCGCGCGCCATCAGCGCGGCGATGCGCGCGGCCAGATCGGCGCCGATCAGTCCGAGCCGGCGCGACAGGTCGCCGGCCATCACCATGCCGCAGCCCACCGCCTCGCCGTGCAGCCACCTACCGTAGCCGAGCCCGGCCTCGATCGCATGGCCGAACGTATGGCCGAAGTTCAGGATCGCGCGCAGCCCCGCCTCGCGTTCGTCCTGCGCGACGACCGCCGCCTTGATCCGGCACGAACCGGCGATCGCGCGGGTCAGCGCCGCCGCGTCGCGCTCGAGCAGCCGCGGCAGGTCGGACTCGACCTGCTCGAGGTAATCGGCATCGGCGATCAGGCCGTGCTTGATGACCTCGGCAAGGCCCGCCGACAGCTCGCGGTCGGGCAAGGTGCGCAACGTATCGACGTCGATCAGCACCAGCCGGGGCTGATGGAACGCGCCGATCATGTTCTTGCCCAGCGGATGGTTGATCGCGGTCTTGCCGCCGACCGACGAATCGACCTGCGCGAGCAAGGTCGTCGGCACCTGCACGAAGTCGACGCCGCGCTGATAGAGCGCAGCGGCGAAGCCGGCCATGTCGCCGACGACGCCGCCGCCCAGCGCGACGATCAGGCAGCGGCGATCGAAGCGCGCCTCGAGCAGCTTGTCGAACACCTGATTCAGCGTCTGCCAGGCCTTGTTGGCTTCGCCGTCGGGCAGCGCGACGGTGATCAGCCCGGCGGCCACCGGGCGCAGTGCCTGCTCGAGCCTGGCGGCATACAGCGGCGCCACGACGTCGTTGGTCACCACCGCCACCTGCCGGCCCTGCGCCAGCGCGAGCAGCGGCTCGCAGCGCCGGGCCAGCAGGCCGCTTCCGATCAGGATCGGATAACTGCGTTCACCGAGGGAAACGTCGATCGTCAGATCGTTCAGGCGGGCATTCAAGCGGGCTCTCGCATCACGGCCGGAAGCTGACCGATTATATCGGCGGCCAGCCGCTCGGCCGGTTGCCGCCCGGTCAGCACCACCAGGTGCGCGGTTTCCTCGTACAGCGGGTCGCGCAGCGCCAGCAGCTCGGCGATGCGCTGCCGCGGATTGGGCGCCCGCAGCAGCGGCCGCACCTTGTCGTGACGCAGCCGGTGCCACAGCTCGGGCAGCGCGGCCCGCAGATAGATGACGAAGCTGTTGGCGCGCAGCACCTCGCGATTGGCCGGCCGCAGCACCGCCCCGCCGCCGGTGGCCAGCACGATGCCGGCACGGCTGCTCAGCTCGCCGATCAGCAGCGTCTCACGGTTGCGGAAGCCTTCCTCGCCCTCGAGCTCGAAGATCGTCGCGATCGTCACGCCGCAGCGCGCCTCCAGCTCCTTGTCGGCGTCGATGAACGGGCGCTGCAGCGCAACCGCGAGCCGGCGGCCGACGGTGGACTTGCCGCTGCCCATCATGCCGACCAGCGTGATCGGCGTCGCCGGGGTGAGGGGGGACATGGGCGCGCAGGATATACGAAATCGGCGCCGGCCCTGCCGTCATCGCCTGCGCATCAAACGCAGCGGGCGCCCATTGGGCGCCCGCCTCGTGACCCGCCGGCCGCAGCCGACGGCCGACTACCCGCGTCAAGGGCAGGTCGCGCGTTCCGACGTGTACGGGAACGGGCTCAGCGCCCCCGGAGGCGACGCTTCCGCTGTCAGGTCGGCAGCGAGGATCGGCAGCCAGAACACCGTAGCGTTGGCTCCCTCCGACCCGCCGACCCTGATCGTCGCTTCCAGGACCACTTCCACCCATGCCGCGAAGCCCTGCGGATAGGTGACGAGCACCGATGCGATGCCTTCGACATTGGTGGTCGATGCGCTGCTGGCGGAGGCGACGTTTCCGGGCGTGAGCTGACCGTCGCCGTTGACGTCCTCGCCGGCCTGGCAGACGCCGTCGCGATAGCCGGATGCATTCGGCCCGCCCGGCAGCGGCGTGCCGGTGTCCTCGCTCGCGAACGTTCCGGTGACGTTCTGCACCCAGGCGCTGCCGACCCGGCTGTAGCTGCCGGTGCGATAGCGCAGCGGCGTCAGGCGGATCTGCACGCTGGCATTCGGCACCGCCGAACCGGTCGAATCGGTGACGACGACCGCGTAACGTTTGCGGTACACCGGCGGGTCGACTTCCTTGACCAGCGTGTTGTCGGTTTCGATCCTGACGAACAACGGCGTGCGCGAGACGCTGATCAGCGCGTTCGGCGAGGTGACCGCGGTGCCGACGACCTGCGCCTGCACGACGACGCCGTTGGGTGCGGTGGACGTCGGCCCGGCCACGAACGTGGAGGTCGCCCGGCCCGACGCATCGGTGACCGCGGTGGCCGGCTCGATCGTGCCGCCGCTCGGATCGGTGGGCTTGGTGAAGGCGACGATCTGGTTCTTGACCGCGTTGCCGGCGGCATCCCTGACCATCGCGATCAGCGTGCTGTTCGCGCCCGGGCCGACGATCGCCGGCGTCGCCTGCAGATCGATCGCCGCCGGCGTCGTCGAGATGAAGTTGGTGACCGCCGAGCCTTGCGTCGTGCCGACGACCGCAGCGAACGTGACCGGGCCGGCCGTGGACGACGACACCGTGAACGACGCGACACCCGAGGCGATCGACACCGGCGTGGACGGGGTCACCGTTCCACGGGTCGAGGTCAGCGCCACCGTGGCGCCCGGCGGGATGCCGCCGCTCTTGGTGTAGGTGACGACCACCGTCGCGCTGGTGCCGATCGGAATCTCCGCTGCCGGAGGCTGGATCGCCAGCGCCTCCTCGGCGACCGACAGGTCATAGGTCTGGGTGACGCCCATGCCGGTCACGGTCAGCACGTCGGCGCCGCCCTTGGTTCCGGTCAGACCCACGGTGGCCTTGCCGGCGGAGTCGGTGGTGATCGTGGTGGCACTCAACTGGTTGCCGGCGCGCGACGAGACCGCCAGCGACTTGCCGCCCAACCCCTTCTCGCCATCGTCGAGCAGCGTGATCGTGTAGACCGACGGCGTGGACACGTTGAAGGCGACCGTCTGCGGCCCCGAGACCAGGATCTTGGTGCCACCGACCTGGATGTCGATGCTCGACGTGATCCCTTCCGAGGTCGCCGACACCGTCACCGTCCGGTTCGTCTGATCGCCGCTCAGCACCAGCTCCGCGCCCACCTTGCCGGTGGCATCGGTCTTGGTCTGGGCGTTCTGCAGCCGCACGCCCAGCGACGATGCCGAATCCTTCACGGCCCAGGTGACGTTCTTGTTCGCGAGCACGACGCCGTTGCCATCGACCAGCGTGGCGGTGACGTTTACCGGCGTCGCTCCGGACGCGGAAAGCACCGACTTGTCGGCAGTGAGCTGGATCTGCGCGGAACCATTGACGCCGGAGTTGCCGCCGCCAGCGGTCTGGTTGCCGCCCTGCGCGCCGGCCCCTTCGGAGCCGCCGCAGCCGTTCAGCGCCGCCACCAGCGACAGCCCGAGGAACAGCGACAGCAGGCGGCCGAGGCCCAATGGAAGGTTTCGTGTTTTCATCGAGGAGATCCCTGCTCTGCCAATCATCGCGCCAGCGCGGTGTCCGTCACCACGCGGGGCGTCAGGAACACCAGCAGTTCGGTGCGATCGTTCTGACGTTGTGTGTTCTTGAACAGGTAGCCGATCACCGGCACGTCGCCGAGCAGCGGCACCTTGTTGACCGCGTTGCGTTCGGTCTGTTCGTAGATGCCGCCGATCACCACGGTGCCGCCGTTCTCGACCAGCACCTGGGTCTTGACCTGGCGGGTGTTGATCGCGAAGCCGGACGGGGTGAGCTGGCCGACCGCGTCGCGGTTGACCTGCACGTCGAGGATCACGTTGCCTTCCGGCGTGATCTGCGGCACCACTTCCAGCTTCAGGTTGGCCTTGCGGAACTGGATCGCGGTGGCGCCGCTGGAGGTCGACTGCTGGTACGGCAGCTCGGTACCCTGCTCGATCGTCGCCTTGGCCTGATCGGCGGTCAGCACGCGCGGGCTGGACACCACCTTGCCGCGCTGGTCGGCTTCCAGCGCCGACAGCTCCAGGTTCAGGAAGCGGGTCAGGCTCGAGCCGAACAGGCTGATCGCGAACGTGGCAGGCGATGCGCCGCCGATCGCCGCGGCCGGCAGGTTCACGAAGTTGGTGTTGTCGAGCGAGGTCAGGCGCCCCAGGCCCTGGGCGTTGACCCCCGAGATGTTGCTGCCCATCTGCGACGACAGGTCGGCCGCCCCGCTCAGGTTGCCCGAGATGGTGCCGTAGGTGCTTCCGGCGATCTGCTGGCCCGCGCCGAACACCGGCACGTTGACCGACGAGGTGGCGCCGGTCACCGGATCGACCACCGTCTGCGTGCGGTACACGGTCGAGCGCACGTCGTTGTAGCCGAGCTTGGCGCCCAGGTTGCGCGAGAAACGGTCGTCGGCCTCGACGATGCGCGCCTCGATCAGCACCTGGCGCACCGCGACGTCGAGCTGCATCAGCAGCTTGCGCACCTCCTCGAGCCGCGAACCGGTGTCCTGCACGAACAGCTTGTTGGTGCGGGCGTCGGACATCGCGCTGCCGCGCTTGGACAGCACGCTCTGCTTGCCGTCGGACAGCAGCTTGGCGACGTTCTCGGCCTTCTGGTAGTTGAGCTGGAAGATCTCGGTACGCAGCGGCTCGACCTCGGCGATCTGCTGGCGCGCTTCCAGCTCCAGCTTCTCCTTGGTCGCCAGCTCCTCACGCGGCGCCACCAGCACCACGTTGCCGTTCTTGCGCATGTCCAGGCCCTTGGACTGCAGGATGATGTCCAGCGCCTGATCCCACGGCACGTCCTTCAGCCGCAGCGTCAGGCTGCCGGCCACCGAATCGCTGGTCACGATGTTCAGGTTCGTGAAGTCGGCGATCACCTGCAGCAGCGCGCGCACGTCGACGTTCTGGAAGTTAAGCGACAGCCGGTCGCCGCGATAGCCGGCGCGATTGCCCTGCACCAGCTTGGTCGGATCTTCCCTCACCGCCTTGACCTCGACGACGAACTGGGTGTCGCTCTGGTAGGCGTTGTGCTCCCAGGTGCCCTGCGGCTCGATCACCAGGCGGGCGTTGTCGCCCTGCTGGAACGCGCGCACCGCCTTGACCGGCGTGCCGAAGTCGCCGACGTCCAGCCGGCGGCGCAGATTGTCGGGCAGTCGCGACTGCTGGAAGTCGACGATGATCGACTGGCCCTGCTGGCGGATGTCGACGCCGACCTGACTGTCGGACAGCTCGACGACCACCCGGCCCTCGCCCTCCTTGCCGCGGCGGAAATCGACGTCGCGCAGCGCGTGGCCGCTGGCGGCCGGCGCGGCGGCCGACTTCACCAGGTTCTGGATCGTCGGACGCTCGTGCGCGGTGGTGACGCTGGCCAGCACCGGATCGAGCCTGACCACCACCACCTTGTCCTCGACCTCGGTGCTGTAGGTCATCGCCCGCTTCAGATTCAGCACCTCCCGCGAGCGGTTGCCGGCCTGCACGATCGACACGTTGCGCACGTCGCCCTGGGGCAGCTCCAGATTGTTCTGGCCCGCCTTGTTCTCGGCGCCGGTGAAGTCGAGCGCGATGCGCGGCGGATTGGCGACGCTGAAGCCGACGGGCGGCGTCGCGACCGGTTCCTTCATCGCGATCCGCAGCACCGTGGTCGTGCCCTGC
>DAISWF010000336.1:0-5843 GCA_036826495.1 Burkholderiaceae bacterium
GTCGGGAAGGTCGGGGACGCGGCCGGACCAGATGCCCGCCGGGCTGCTGCTGCGCGCGGCGGCCGCATCCAGACGCGGTGCGGCTGCCGCGAGCGATGCCGGGTCCACTCCGGTGACCGCTACCCGCGCTCCGGTGTCGAGCAGCGCGGTCGCGATCGCAAGCCCTATCCCGCGCGTGCCGCCGGTGACCAGAGCGACCTTTCCGTCGAGTGAGGGGGTCGACATGGCGCCGGCTCCGTTCAGGAGCTCGCCAGCACGGCCTTGATCAGATCGGCCGAATCCGGCGTGCGCTTCGCGAAGTCGTCCCAGATCGGCCGCATCGTGTCGACCCACTTGCCGCGGTCCGACAGCGTCAGCACCGACATGCCGTTGGCATCGAGCTCGCCGCGCTTCGATGCGGCACGTTCCTCATAGACCTTGCGTTCGTGGGTCGCGGATTCACGGGCGGCGGTCGCGAGCACCTGCTGGATGTCCTTCGGCAGGCCGTCGAAGAATCGCTTGGACATGATCAGCGGCCGCGGCTCGACCAGATAGCTCGACGTCGTGTAGAACTTCGCGACCTCGTACAGCCGCAGCGTCGTCACCGACAGCATGTCGTTCGCGGTGCCGTCGACCGTACCCTGCTGGAGCGCGGTATAGATCTGCGGATACGGGATCGGCGCCGGCACCGCGCCGAGCGCCCGGAAGCCGTCGACGATCGCGCGGTTCTCGATCACGCGGATCTTCAGGCCCTTGAAGTCCGCCAGCGACCGGATCGGCTTGCTGCGGGTCTGGAAATGCTGGTCGCCGCCGCTGTAGTAGCCGAGAACCTTGAAGCCCTTCGCCTCGGCCAGCGCCGCCAGCCGTTCGCCGAGCGCCCCGTCGGCGAGCGCGTACATGTGCGGCAGGTCGCGCAGCAGGAACGGCAGGCTGACGACGTTGTAGGCCGGCACATAGCCGGCCCAGGCGCCGGCGCCGATGCCTGCATGCACGGTGCCGGTCAGGATTCCCTCGTTGGTCGAGCGCTCGTCGCCGAGCTGCGCGGTGTGGAACACCTCGATCTGGACGGTGCCGGCGGTCCGCTCCTCGACGAGCGCCTTCCAGCGGCGCAGCCCGTCGACGTACGGGAAGCTCTCGGCGACGATCGTTGCGGCGCGCAGCTTGATCGGGCTGGGCGCACGGACGACGGCCGGCGCCTGCGCGAGCGCCGGCATCGCCAGCGCGCCGCCGGCGGCGCCGAGCAGGCGCCGGCGAGTCGCCGAGGGGCGGGCAGCCGAAGGCGGAACGGGGCGACGGGAACCGGATGACCTGGCGTTCATGGCGAATGCTCCTGCGCGCGTGGGCGCCGATGATGAAGGATCAGAGGAACAGCCGTGGCAGCACCAGCGTCAGCCACGGAAACAGGATCAGCACGAGCAGCCCCACGCACAGCACCGCGATGTACGGCATCATCGGCCGCAGCATCTGGTCCATCCGCAGGTTCGCGAACGACGCGGCGACGTACAGGCCGGCGCCGATCGGGGGCAGGAACAGGCCGATGCCGAGCGCGGCGATCGTGACGGTCGCGTAATGCAGCGGGTCGATGCCGAGCCGGGTCGCAATCGGCAGGAAGATCGGCATGCAGATGATCAGCGCCGGCAGGCCCTCGAGGATCGCGCCGAGCACGATGAAGATCGCCATGCTGACCGCGAAGAACACCCATGGCTGGTCGGAGAAGCTCGTCATCAGCCGGCCGAGCTCGACCGGAACCTGTTCGGCGGCGAGGATCCACGAGAAGCTGCTGGCGGCGCCGACGAGGAAGATCACGATGCTGCTGATGACCGCGCTGTCGACCAGGATCCTGGGCAACTGCGCCCAGGTGATCTCCTTGTAGACGAACACGCCGACGATGAAGGCGTAGAAGACCGCGATCACCGCCGCTTCGGTGGGATCGGCGATGCCGCCGAGGATCGCGCCGAAGATGATCACCGGCATCATCAGCGGCACCAGCGCGCGCCGGCATGCGACCAGCACCTCGCGCAGCGTCGCGCGCCGGTCGCCGTCGATGCCGTCGCGCCGCGCCTGCGCGTAGATCAGCCCCATGATCCCCAGTGCCAGAACCGCGGCCGGAATGAAGCCGGCGAGAAACAGCGCGCCGACCGACAGGCCGGCGACCTGCGCCATGATCACCATCAGCAGGCACGGCGGGATCATGATGCCCATCGCCGACGCGGCCGAGATGATCGCGACCGCGCGTTCCGGCTTGAAGCCCGCCTTGATCATCGGCGGCACCAGCAGCGAGCCGATCGCCGACACGTCGGCGATCGTCGAGCCGGACAGACCCGAGAACAGCGCCTCGGCGAACACGACGACCATCCCGAGCCCGCCGCGCACGTGGCCGATCAGCGCACGGGCCAGGTCGACCAGGCGCGCCGAGATGCCGCCGGTCTCCATCAGCGCGCCGGCGACGATGAACAGCGGAATCGCCAGCAGCACGAAGGAGTCTCCGCCGTCGAAGATCTTCTGCGTCACCACGAGCAGCGGTGCGGTGCCGGCGAGCGCGAGCCCGACCAGCGCCGATGCCGCGAGCGCGAACGCGATCGGCACCGTCAGCATGATCATCACGAAGAAGCAGACGATCATCACGGTGACGGCCATCGGGTGAGCTCCGGGGAAGGCGTTCGGCGGCTGGGCGGGGGGAAGCGGTCGGGGATGCCGTGGGGTTCGTGCGCGGCGGTCAGTGCCCCGCGTGGGTCCGTGGCGGTCGTCCGCGCAGCGCATCGAGCAGATGTCGCGCGGCGAATGCCAGCATCAGAACGCCCGAGATCGGTACGATCAGGTAGATGTGCCCGATCCGCCAGCCCATCATCGGCGACGTCTGCTCCCAGGTGACCTCGGTCAGCGCGATGCCGTGGATCAGCAGCGCCGCCGACATCGCCATCACGACGACGATCGCGATCACGCGCATGCCCCGCAGTGCCGCCGGCGACAGCCGGTTCTCGAACAGATTCAACTGGAAGTGCGACCAGCGTTTGACGGCGATCGTCGCGCCGACGAACACCATCCAGATCTGCAGGTAGCGTGCGGCCTCCTCGGTCCAGCCGAGGCCGATGTGCAGGAAGTAGCGGGTGAACACCTGGGTGAACACCGCCAGGCAGATCGCCACCAGCATCGCGGCGGCCAGGATCTCGAGGGCGTTCGCGAACAGCAACCGCGACACCGGGGGGCGCGGCAGCGCCGGCTCAGGCTCGTTCATGTCCGTTGGCCTCGACGACGGTGGACGCAAGCGCATCGCGATGCGCGATCGCCTCTACGTGGACGCACGCGCGCGGGTCGCTCAGGCCGCCGAGCACGGTCGCGCGGTTCGGATACGGGCGTCGCGTCGACGCGCCATAGCCGGCGTTGAAGCCCGCGTAGTGCCGCCAGTCGGTCAGCACGTTGTTGGTCCGCAGCACGTGCTCGATGCCGAGCCCGGCCGCGGCGAGCAGCGCCGTGACCCGGGCCCAGGCCCGGTGGGTCTGCGTCTGGGCACTTTCGGCGCCCTCGGCGCCGTCTGCAGGCGTGTGCGCGCCGCGCGCGCCGGACTGCGCGCTGACGTACAGCACGTCGCCGGCGAGCATCGCGTCGGACGCGTGCGCGAGCGCCGTCGCGCCGTCGTCGATCGACAACGGGCGGCCGCCGCCCGCGATCGCGACCGCTTCGAGCTGGAAGCGCAGTGCCGGATCCGGCAGCGGCGCGGCGACGACCGTGGCCGACGGGTACGGTGCCGGGTACGCGCGGCCGAGCGCCGAGTCGAAGATCGCCGCATCGCGGATGTCGGCGACGGTCAGATGCAGGTTGACGATGTCGCGCGGCGTCATCGCCGCGTGCGCGAGCAGCGCTTCGAGCCGCGCCAGCAGGCTCGCGCACTGATCGGCGGCATCGGTGCCGGCCGCAGCATCGGGGCAGACGTTCAGATGCAGACTGTCGCCGGCCCGCACGCCGCCGCAGCCCGATGCGACCGCCATCGTCGTCCGCGAGGCGGCGCCCGGCTGCGCGACCGCGTCCAGCTCGATCGCCGCCTGCGGCAGCGGAAAGCCGTGCGAACCGACGATCGTCGGCGTCACGCCGAGCCGCGGATAGCGTTCGCGGAACACCGCGTCGCAACGCGCGATGTCACGCGGATCGGTCACGTAGACCTTGAGCCGGACCAGATCATCGACCGTCGCGTCGAGCAGTGCCAGCGTCGTCTCGAGGTTGTCGTACATCCGCTGCGTCTGGGCGACCGCATCGACCAGGCCCGGCGCGTCGCCGGCGAGCCGCCGGGCCGCGTCGGTGCCGGCGATCGCTCCGGCGTGCAGCGTCGTGCCCAGCCGCACCGCATGCGAGAAATGCGCGATCGGCGTCATCAGCAGCGGCGTATCGATGATGCGTTTGGCCATGCCGGTTCCGGTCATTCAAAGCAAAGAGAACAGAAAAGTGCGCACGCCGGCATCGCCATCGGTGCAAGCGACGAAACCGGTCGGGTGGTCGTGGATCCGATCGATGGTGGGCAATCGCGATACCTTCCGTCAAGCTCAAATTCTTCGACTGAACGTTGCCGAAACCGCAACAATGGAGCCCTCTCGTCGGCCGCGCATCGCGGTCGCCTCAACCCTCCGCATCAATCGCCGGCGACGACCGGATTCTCGAGCACGCCCACGCCCGCGACCTCGATCCGCAGGCGGTCGCCGGCGGCGAGGAAGATCTTCTGGAACCCGCCCACCCCGACCGGCGTGCCGGTCGACAACAGGTCGCCGGGACGCAGCGTGACGCGCGCGGACAGGAATGCGATCAGCTCCCAGATCGAATAAACCATCAGCGAGGTCTCGCCGTCCTGCATCCGCTTGCCGTTCAGGTCGGTCGTCAGCCGCAGCCGGTGCGGGTCGGCGATCGCCGAGGTGCTGCGGATGCCCGGACCGACCGGCGTCGAGTCGTCGAGCGCCTTCGACGACAGCCAGTCGACGATCCGGTGCTTGCCGAGGTCGACCCACTGCAGATCGCGCGCGGTGACGTCGTTGACGACCGTCAGGCCGACGACGTGGCGGCGCGCGTCCTGCACCGACACGCGGCGCGCGGTCCGGCCGATCACGACCGCGAGCTCGCCCTCGTAGTCCATCTCGGTCGAGATCGCCGGCAGCCGGATCGGGGCGCCGGGGCCGACCAGCGCGGTCGTCGGCTTCATGAAGATCACCGGCGTCGATGGCACGCCCAGACCCGCCTCCTCGGCGTGCTTGCGGTAGTTGGCGCCGACCAGGTAGACCGACGCGCCATCGTCGATCGGCGGGCCGAGCCCCACGGCGGCCACCCGGCGAGGGGGCACGCCGCGCGCGCCGCTCGCCCCGCCGTCCCCGCCCCCCCGGGGCGCCGGGAGGGGGGAGGCCACCGCCGGATGGCGTGCGGAGAGGTCGACGATGCGGTCATCGCGTCGCAGACCGGGACGCAGCGGCGAGTCGGCATCGGGAGCAAAGCGGACCAGCATCGCGATCTCCTACCAGTTGTCGATCCGGAAGTACGGGCGCGGCGCGCCGTCCAGCGCGACCTGCACGTCGACCAGCGTGCCGCACGCGCTGCAGCAGAGCTGGCGCAGCCGGAAGCGGCCGACGTCGTAGTCCTCGCCGCGGACCGGGCCGGCCGCCGACAGCGGCGCATGCACCTCGCGCAGATGGGCGAGCAGGTCGTCGCCCGGCGCGCAGTGCACATGGCCGCATTCGGCGCAGGCGATCGTCGCCGCGTCGAAGTCGACGTCGAGCACGTCGGCGAAGCGGCGGCGGCCGGTCAAAAAGGTTTCACCTTCCTGCAGATCAGCGATAGCCATGTCGGTTTCAACAAACCAGCCAATCCCGATGCGCTCGCCACATTGCAGG
>DAISWF010000337.1:0-5835 GCA_036826495.1 Burkholderiaceae bacterium
TGCGCAGCCGCGGCCGTGGCCTGTCCGCCGCGCTGAACGCCGCCCGCCGCGAGCGCTTCCGTGCGACGTTGGCCGGCTTCGGCCTGGGACTGGAATCGCGGCTGGCGACCCGCGTGGGCAGCCTGTCCGGCGGGCAGCGGCAGGTGCTGGCACTGGCGATGGCGGTGCTCGATCCGCCGCGGGTGCTGCTGCTGGACGAACACACGGCAGCACTCGATCCCCGGACCGCGGAACTGGTGATGCAGGCCACCTTGCGCGCGGTGCAGGCCGGGCGGCTGACCACGCTGATGATCACTCACAACATGCAGCATGCGATCGCCTTCGGCGACCGGCTCGTGATGATGGATGCCGGCCGCATCCGGCTCGACGTCGCCGGCGACGAGAAGCGGGGCCTCACGGTGGACACGCTGGTGCACCGCTTCCGTCTGGCCGACGACAAGATCCTGCTGGCCTCCTGAGCGCAAATGGCCGACCTCGCCCTGGCCTTCTGGAACCTCGGGCCGGTCACCCTGGTGCAGGGCCTGGTGTATGCGTTCATCGCGCTGGGCGTGATGATCCCGTTCCGGCTGCTGTCGTTTCCCGATCTGACCTCCGAGGGCAGCTTTCCGCTCGGCGGCTGCCTGTGCGCGGTGCTGCTGATCGCCGGCGTCCATCCGGTGCCGGCCACCCTGGCCGCCATCGCCGGCGGCATGCTGGCGGGCGCCGCCACCGCGTACATCCATCTGCGCTTCCGCATCAACACCTTGCTGGCCGGCATCCTCGTGATGACCATCCTGTTCAGCGTCAACCTGCGGGTGCTGGGCAAGGCCAACGTCGCGCTGCTGTCGAACGAAACGCTGCTGTCGATCCTGTCGCCGGCGCTGGTCAGCCATGTCGGCGGCCAGGTCGCGGTGTTCGCGGCGCTGATGCTGATCGTGCTGGCGGTGCTGGGCTGGTTCCTGCGCACCGAGATCGGTCTGAGCCTGCGGGCGGTCGGCGCGAATCCGGCGCTGGTGCCGGCGCTGCGGATCGATCCATGGCGGTTCATCATCATGGGGCTGGCGCTCGCCAATGGTCTGTCGGCGCTGGCCGGCGCCGTCGTCGTGCAGACGCAGGGGTTCGCCGACGTGCAGATGGGGTTCGGGGTGCTGATCACCGGGCTGGCCGCGGTGATCATCGGCGAGACGCTGATCGGCCGGGATACCGTCGTCCGGCAGATCGCGGCGCCGGTGCTGGGGTCGGTGGTCTACTATCAACTCGTGTCGCTGGGTCTGGCGCTCGGCCTGAAGCCTGCCGATCTGAAGCTGGCGACGGGACTATTCGTGCTGCTGACCCTGGCGCTGCCGGCGCTGAAGAAAGGCCCGACCCCCGAAACCTTGCGTGAGTGAGCGGGCCGGCGTGCGGCCTGCAGCAGGAGAACCGATGCGCCCCCATCTGCTCGGCGTGGATCACGTCGTGATCCTGATCGATGACATCGATGCCGCCCAGGCTGCCTGGAGCCGGCTGGGATTCAACCTGACGCCACGCGGATTCCACTCGATCGGTACGCAGAACCACTGCATGATGTTCGGCACCGACTATCTGGAGCTGCTGTCGGTGATCCGGCCGCATCCGGTCACCGAATACTTCTCGACCTTCCTCGCGCAGGGTGACGGCGCCGCGGCGGTGGCGTTCGCTACCGACGATTCGCAGGCCTGCTGGGAGAGTCTGCGCGCCTCGGGCATCGAGGCCGATGCACCGGTCGATTTCTCGCGGCCGGTCGACAGCGGCGGCCGCACCGGCGATGCCAGGTTCCGCGTGACGCAGTTGCCGGTGTCGGCGACACCGGGGTGCCGCACCTTCCTGTGCCAGCACTTCACGCCCGAGCTGGTCTGGCTGCCGCCGTATCGGCAGCATCCGCTGGGCGTCACCGGCATCGCCGGCGTCACGATGCTCGTCGACGACACGCCGGCCGCCGCGGCCGCCTATGCACGAGTCGCCGGCGTCGATGCCGCGCAGGCGGCTGAGCAGGCGAAGGTCCGGATCGGCGGCTTCACGATCGATTTCATGCGGCGGTCGGAGGCCGCAGGCTCGCCGCCTTCACGGCCGGGGCCCGCGATCGACGCCTTGCATCTGCGGGTGGCCGATCCGGCGGCCGCCGGCCGGGTGCTGGAGCAGCGCGGCTTCACCGTGCGCCCGCTGGACGGAGATTCGATCGAGCTGGCCGGCCCGCCGGTCAACGGCATCCGGCTTACGTTCCGCAGCGCCTAGCAATTCAGCGGGCCCGCCGCGTCATGCCGAGCGCATGCTGCGCGAGCTGTTCCGACGTATGACGCACCAGCGCGCTGGGCCGCTTCAGCGCCGACGCCGCCAGGCACAACACGCTGGTGACCGCCGGATCGGTCAGCGGCCGCACCGCCAGCTTGTCCATCCGTCCGGATGCGACGACGGCGCTGCGCGTCAGCACCGCGTTGCCGTAGCCGGCGCACACCAGGTCGATGATCGACGGGATGCCCGAGACCTCCCAGGCGATGTCGAGCCGGATGCCGGCCTGGACCGCCCGGGTCTCGATCAGCCGGCGGATCGACTGGCTGCGTTCGGGCATGATCAGCCGGTACCCCGCCAGCTCGGCCAGCGGAAGCGGGGGCGGTGCGCGCCGGCGTGCGCCGCCGGCCGGCGCCGGCTGCACCAGGCACATCGGCTCCTCGAGCAGCGGCGTGATCTCCAGCGCCGGATCGGCCTCGGGATTGTGCAGCAGCGCCAGGTCGACGCGGCCGGTGACTATCCATTCGGCGATGTGCGCCGACAGCCCCTCGACGATCGCCAGCCGCGCGTTGGGCAGCCGGGTGCGGAAGTGGTCGATCAGCGGCAACGTGAGCTGCCGGCCGACGCTGGGCGGCAGCCCCACGACGATCCGGCCGGCCGGTTCGCCGCGGCTGGCTGCCAGGTCGTCGCGAGCGGCGCTGACCCGCTGCAGGATGTCGAGGCCATGCTCGAGCAGCCGCTGGCCGGCCTCGGTCAACGTGACGCCGCGGCCGTTGCGCAGCAGCAGGGTTTCGCGCAGCTCGGTCTCCAGCGCCCGCACCTGGCGGCTGAGTGCCGGTTGCGCGATGTCCAGCACGCCGGCGGCCTTGCTGAAGCTGCCGAGCTCGGCCACCTGCACGAAGTACTCGAGTTGGCGCAGGTTCACGCTACGTGCCCGCGTGGTCGGAGAGCCCCATTGTACGCAACGCCTCTAAGCGGAGCCGCCGTCGGGAAAATCCGCGCGTCCATTCGGCGGACACGAACCGCACCGGGGTTTCCCTAACCTCGGCCGCCGGGATCCCGCCCGGCGTGCCGCGGGCGCGCGTGTCGGGTTAGACTCGCGGCACGTTTTCGCCGGGAATGCCTGTGCTCCAGCGGCATTCCCGCCATCCCATTCAGGAGACCTCGACGATGAGAATCAAGCAACTGGTGATCGCCGCCGCGCTGGCCGCCGCGAGCTGCGGTGCGTGGGCCCAGCAGACCGTCACTCTGAAGTTCCACACCTTCATGGCGCCGCAGTCCAACGTCTGGCGCGACATGCATGGCGGCTGGATGGACAAGGTCGAGAAGGAGTCGGGCGGCCGCATCAAGTTCGAGCGCTTCCCTGCGATGCAGCTCGGCGGCACGCCGGCGCAGCTCTTCGATCAGGCGAAGGACGGCGTCGTCGACGTGGTGTGGACGCTGCCGGGCAACACGCCGGGCCGCTTTCCGCGGGTCGAGGTGTTCGAGCTGCCGTTCATGATGACCAACGCCGAAGCGACCTCCAAGGCGTACTGGGAATACGTGCAGACGCTGGCCAAGGACGAGTTCAAGGACGTGCACCTGATCGCGGTGAACGTGCACGGCCCGGGGCTCTTCCACTCGCGCGAAAAGCAGATCAAGTCGATCACCGACCTGCGCGGCATGAAGGTGCGCGGGCCGACGCGCCAGATCACCAAGCTGCTCGGCGCGCTGGGCGCCACGCCGGTGGGCATGCCGCTGCCGCAGATTCCCGATGCGATGAGCAAGGGCGTCATCGATGCGGCGGTGATCCCGTGGGAGGTGGTGCCGTCGGTCAAGGTCGAGGAGCTGTCGAAATACCACTCCGAGTTCGACCCCAAGCTGCCGGCGCTCTACACCACGACGTTCGTGATGGCGATGAACAAGGCCAAGTACGACTCGCTGCCGGCCGACCTGAAGAAGGTCATCGACAACAACTCGGGGCTGGAGACTTCCGGCTGGCTGGGCAAGGGGCAGCAGGGCAACGATCCGAAGGGGCGGGCCACCGCCGAGGCGCGCAAGACGCCGATCCTGACGCTGACCGCCGCCGACTACGAGGCGTTCCGCAAGGCCGCCAACGAGGTCGACGACGCCTGGGTCAAGGAGATCACCGGCAAGGGTTTCAACGGCAAGCAGTTGCTGGACGGCGCCAAGGAGTTGATCCAGAAATATTCGAAGTGACGCGGGCCGCCCGGCGCCAGGCAGGTAATCCGGATGAGCGCCGGCGACCTTCACGAGACCGCGCCCGCGGCGCGCGCCGGCGATGCGCCGCTCGACCAGTCCCGTCTGCTGGGGCTGGTCGGCTACAACTGCCGCCGGGCCTACATACCGATCCTGTCGCTGTTCCTCGCGCGGCTGGAGCCGCTGCGGCTGCGGCCGGTCGACTTCTCGGTGCTGGTGCTGATCGCGGCCAACGAACGGGTCACGCAGAAGCGGCTGTCGCGCGCGCTGAACGTGTCACCGCCGAACCTCGCGGTGCTGCTCGACAAGCTGCAGGCCCGCAAGCTGATCACCCGGGTGCCGAACCCTCACGATCGCCGCTCGCAGATCCTGCATCTGACCGATAACGGCCGGGCCGTCACCGGCCAGGCCGAGGCGATCGTCGCGGAGCTGGAGCTTCAGGCCACGGCGGCGCTCGACGACCAGGAACGCGAGCTGCTGATGAAGCTCCTGCAGCGGATCTTCAGGCCGCCGTCGGCCGCGGCCGACACGGTCGAGGAGGCCGACGACGGCGACCCTGCGGCCGGCAGGAGCGGCAAGTGACCGGAAAGGATCCGCACAAGACCCAGGTCGTCATCGTCGGCGCCGGGCCGGCCGGCCTGCTGCTGGGCGTGCTGCTGCAGCGCGCCGGCGTCGACAACGTGATCCTCGAACGCAAGAGCGCCGACTATGTGCTGTCGCGCATCCGCGCCGGCGTGCTCGAACAGGGCACCGTCGATCTGCTCGACGAAGCCGGCGTGGGTCGGCGGCTGCATGCGGAGGGGCTGGTGCATGGCGGCATCGAGCTGTGCTTCGAAGGCCGCCGTCACCGCATCGACCTGAACGGCCTGACCGGCGGCAAGAACGTGACGGTCTACGGGCAGACCGAGGTGACCCGCGACCTGATGGCGGCGCGCAGCGCGAGCGGTGCGCCGACGGTGTACGAAGCCGAGTCGGTCGGCCTGCACGGCTTCGACGGCACGCAGCCCGTGGTCCGTTATCTGAAGGACGGCATCGAGCATCAGATCGAGTGCGACTACATCGCCGGCTGCGACGGCTTTCACGGCGTCAGCCGCGCCAGCCTGCCGGCGGCCGCGATCCGCGAATACGAGCGCGTGTACCCGTTCGGCTGGCTGGGCGTGCTGGTCGACCGGCCGCCGGTGTCTCACGAACTGATCTATTCGAACCACGAACGCGGCTTCGCGCTGTGCAGCATGCGCTCGACCACGCGCAGCCGTTATTACGTGCAGTGCCCGCTCGACGACGATGTCGGGCAATGGTCCGATGACCGGTTCTGGGACGAATTGCGCGCGCGGCTCGACGGGCGCGCCGCCGCCGACCTGATCACCGGCCCGTCGATCGAGAAGAGCATCGCGCCGCTGCGCAGCTTCGTCG
>DAISWF010000338.1:0-5813 GCA_036826495.1 Burkholderiaceae bacterium
TCGACAAGCGGCGTCCGAAGGCCAACGTCGCCGAGGTGATGAACATCATCGGCGAGGTCGAGGGCCGAAGCTGCGTGATCATGGACGACATGGTCGACACCGCCAACACGCTGGTGAAGGCGGCGGCGGCGCTGAAGGAGCACGGCGCCCGCCGCGTGACCGCCTACTGCACCCATCCGGTGCTGTCGGGCGGCGCGATCGAGCGGGTCGCGCAGTCGCAGCTCGACGAGCTGGTGGTCACCGACACCATTCCGCTGCCGCCGGGCACGGAATCGAAGACGAACAAGATCCGCGTGCTGTCGGTCGCCCAGTTGCTGGCCGAGACGATCCTGCGGATCAACCGCGCCGACTCGGTGTCGTCGCTGTTCGTCGACTAGTTTTTGGCGCCGCCGGCCCGGGCTTGGCCTGGCCGTCGGCTTTTCAACCCCCTCGGCGTTCTGGTCGCGGACACGAGGGTCGGATTGCCGCGAGGCAGTCATCGAAAGGAGCACACGATGAAAGTCGTTGCCAATGAAAGAAAAGCGCAAGGGTCGAGTGCGAGCCGCCGCCTGCGCCGGGCCGGCAAGGTGCCGGGGATCGTCTACGGCGGCACCAACGAGGCCACGCCGATCGAGATCGATCACAACCCGCTGTTCCACTCTCTGCGCGTCGAGGCCTTCCACTCGTCGATCCTCGACATGGAGATCGGCGGCAAGGTGCAGAAGGTGCTGCTGCGCGACATCCAGTGGCACCCGTACAAGCAGCAGGTGCTGCACATCGACTTCCAGCGGGTCGCCGCCGACCAGAAGATCCAGATCAAGGTGCCGCTGCACTTCACGAATCAGGAGATCTCGCCGGCCGTCAAGCTGTCGTCGGCGATCATCAGCCATGTGCAGACCGAGATCGAAGTCTCGTGCCTGCCGGGCGACCTGCCGAGCTTCATCGAGATCGACCTGGCCAACCTCGAGGTCGGCAAGACGGTGCACGTCAGCGACGTGGTGTTCCCCAACGGCGTGTCGCCGGTCAGCGGCGCCAACCCGGTGCTGGTGACCGCCACCCAGCCGGTGGCCGCGGAGGAAGAGAAGCCGGCTGCGGCGCCCGCCGCCGCCCCGGCCGCGAAGAAGGACGACAAGAAGTAAGCCGGCGGCCTTCGGCCGGCGGATGCCCCGTGCGCGTTGCGCCGGGGCATTTTTTTCATCGGGCAGCTACCCCGCTGCCGGGGGCTGCACCGCCGGTTCCCCCGTACAGGGTCACGCCCGACGCCGCGCTCACCCCCGGTTGGCCGACGCGAACGCGTCGTAGCTCTGCTCGGCCACGCTGAACCAGGTCTGAGCATCGTCGCGCGCCTTGCGCCACGCGGTGTAGATCTTGCGGAACGCGGGGTTCTTCGCCGCCTCCTCGTCATAGAACTCGAATGCCGTCTTCTGGGCGGCGCGCATCAGGTCCACCGGATAACGATGCAGCGTCACGCCGGCACCGACCAGCCGGCGCAGCGCCAGCGGATTCTTCGCGTCGTATTCGGCCATCATGTTCAGATTGACCTCGGCCGCCGCCACCTCGAACGCCTCCTGGAACGGCTTGGGCAGCTTCGCGAACTCCGCGGCATTGACGAAGAACGAGAACTGCGAGCTCGGCTCCCACCAGCCGGGCGTGAAGTAGTGCTTCGCGATCTTGTAGAAGCCGAGCTTCTCGTCGTCGTAGGGGCCGATCCATTCAGCGGCGTCGATGACGCCGCGTTCCAGCGACGGATAGATGTCGCCGCCGGGAATGTTCTGCGGTACCGCACCCATCCGCGCCCAGACCTGGCCGCCTATGCCTGGAATGCGGATCTTGAGCCCCTTGACGTCGGCCAGCCCCTTGATCGGTTCACGGAACCAGCCGCCCATCTGTGCCCCGGTATTGCCGCCGGGGAAGTTCATCACGTTGAAGTCGCGATAGAACTCCCGCAGCAATTCCATGCCGCCGCCGTGATAGATCCACGCATTCTGCTGACGGGTGTTCAGGCCGAACGGCAGCGCGGTCTCGAAACCGAACGCCATGTTCTTGCCGACGAAGTAGTACGAATTGGTGTGGCAGCATTCCACCGAACCGGCCTGCACGGCATCCAGCACCTGCAGCGGCGGCGACAGTTCGCCGGCCGCATGCGCGGTGATCCGGAACCTGCCGTCGGTCAGCCGCGACACGCGATCGGACAGCATCTCCGCGCCGCCGTAGACGGTGTCAAGCGCCTTGGGGTAACTCGAGGCCAGGCGCCAACGTACCTGCGACTGCGCGACGGCGGCGGGCGCCGCGCCGACCGCCGCGCCGGAGGCGGCGAGCGTCGACACGAATTTCCTGCGTTGCATGGTCCTCTCCGGTGCCGGGGCCGCTCCACCGTCGGACCCGAGAAGCCCCGGCTACGCAAGAACCATTCCGTACCGAGCGGCGGCACCGGACCCGGCGCCGCGGCCTATCTGCCGTTGCGCACGGCGTGCGCCGGTGCATCGGGCACCTGATCGGCCCGCGGCACCGGCGACACCTGGTAGTTCCCTGGTGCAACCTGCACCGGTGCGCGCTCCCCGCGCTCGGCCAGCTCCAGCCGCATGTTCAGCGCCTGCACGCGGCCTTCGTGCGGCAGCCAGGTGCGCTCGTGGCCCCACAGGCTCGGGCCCGACGTCATCTCGATCGGCTGCCAGGCGGCCGGATCGATCCAGCGGCCGCCCCAGCCGTACTCGACCAACAGGCCCGACGGCGTCTTCGCATAGAACGACGTCATGTAGTCGTTGGTGTGGCGCCCGAGGGTCGTCGACACCGTGGTCTCCTCGGTCAGCGCCAGGTCGTAGCCCTGCCCCACGTCGTCGAGCTGGTTGAGCTCCAGCATCATGTGGTGCACGCCGTTGCGGCCGGTCTCGATCAGCGCCAGGCTGTGATGGCGCGGGTTCACGTGGAAGAAGTACGCGTGGAACGGCTTGCGGATGAAGTCGCTCAGCCGGAAGCCGAGCACCGACTCGTAGAACGGCCGCACCGCGTCGATCCGCTCGACGGTCAGCACCAGGTGGCCCATGCCGATCGTGCCGGTCACGAAGCCCGAGATGTTGCGGCCGGGCGAGAACGGCCTGCCGGCCGGCTGTTGATCGCAGAACGCCTCGAGCCGGTTGCCGACCGGATCGGCGAACACGATGCCCTGGCCGACCGCGCGTTCGGCGCGCAGGCCTTCGTCCATCCACGTCGCCGCGACGCCGTGCGCATCGAGCCGGGCGGCCAGCGCGCGCAGCGCCGCGCCGTCGGCCACCTCCCAGCCGGCATAGGCCAGCCCGCCGTGATCGCCGGGCACGACGGCGAGCCGCTGCGCCCGTTCGTCCATCCGGAAACGCAGCGCGCGCGGGGTGTGCTCGGCCACCTGCAGGCCGAGCAGCCGCGCGCCGAACGAAGCCCAGGTATCGAGGTCGGTGGCCTGCAGGCCGAGGTAGCCGAGCGCCTGAATCGTCATCGTCGATCTCCGTGAGAGCAAGAGAGGATGTACATGATCCGGCGGGCTGCGGATCGTCCGGTCATGCGGCCCCTGCCTGCATTATCGCCGCCGGGCGCACGCCGGTACCGCGGAGGGCGGCCCTGCTGCGGCGCGCCGCATCCGGCCGAAACGGCCGCCTCTGCGCGCCGCCCCGGAGCAGCGGCCGGGCTCTTTGCCGTAAAGTCACGAGTCGTGCCCGCCCGCGGCACGCCGGCGGCTTCGGCCGCTGCGCGCACCCATGGTCCCCCAGGGAGACGAATGATCACTGTTACCGACATCGCCGGCGGCCTGCGTTTTCCGGAGGGCCCGGTGGCCATGCCCGACGGCAGCATCGTGCTGGTCGAGATCGCCCGCGGCACGCTGACCCGGGTGGCGCCCGACGGCACCACCCGCATCGTCGCGCAGCTTGGCGGCGGCCCCAACGGCGCCGCGCCCGGCCCCGATGGCCGCATCTACGTGACCAACAACGGCGGCCTGACGTTCCATGAGCGTGACGGCAGGCTTTCGCCGGGCTACACGCCCGACGATGCGCCCAACGGCTGGATCGACGCGGTCGATCTGGCGAGCGGCAAGGTCGAGCGGCTCTACGAGCACCCGGCCGACGTGACGCCGCGCGCGCCGAACGATCTGGTGTTCGATCGCCACGGCGGCTTCTGGTTCACCGATCTGGGCAAGACCTTCCGCGGCCAGCCGCAGCGCGACCGCGGCGCGGTGTATTACGCGACACCCGATGGCCGCTCGATCCGCCGCGTGATCTTTCCGCTGGAAGGCCCCAACGGCATCGGCCTGTCGCCCGACGGCGGCACGCTCTACGTCGCCGAGACGATCACCGGCCGGCTGTGGGCCTACCAGGTCACCGGCCCCGGCGAGATCGGCCGCGGCGGCGGCACCGTGCCGTGGGAACGCGGCAAGCTGCTGTGGGCGGCCGGCTACTACAGCCTGCTCGATTCGCTGGCGGTCGATGCGGCAGGCAACGTCTGCGTCGCCGACATCCCGCACGGCGGCATCACGGTGATCTCGCCGGACGGCACCCGCATCGAGCAGTATCCGATGCCCGACCCGGTGACCACCAACATCTGCTTCGGCGGGCCGGACATGAAGACCGCCTACGTGACCTTGTCGTCGACCGGTCGGCTGGTGTCGCTGCCGTGGCCGCGCGCGGGGCTGGTGCTGCAGAACGCCGGCGCGGTCAGCCGCTGAACTGCGTGCCGTCGAAGCCGTGCAGCAGCAGATGGGTGATGCGCGCCGCCAGCTCGCGCGGCGACAGGCTTCCCGAGCGGTCGTACCAGGCGGTGGTCCAGATGAACATGCCGAACATCAGCATCGAGTATGACGAACGCACCTTGGGGTCGGCGACCGCCTGCGGATTGATGTCGCGCAGCAGGCCGTCGAGCATCGCGACGATCGCCACCTCCTGCTTGCGGATCTGCCGCTGACGCGCCATCGGCAGGAACTTCAGGTCGTTCATCAGGATGAGCTGCTGATCGCGCGACATCGTGGCGCGCGAGACGAACGCCTCGACGAAGCGGCCCAGCCGCTCGCGCGCCGGCAGCGCCAGCGCCACCGCCGCGCCCAGCTCGCGGGCCAGCACGACGATGTACTCGCTGACGATCGCGTGCAGCACGTCCTCCTTGCTGGAGAAGTAGTGGTACAGCATCGACTTGGTGGCGCCGCAGGCGGACGCCACGCCGATCATCGTCGCGGTCTCGAAGCTCTTGCTGGCGAACAAGGCGGCCGCGCGGTCGAGGATGAGCTGCTTCTTGTCTTCGTAGTCGTCGGCTCGGACTCGGGTCATGGGTGTCGTGTCGCGCGGGTGCACGCCCCGCGCCTCGATTCGATGAACACACCGTCGGCGAACGGTGACCCCCGGCGATTGTACCGGCCGGCACCGCCTCGCCCGTTCGCCGCGCCGCAAGCCCGTCCCTTGGCCATCGGCCACCGCACCGGGTTTACCCCAGTCGCGACCTTTGGCCTAGTCATCATACCATCGCACCACTGCTGAACGATCCACTGACGGAGACATACCGGTGCCGACGATCGCGCTGCTCGGAGCGGGCGGAAAGATGGGCGTACGCCTGGCGAAGAACCTGAAGGGTTCGCGCTTCGAGGTACGGCATGTGGAGGTCAGCGAAGCCGGCCGCGAGCGGTTGCGCAGCGAGGGGGGGCTGGCCTGCATGGACCAGGCGATGCGCGAGACGGGCGTCGACGAGGCCCTGCGCCAGCGCCTGAACGGCAGCTTTTTCCAGACCGCGGACTGGATGCGCAACCGCGGCGGCTGAAGCCCGCCAGCCACGGCCTTCGGTCACAATCGCTTACTTCACCGCCGCTTTCGGCACCATCGAGG
>DAISWF010000339.1:0-5797 GCA_036826495.1 Burkholderiaceae bacterium
AGTGGTAAGCCATGTGGCATTCGTCCTCGTCGCCGAAGTACTCGCGGACGTCCTCCGGCCACATGTTGGCCTCGGCCAGCAGCAGCCGGCCCGGGTACTTCTCGTCGACGCGCCGGCGGATCGCCTTGATGACGTCGTGGGTCTCGCGCAGGTTCTCGTTGCTGGTGCCGTCGCGTTCGATCAGGTACGGCACCGCGTCGAGCCGGAAGCCGTCGACGCCCATGTCGAGCCAGAACTCCATCGTCTTCAGCACCGCCTCGAGCACCGCCGGATTGTCGAAGTTCAGATCCGGCTGGTGGCTGAAGAAGCGGTGCCAGAAGTACTGCTGGGCGACCTCGTCCCAGGTCCAGTTCGATTTCTCGGTGTCGGTGAAGATGATCCGGGTGCCGCTGTACAGCTTCGGATCGTCGCTCCAGACGTAGAACTCGCGTTCGGGCGAGCCGCGCGGCGCGCGCCGCGCCGCCTGGAACCACGGGTGCTGGTCGGAGGTGTGGTTGACGACCAGCTCGGTGATGACCCGCAGGCCGCGGCGGTGCGCCTCGGCGACGAAGCTGCGGAAATCGTCGAGCGTGCCGTACGACGGATGCACGTCGTGGTAGTCGGCCACGTCGTATCCGTCGTCGCGCAGCGGCGACGGATAGAACGGCAGCAGCCAGATCGTGTTGACGCCCAGCGCCTGCACGTGATCGAGCCGTTCGGTCAGGCCGCGGAAGTCGCCGATGCCGTCGCCGTTGGCGTCGGCATAGGCCTTCACGTGCAGCTCGTAGATGACCGCGTCCTTGTACCAGTACGGATCGCCGAACTGCGCGGTTTCGGGAGGGGCCGTTGCCAGCTCGATCGTGGTGTCGGCGGGCGCCGGTTCCACTGTGATCGCGGTGTCGGTCTTGGGATCCCGCATGTTTGTCAGAGGATGTCGGTCAGAGGAAATAGTCGAAATCGTGCTCGCGCTGCAGCCGGGCCCGCACCTGCATCAGGTGCAGCGGGCTGCGCTGCGGATCCAGGCTCACGTAGTTGCGTTCGCCGTGCCACATGAAGCGCGCGCCGCTGATCAGGTCGTGCATCTGGTACGCCTGGCCGGGCGGCAGCGCGAACAGCTTCGTGTCCAGCTCCAGCCAGCCGCTTTGCACATGGTGCGGATCGAGGTTCACCACGCAGACCACCACATTGTCGCGCGTTGCATCGAAACGAGCGTAAGCGATGAGCTGGTCGTTGTCGACCGGCAGGAAGCGCAGCCCCTCGTTGCTCTGCAGCGCCGGGTTGTCATGGCGGGCCTGGTTCAGCACCGCGATGAAGCCGGCCAGCGAATCGGCGCGGCCGCGGTCCCACAGGCGGCGCTGGTACTTCTCGGAATCCAGATACTCCTCGCTGCCTTCGCGCACCGCCTCGTGCTCCAGCAGCTCGAACGCCGGCCCGTAGATGCCGTAGCTGGCCGACAGCGTCGCGGCCAGCGCCACCCGCGCGGCGAACATCGGCCGGCCGCCGTACTGCAGCGCGGCCGGCAGGATGTCGGGCGTGTTGGGCCACACGTTGGGCCGGAAGTATTCGCGGCCCGGCCCGAGCGACAGTTCGGTGAAGTACTCCTGCAGCTCGGTCTTGCTGTTGCGCCAGGTGAAGTAGGTGTACGACTGCGAGAAGCCGAGCTTGGCCAGCCGGTGCATCACCCGCGGCCGGGTGAACGCCTCCGACAGGAACAGCACGTCGGGATGGCGGCTGCGCACCCGGTCGATCGCCCATTCCCAGAACGGGAACGCCTTGGTGTGCGGGTTGTCGACCCGGAAGATGCGCACCCCCTGGCCGGCCCAGTACTCGATGACGCCGGCCAGCGCCGCCCACAGCCCGCGCCAGTCCGCCGTCTCGAAGTCGAACGGATAGATGTCCTGGTACTTCTTCGGCGGGTTCTCGGCATACTGGATCGAGCCGTCGGGGCGATGGCGGAACCACTGCGGATGCTCCTTGACCCACGGATGGTCCGGCGCGCACTGGAACGCGATGTCCAGCGCGATCTCGATGCCGTGCTCGGCGGCGCGCGCCACCAGCCGCCGGAAGTCCTCGATCGTGCCCAGCTCGGGCAGGATCGCATCGTGCCCGCCCTCGGCGGCGCCGATCGCCCAGGGGCTGCCGACATCGCCCGGCTGCGCCTCCAGCGTGTTGTTGCGGCCCTTGCGGCGGCTGCGGCCGATCGGATGAATCGGCGGAAAGTAGACGACGTCGAAGCCCATCTGCCGGATGTAGGGCAGCCAGGCTTCGCAGTCGGCGAAAGTGCCGTGGCGGTTCTCGTCGTCGGAGGCCGACCGCGGGAAGAACTCGTACCAGCTCGAGAACCGCGCCCGTTCGCGCTCCACCGTGACGCCGAACACCTGCGGGAAGGTGTACGCATGGGTCAGGTCGGGATGGCGCTGCGCGACCGCATGGGCGGCCTCCGAAAGGCCGGCCTGCTTGATCGCGTCGGCGCTCGCCCGCTCGTCGCGGGCGATGCGTTCGAGCTCGGCGGCCCACTGCTCGAGCGCCGAGCTGTCGGCCGGACGGCTGCTGCGGCCGGCCGCCGCGCGGGCGAGCTGCGCGCCGCCCAGCGCGCTCGTGCGCAGGTCGTCGCGATCGACGCGGCGCGCGAAGTCGTGCCGCCACGACAGATACGGATCGACCCAGGCGCAGACGGTGTACTGCCAGCGGCCCATCTGGTCGACGACGAACGCGGCGCTCCAGCGATCGTTGCCCAGCGCGCTCATCGCGCTCGTGTGCCAGGCGCTGTCGCCGGCGCGGCGCCACAGCAGCGCTGCCGCCACGACGTCGTGGCCGTCGGCGAAACAGTCGGCCTGCACCTCGACCCGGTCGCCGACCGTCCGTTTGACCGGGAACCGGCCGCCGTCGATCGCCGGCGTCACCGATTCGATGACGACCCGCATCCGGCCGTCGGCGAGCGCGATCGGTTCGACGATGTCACGTCCAGCGCCGGCAGCGATCATTGCAGTTCCTCCACGTTGCACAGACAGCACCGGCTTGGCATGAACCGGCTGCCACAAGCTGCCGCCGCGGAACCGGCTTTGCCGGGCCGCTGGCGGCGCCCCCCGGGGGGAGGCGCCGAAGGCGTTTCGGGGGGGTCAATTACTTTCCTCGGGTTGCAGCACCAGCACGCCCAGCGGCGGCAGCCGCAGGTTCAGCGACTGATAGCGGCCATGCGCCGCAACCGGCACCGCATCGACCCCGCCGTGGTTGCCGACGCCGCTGCCGCCATACCAGGTGGCGTCGCTGTTCAGCCGTTCGCGCCAGCGGCCGCCGCGCGGCACGCCGACCAGGTAGTTGTCGCGCGGCATCGGCGTGAAGTTCTCGACCACCAGCACCTGCGAGCCGTCGCGCGCGCGGCGCAGGAAGCACAGCACGCTGGCCTCCGCGTCGTTGCAGTCGATCCATTCGAAGCCGGCCGGCTCGAAATCGATCTCGTGCAGCGCCGGCGTCTCGCGGTAGAGCTGGTTCAGATCGTGCACCCAGCGCAGCAGGCCGCGATGACCTTCGTCGTCGAGCCGCCACCATTCGAGCGTGCCTTCGTGCGCCCATTCGGCGCGCTGGCCGATCTCGCCGCCCATGAACAGCAGCTTCTTGCCCGGATGGGCCCACATGTGCCCGTACAGCAGCCGCAGGTTCGCACGCTGCTGCCAGTCGTCGCCCGGCATCTTGCCGATCAGCGAGCCCTTGCCGTACACCACCTCGTCGTGCGACAGCGGCAGCATGAAGTTCTCGTTGAACGCATAGACCATCGAGAAGGTCAGCTCGCCGTGGTGCCAGCGGCGATGGATCGGATCTTCATGGAAGTAGCGCAGGGTGTCGTGCATCCAGCCCATGTTCCACTTCAGGCCGAAGCCCAGGCCGCCCAGGTAGGTGGGCCGCGACACCATCGGCCAGGCGGTGGACTCCTCGGCGATCACCTGCACGTCGGGGTGGTCGCGATACACCGACTCGGTGAGCTGCTTCAGGAACGACACCGCCTCCAGGTTCTCGCGGCCGCCGTAGCGGTTGGGGATCCATTCGCCGTGCTTGCGCGCATAGTCCAGGTACAGCATCGAGGCCACCGCGTCGACGCGCAGCCCGTCGACATGGAATTCGTCGAGCCAGTAGTGGGCGCTGGACAGCAGGAACGAGCGCACCTCGTTGCGGCCGTAGTTGAAGATCGACGAGTTCCATTCGGGATGGAAACCCTGGCGCGGATCCTCGTGCTCGAACAGGAAGGAGCCGTCGAAGCGGGCCAGGCCGTGGGCGTCGGTCGGGAAGTGCGACGGCACCCAGTCGAGGATCACGCCGATGCCGGCCTGATGCAGCGTGTCGATCAGCAGCTTCAGGTCGTCGGGACTGCCGTAGCGCGAGGTCGGCGCGAAATAGCCGGTGGTCTGGTAGCCCCAGGAACCATAGAACGGATGCTCGGTCAGCGGCATCAGCTCCACGTGCGTGAAGCCGGCTTCGCGCACGTGGTCGGCCAGCGGCGCGGCGATCGCGCGATAGCCGAGGAAGCCGCCGTCGGCGGCGCGGCGCCACGAACCGAGGTGCACCTCGTAGACCGACATCGGCGCATCGAGCGCATTGCGGCGGCCGCGCTGCGCGAGCCACCCGTCATCGCTCCAGCGGTAGTCCGACGGGCCGCAGACCAGCGACGCGGTGGCCGGCGCGACCTCGGCGGCGCGGGCGAACGGATCGGCCTTCAGCAGCCGCTCGCCGTCGCGGGTCACGATCGCGAACTTGTAGCGCTGACCGGGTCGGGCGGCCGCCACCGTGCATTCCCAGATGCCCGAGCTGTCCCAGCGCGGGCGGGCCGGATCCGCATCCTCGCGCCAGTCGTTGAAATCGCCGACCACCGATACCGCGCGGGCATTCGGCGCCCACACCGCGAAGTGCGCGCCCGTGCCGTCGGGCCGGCAGCCCAGCCGCTGATACAGCCGGGTGTGCGTGCCCTCACGGAACAGATGGATGTCCTGCTCGTCCAGGTTCGGTGTCGAATGGGCGTTCATAGCGGCATCATCTGGCGGGTGGCCCGCACCGGGAGCCATCGGGTTCTCGATGGCTCCGCTGGCGGGGACCCACGTCGAAAGCAGCCACCGTGCCCGGCACTGCCTGCGGTTCCTGCAAATGCGGCGCGGTGGCCTCGTCCTTCGACATGTGGCCGCCGCGGTCGGCATCGTAACAGGCGATCGGGCTTGCGGGACAATGGCTGCCTTTCGATGAGGAGAACCGGATGTCGACCCGACCCCGCCAGTCGCCGAGTGCCGTGACCACAGTTCCGCCGGCGCCCGCCGCCGAGGCGCTGGCCCATTTCGAGGCGGCGCTGCGTTTCGAGACCGACTGCTGGGACGTGCACGATGCGATGTCCCGCGGTCCGGCCGATTTCGTGCTGCTGGACGTGCGCAGCCCCGAGCTCTATCGCCGGGGTCACGTGCCCGGCGCGCTGAATCTGCCGCACGGCAAGATCATCGAATCGACGATGAAGCGGTTCGCCGACGATGCGGTGTTCGTCGTCTACTGCGCCGGGCCGCACTGCAATGGCGCGCACCGCGGCGCGATCCGGCTGGCGCGGCTGGGCCGGCCGGTCAAGCTGATGATCGGCGGCGTGACCGGCTGGGTCGACGAGGGGTTCCGACTCGAAGCGGGCGAGGAGCCGGGGCTGGCGGACGCGGCGGGCTGACGGCCGCGAATCGCTGCGCCGGCAGGCCGTCGCGCCGGCAGGAGCCGTCGCGGCGGCGGGAGTCGTCGCGCCGGTGGGGATCGCCGCACCGGCAGGAATCGCCGCCGTGCCGGCCTGCCGGGCTCGCGGGTT
>DAISWF010000340.1:0-5780 GCA_036826495.1 Burkholderiaceae bacterium
CCGCACCACCGCCGCCAGCACCGCCTCCGTCACCGCCGCCTGCCCGTTCGTCATCGCGCGACGCATCGCCTTCGTCGCGGGTCGCGGCGCCGCGGGCCAGGCCGCCGCGGCGTCCGGCGCCCGCCGCATCGGCGCCGACGGTGCCGCCGCGGTCATCGCCGGCTGCGCCCGCACCGACGACGAGCGGGCAGCCGCTGGCGAGCAGCGAACCAAGGCCCGTGGATCCGGCGTCGGGCACCGAACCGCCGGTCACCGATCCATTCCCGGTGCTCGGGCAGTCGGGCACGGAGCCGCCGGCCGATGCCGCATCGGCCGCGGCCGACGACGCTTCGAGCGGTGGGGTTGCCGGCGGGTCGCGCGACGCGTTACCGCCGGCCACCGCAGGCGCCAGCGCCGGCGAGGGCAGCGGCACCACCGATGGTGCCGCGGGTGACCCGGCCCCGGACGGCCCCTGCGCGGTTGAGGGCGTTGCCGCGGCGGAGGCTCAGCTGGGCTCCGCGCCGACCGCCGGCGGCCGCTGGACCTACGACGTGTTCTTCGGCGAGTACACCGAGATGCGCACGATCGCGCGGGTCGAATACCAACTGCAGTTCGACGGCGACCGCTATGCGATGCGCAGCGAAGGATCGGCGCGCGGCCTGACCGCGCTGTTCTACTCGGGCCTGATCACGCAATCGAGCACCGGCCGCATCGGCGCCGGCGGCGTGCAGCCCGAGCGCTATGTCGAGCAGCGCGGCAAGCGCGCGCCGCGCACCGTCGAGGTCGATCGCGCGCACTGCGAGGTGGTGTTCGGCGACAGCAGCCGCCGGCCGCTGGTCGAAGGCGCGCAGGACCGCCTGTCCAGCTTGCTGCAGCTCGGGCTGCTCGCACGCGGTTCGCCGACGAGCTTCGTTGCCGGCCGGCAGATCGAGCTGCCGGAGCTCACCAACAGCTCGGTGCAGATCGCGCGCTATCGCAGCGAAGGCGCGCAGCAGCTCGACACCGAGAGCGGCCCGCTGCGGGCGCTGCATCTGGTGCGGCTGAAGCAGGGCGGCGAGGAGCCGACGATCGAGATCTGGCTGGGTTACGATCACGCGATGCTGCCGGTGCGCATCCGCGTCACCGAATACAACGGTCGGGTGTTCGACCAACTGCTGAGCAAGGCCGGAGGCTGATGAGCGCGCCTGAACCGAACGAGGATCCCCCCCTCAAGCTGTACATCGTGCCGGTGACGCCGTTTCAGCAGAACTGCTCGCTGCTCGTCTGCGAACGCAGCGGGCGCGCCTGCGCGATCGACCCCGGCGGCGACCTGGACCGCATCGAGCAGGCGCTGACCGAGAGCGGCGCGACCCTGGAGAAGGTGTTCCTGACTCACGGCCACATCGATCACTGCGGCCAGGCCATCGAGCTGGCCCGCCGTCACCGCGTGCCGCTCGAAGGGCCGCATGTCGACGACCGGTTCTGGATCGAGCAGTTGCCCGAGCAGGGCCGCCGTTTCGGTTTCGCGCGGCTCGAGAACTTCGAGCCCGACCGCTGGCTGGTCGACGGCGACACCGTGCAGTTCGGCGAGCAGACGATGCAGGTACGGCACTGTCCGGGCCACACTCCCGGCCACGTGATCTTTCATCATGCCGGCGCGCGGCTGGCGTTCGTCGGCGACGTGCTGTTCAACGGCTCGATCGGCCGCACCGACTTTCCGCGCGGCGACCATGCGACGTTGATCCGGTCGATCACGACGCGGCTGTGGCCGCTCCGCGACGACGTGCAGTTCGTGCCCGGCCACGGGCCGATGTCGACGTTCGGCGCCGAGCGCCGCCACAACCCGTTCGTCGCCGACGCGGTGCTGGCCGGCGATTGATGGTTGATGGCCGCGGCCGCCGGCCGGCTCACGGCATCGGCGCCCGGGCCGGCCATCGGCCGATCGGCAGCGCCGTCGGCGGGTGCTCAGCTTCTCAGCGCGCGCTCCACGAATCGCGCAAGGTCACCGAGCGGTTGAACACCGGCCGCCCCGGCGTCGAGTCGACGCGGTCGGCGACGAAATAGCCGTGCCGCTCGAACTGCACCCGTTCGTCGGGCATCACGCCGACGATGCCAGGCTCGCCGAAGCCCTGGATCACCCGCAGCGAACCGGGATTGAGCACCGTGCGCGGATCGCGGCCGCCGGCCTCGGGCTGCGGCTCGCTGAACAGCCGGTCGTACAGCCGCACATCGATCGGCACCGCGTCGGTCTGCGACAGCCAGTGGATGTTGCCCTTGACCTTGTAGGCGTCGGCGCCGGGCGTGCCCGAGCGCGAATCGGGCAGGTAGTTGGCCAGCACCCGGACGATGCGGCCGTCGGCATCCTTCTCGAAACCGGTGCATTCGACGACGTAGCCGTAGCGCAGCCGCACCCGGTTGCCCGGATAGAGCCGGAAGTAGCCCTTGGGCGCGAGCTCCAGGAAGTCGTCCCGCTCGATCCACAGCCTGCGCGAGAACATGAACTCGCGGCGGCCGCGTTCGGGCTGCTGCGGATGCACCGGCGCATGGCAGGGCTCGGTCAGGCTCTCCGGATAGTTGCCGATCAGCAGCTCCAGCGGATCGAGCACCGCGGCGACCCGCGCCGCCCGCGGATCGAGGTCGTCGCGCAGCGCCTGCTCGAGCACGCTCATGTCGATCCATGAATCGGACTTCGACACGCCGATCCGCTCGCAGAAGAGCTGGATCGCCTCGGGCGTGTAGCCGCGCCGCCGCAGCCCGACGATGGTCGGCATCCGCGGGTCGTCCCAGCCCGCCACCGCGCCATCGGTCACCAGCTCGCGCAGCTTGCGCTTGCTGGTGATCACGTAAGTCAGGTTCAGCCGCGCGAACTCGATCTGCTGCGGCAGCGGCTGATCGAAGTAGCCGCCCTCGGCCATCCGCTCGAGCAGCCAGTCGTAGAACGGGCGATGGTCCTCGAACTCCAGCGTGCACACCGAGTGGGTGATGTTCTCCAGCGCATCGGACAGCGGATGCGCATAGTCGTACATCGGATAGATGCACCACTTGTCGCCGGTGCGGTGATGCTCGGCGAAGCGGATCCGGTACAGCGCCGGGTCGCGCAGGTTGATGTTCGGCGACCCCATGTCGATCTTCGCGCGCAGCACGTGACTGCCCTCGGGATGCTTGCCGTCGCGCATCTCGCGCAGCAGCGCGAGGTTGTCGGCGACGCTGCGGTCGCGGAACGGCGAGTTCTCCCCCGGCTGCGTCAACGTGCCGCGGCGGGTGCGCATCTCGTCGGCCGACTGCGAATCGACGTACGCATGGCCGGCCTCGACCAGGTACTCGGCGAACGCGTAGAAGCGGTCGAAGTAGTCGCTGGCGTAGTACAGATTGTCCTCGGTGCCGTCACGCCAGTCGAAGCCCAGCCAGCGGATCGCATCGAGGATCGCGTCGACGTATTCCTGCTCCTCCTTCTCCGGATTGGTGTCGTCGAACCGCATGTGACAGCGGCCGGCGAAATCGCGCGCGAGCCCGAAATTCAGGCAGACCGACTTGGCGTGGCCGATGTGCAGGTAGCCGTTGGGCTCGGGCGGAAAGCGGGTGCGGATCCTGGCCGGATCGATGCCGCCGGTGCGATGGGCCGCCGCGATGTCGGGGTGGCCGGCCCAGCGCCGCTGCGCATGCTTGCCCGCCCGCAGATCGGCCTCGATCTGATTGCGGATGAAGTTGACCGGCGGCGGGGCGGAGGCGGCGGATTTGCCGGCAGGAGCGCGTTCACTCATGAAGCGTCACGAAATGAAAACGACGATTCTAACAACCCCGGCCTTGACGGGCCCGGCCCGGCGATCCCGGGCCGCCGGGCATCGTCGCCCGTGACGGCCTTCAGCGTCGCCGCGCGGCGCTGTGCGGCGCGATCCGCCGCGCGTGCCGCCCGCGCAGCCGCGACAGATTGGCGCCGACGCGGCGCCGGGCCGGGGCGAGCCCGGCAGTGGCCAGCTTCACCGTCAGCAGATGATCGCGGGGTGAGGCGCTGGTCAGCAGCCGGCCGGCTGCAAGCAGCCCGGCGTTGAATGCCGCGCCTTTCTCGCTGACCATGCGCGCCGCCTCGCTGCGCTGGCGGGTGTTCCACAGCCAGGGGGCGGCGCCCAGGTCGGCCAGCCGCATCATCACCACCTGCGGCGCCGCCCAGGCGGTCTGCCACAGCATCTGCTGCAGCTTCAGCCACGGCTGCCAGACCGCCCATGGACTGAAGACAGCCCACGGGTTCATCAGCGGCGCGGCCGCCCACCGCGATGCGGCGCGCCGCGACGAAGCCCGCCGGGCAGCCATCAGCAGTCCAGCAGCTCGACTTCGAACAGCAGCGTGGCGTTCGGCGGAATGACGCCGCCGGCGCCGCGCGCGCCATAGCCGAGCGCGGGCGGGATCAGCAGCCGGCGGGTGCCGCCGACCTTCATGCCGGCCACGCCCTCGTCCCAGCCGCGGATCACGTGGCCGGCGCCCAGCGGAAACGAGAACGGATCGCCGCGATCCTTGCTCGAATCGAACTTGCGGCCGATCTCGCCGTCGTTGTAGAGCCAGCCGGTGTAATGCACGGTGACGTCGGCACCGGCACGCGCCTCGCTGCCGCTGCCGGTTGTCGTGTCTTCGTACTGCAGGCCGGAAGCGGTGGTCTGGTAGGTCATGCGGATCGACTCCGTCGTCAGGAAACGTTCATGGATTGCCGGGAAGCTGCTCGGGGTAGGCTGCTCAGGACTGCTTGCGCCGCAGCCGGGTGATCAGGCTGGAGGTGTCCCAGCGCCGGCCGCCGGCCTGCTGGACATCACCGTAGAACTGGTCCACCAGCGCGGTGACCGGCAGCGCTGCGCCGTTGCGGCCGGCTTCGTCCAGGCACAGGCCGAGATCCTTGCGCATCCAGTCGACGGCGAAGCCGAAATCGAACTTGCCGTCGATCATCGTCGTGCCGCGGTTGTCCATCTGCCACGACTGCGCCGCGCCCTTGCCGATGACCTCCAGCACCTTCTTCATGTCCAGGCCCGCCGCGAGCCCGAACGCGATGCCTTCGGACAGGCCCTGCACCAGCCCGGCGATGCAGATCTGGTTGACCATCTTGGCAAGCTGCCCGGCGCCGGCCGGCCCCAGCAGCGTGAAGGCGCGGGCAAACGCCATGCCCACCGGCCTGACCGTTTCGAACACCGCGGCATCGCCCCCACACATCACCGTCAGCACGCCGTTCACGGCGCCGGCCTGGCCGCCCGACACCGGCGCATCGACGAAGCCGAGGCCGCGGGCGGCGGCCAGCGCCGACAGCTCGCGGGCGACGTCGGCCGAAGCGGTCGTGTGGTCGACGAAGGTAGCGCCCCTGGCCATGCCGGCGAACGCGCCGTCGTCGCCCAGCACGATGCTGCGCAGGTCATCGTCGTTGCCCACGCAGGCGAACACGATCTGCGCGCCGGCGGCCGCCTCGCGCGGCGTGGCCGCCTTGCGGCCGCCGTATTCGCCGACCCACTGATCGGCCTTCGCGGTGCTGCGGTTGTAGACCGTCACGTCGTGGCCGGCGCGTTTCAGATGGCCGGCCATCGGATAGCCCATGACCCCCATGCCGAGGAAGGCCACCTTGTGGGATGCCACGGGATCGTAGGTCTTCGTGCTCATGCGGTGCCGTCCGGTTCGTGGGGAGCGCCGATTGTACTCGGGCGTGCGGCGCGGCCGCTCAGAACCCTCGTGCGCGGGCACGTCGACGGGTTCGAGCCTTCTTCAGAACCCCACCGCGCAGCCGTCGCGCCGGCTGTCGCTGGCGGCGAGATAGCCGTCCTCGCGGTCCTCGCTCAGCCGCCAGATGAACT
>DAISWF010000341.1:0-1170 GCA_036826495.1 Burkholderiaceae bacterium
GGTCGTCACGAAGACCCTGCGCGCGGCGGACGGGCCGGACCGTTCGCCGATCACCCGCCCTTCCGCCACCACCCTGCCGAGCCGGTCGTGCACGTATGCGATCGTCTGCATCGGATCCGACACCCATTTCAGCAGCGCCCCCTGGTACCGGTACTGGACCTTCAGCGGGTCGGCCGGCGTTCCCTGGGCGATCAGGCGGCCGGCCGGATCGAAGCGGCGCACGACGACGACGCCCTCGGCATCGGCCGACGCGATGCGGCGCCCTGCTTCGTCGTGACGATGCAACAGCACGCCATGCTCGGCGCTGCCCTGTGCGACCAGGCGACCGAAATCGTCGCGCAGCCAGATCGTCCGCGGCCGGCCGGCGATCGTGAACAGCGTGCGGCCATCGCCGGTATGCCGGACGCCGGAACTGCCGCTGCCCCAGGCGGCAGGGTTCGGCGGAACCGGCCGTTCGCCCGGACCGGCATCGACGATCGTCGTCGGCCCACCGGCCACCTGTCTGCCGATCCGCGAGCGCAGCAGCCGGTTGTCGCTGTCGTCGTGCTCGACCTCGAGCCGGCCGCCCAGCGCATCGGTGACCGACGCGAGGCGGCCGGCATCGTCGAATGCGAAGTGCAACACGCCCAGCACAGGGCTGTGCAGGCTGGGATGCATGACCCCGCGGCCGTAGTCGATCGAGGCGCGCAGGCCGCCGCGCTCGACCGCCGACAGCGAGCCGGTCGCGTCGTATTCGTGACGCTGCACGACCCCCACCGGATCGATCCACTCGCTCACCCGGCCGTAACGGTCACGCACGAACCTTTCGGCGATGCCCTCTGGACGGAGGGTGGCGATCAGCCAGCCGCGCTGATCGTATTCGTGACGAATGCTGTCGCCGCCGCCGGCCAGCGGCCCGTCGACGGCTTCGAGCCGCCCTTGCGCGCTGCCGTGTCCGATCCAGCGATAGGTGGTGCGCCGCTCGATCGGCAGCCATCGCGTGGGCATCAGGTCACGGCCGAGCGATCGCAGATCGGGGGCGAAGCCCGACTCGATGCGCCCCGTGACCCGGCCGGCCTCGTCATGCTCGAATCGCACGCGGCGCACCCGGCCGGGCGCCACGGACGGAACCTCGATCGCCGCCAGCGGCGCGTCGGGATCATCGCTCGCATGGCGATAGCGAACGAATGC
>DAISWF010000341.1:1180-5743 GCA_036826495.1 Burkholderiaceae bacterium
CTCCGGCCGCACTCCGATCCGCGACCTGGCGCTGGCCCCCTGCACCGCGCGCAACTCGGCGAGTCGCCCGGCAGCGTCGTGCAATCGGACGATGTGCAACACGCCGTTCCCGAAACTTTCCTCCATCAACCGCCCGTCACGATCGTAGCGGCGCTCTACGCCGACCGGCGGGCAGGCGGTGCAGCCATCCCCGCTGGCCGACACGATCATCGCCTGGTGGGTGCGCATCAGATAGCTCCAGACGAAGAGGCTGGCGCGGCCGGCCGAATCGACGACGCGGGTCTCGCCGGGGTCGCCGGCCCGCGCGGGAAGCCGGTAAGCCACCCAGACCGCCTCGACGCCGCCCGCTCGCGCCGAATAGACCGCCCGGCCCTGCTGGTCATAGCGATAGTCGCCGCGCGGCCGGCCTTCGCCATCGGTCCAGCGGGTCACCGCGTGCGGAGTCACGGGGTCGTCATAGATGAAGCGGCTGTTCTCGCCCGACGGATGCAGCACCTCGGCCAGCAGCCCGGTCTCGTCGTACCGGTAACGGACGCGCGTACCGTCGGGCTGGAGCACCGCGGCCAGCCGGCCCGGCCAGGCGCCCGGCACGCCCCGGACACGGTCGGACTCCCCGAAGTACTCGAAGCGCAGCGCCAGGCCGCTGCGCGCCGACACGCGTTCGAGCAGCCCGGAAACCGGCTGGTAGGCGAGCGACAGGCTCAGACCATACGGGCTTTCGACGGCGGTGAGCCGCCCCTCCTCGTCGAACGAGAGCTGCCTGCCGCTGCGCCAGCGCCAGAGGTAGCGGCGGTCAGGCGCCGCGTCGGGCCGTTCGGTCACGCTGCCATAGGCGGGATCCACCGCCCGGAATCGCAGCACGCGGCGATCGCCGCCGGGTTCGCGCACCGCCCGGAACACCAGCCGGCGCCCGTCGGCCTGGATCACCTGCAGCTCCACCACCGCGCTGGACCGCGAGCGCATCCGCCCGCGATGCACCCTGACCAGCGTCGTCTCGAAACCGTGCGTCCAGGCCGACCCCAGGCTGCGGACATAGGGATTGCGGCTGTTGTAGTGCCGGGTCAGCACCAGGCCGTCGGGCCAGGCATGGTCGGTCTCGTGCAAGTACTTGTTGCCGGTCACCAGATCGATCGAGTTGGCGGTGGCGCTGGCCGGTTCCGCCGACGGGTGGTTCGCAGGGCCGGCCGCTTCGCAGTCGCTCTTGTCGGCAGGGCGATTGTCGCCGCCGGCCGCCCCGCAGGTCTGGGCGGCCGCCGCCAGAGGGCCGCCGGCGAGCAGCAGCATGAGCACCGACCGCCAAGCCCAACGGCGAACACCGGGCCGCCGGCCACTCGATGAACCAGGGCCGGACGACGGCCGGACAGCGAGCGTCATCTGCTGCCTCCTGAAACGGCCGGCGCACCGACGCCGGACCTGCATCCAGACTAGGCGGCGGCGGCGCGACGGGATATCGGCCGGACGCGTCGAATCCGGCCTAAGCCGATCGCATCGGAGATCGCGAGACGGACCGCATGCCACCGATGCCGGGCCCGGGGTGCGCTCGGTGCCTGCAATGGACGCACAGCGGCGCTCGGGCGCGCCGCTCCGCGGTCATCAGCCGCCGCCGGAGGACCGGCCCCGCCACCGATGACCTACCGCCTCGCCGCCGACGCCGTGGTGCTCGTCCACCTGGCCTTCATCGTCTTCGCGTTCGCCGGCGGCCTGCTGGTGCTGCGCGACCGGCGGTGGGCCTGGCTGCATCTGCCCGCCGTCGCCTGGGCCTGCTGGGTGGAGTTCAGCGGCCGCATCTGTCCGCTGACGCCTCTGGAGTTGGCGCTGCGCCAGCGAGCGGGCGACGCCGGCTACAGCGGCGGATTCATCGACCACTACCTGATCCCGCTGATCTATCCGCCCGGGCTCACGCCGGCGATGCAGACACTGATCGGGCTGGCGGTGCTGCTGGTCAACGCCGGCCTCTATCTGCGTGCGTGGCGGCCCTGTCCGCCTGCCGAACACAGAGGCGTCGAAAGGAATCCCAAGCGGCCGCCCCCATAGGGTTTCCCTCCGACGACAAGCGTGCGCCTTCGGCGTATGTTCGCGAAAAAACCAGGAGTGAGACTCATGGCATACGACGCTGCGCTGGAACAACGCATCGATGTCCTGGTCGACACCTGGCAGGGGCTCGCCAAACGGAAGATGTTCGGCGGGATCGGATACGTGATCGGCGGGAACATGGCGTTCGGCATCTGGAAAAGCGCGCTGGTGGTGCGCTGCGGGCCGGAACGTCAGCTCGAATGCCTGCGTGAACGGCACACCAGCCGGTTCGACGTCACCGGCCGGCCGATGAAGGGCTGGCTGCTGGTGGAGGCCGGCGGTTTCAGCAGCGAGGCCGCACTGCGGCGCTGGCTGACCCTGGGTTACGCGTTCGCCAGCTCGCTGCCGCCCAAGCCCGAGCGCGAGTTCGTGCCGGTCGATGCCGGACTGTCCGCACCAGCGGTTAATATGGCATCCGCCAACTCGAACCAACAGAAGGAAACGTGATGAGGAACACACTGCTGGCGGTCGCGACAGCCGTCGCGCTGGGAGGAATCGCTGCGCCCGCGCAGGCTCAGCAGAAGCTCAAGGTGGGCTTCATGCTGCCCTACACCGGCACCTACGCCGCGCTGGGGACGGCGATCGAGAACGGCTTCCGGCTGTACGTCGAGGAAAAAGGCGGCAAGCTGGGCGGCCGCGACCTGGAGTTCTACAAGGTCGACGACGAATCCGAGCCGTCGAAGGGTGCCGACAACGTCAACAAGCTGATCAAGCGCGATCAGGTCGACGTGCTGGTGGGCACCGTGCACTCGGGCGTCGCGATGGCGATGGCCAAGGCCGCGAAGGACAACAACACGCTGCTGATCGTGCCGAACGCCGGCGCCGACGCGGTGACCGGCCCGATGTGCGCGCCGAACATCTTCCGCTCGTCGTTCTCGAACTGGCAGCCGGCTTACGCGATGGGCAAGGTGGCGGCCGAGAAGGGCGCGAAGAAGGCGGTCACCGTCACCTGGAAGTACGCGGCCGGCGACGAATCGGTCCGCGGCTTCAAGGAAGGTTTCGAGAAGGGCGGCGGCCAGGTGCTCAAGGAGCTGACTCTGCCGTTCCCTGGCGTCGAGTTCCAGGCGCTGCTGACCGAGGTCGCGTCGCTGAAGCCGGATGCGGTGTACTCGTTCTTCGCCGGCGGCGGCGCGGTCAAGTTCGTCAAGGATTACGCGGCCGCGGGCCTGAACCGGTCGATCCCGCTCTACGGCCCCGGCTTCCTCACCGACGGAACGCTGGAGGCGCAGGGCGCCGCCGCCCAGGGCATGCTGACCACGCTGCACTACGGTGACGGGCTGAGCAACGAACGCGACAAGGCGTTCCGGCTGAACTACGCCAAGACCTACAAGCTGCAGCCCGACGTCTATGCGGTGCAGGGCTACGACGCCGCGCAGCTTCTGGAATCGGGCCTGGCCGCGGTCAAGGGCGACTTCAAGAAGCGCGACGACATGATCGCCGCGATGGAGAAGGCGAAGATCAACAGCCCGCGCGGCACGTTCACGCTGTCCAAGTCGCACAACCCGGTGCAGGACATCTACCTGCGCAAGGTCGAAGGCAACGAGAACAAGGTGGTCGGCGTCGCGATCAAGGCTCTGGCCGACCCGGCCCGCGGCTGCAAGCTGTGATGACCATCGCCGGCGCCGCGCGCGGCCGCTGAGCGCGCAAGCCGGCGGGCCACGGCGGCGCTGCCGGCCCGCCTGCGCACCGGCAGCACCCGCGGCCGTCCGGCCTTCCGATTCCACTCGATGGATCTCTCGACGTTCCTGATCCAGTGCCTGAACTCGATTCAGTACGGGCTGCTGCTGTTCCTCGTGGCCAGCGGCCTGACGCTGATCTTCGGGATCATGGGCGTGATCAATCTCGCGCACGGCAGCTTCTACATGATCGGCGCCTACATGGCGTTCGGTCTGGCGCCGCTGGCCGAGCGCTTCGGCGGCGGCTTCCTGACGACGGTGGCGCTGGGCATCGTGCTGGCGGTGCTGCTCGGTTACGTGCTGGAATGGATCTTCTTCAGCTACCTCTACACCCGCGACCACCTGCAGCAGGTGCTGATGACCTACGGGCTGATCCTGGTGTTCGAGGAGCTGCGCAGCATCCTGCTCGGTGACGACGTGCACGGCGTCAAGCCGCCGGCGTGGCTGGAGGGCAGCTTTCCGCTGGGCGACGTGATGACCTACCCGGTCTACCGGCTGTTCATCTCGGCGGTGTGCCTGGTGGTGGCGCTGCTGCTGTACCTGGTGATCTCGCGCACCCGCATCGGCATGATGGTGCGGGCCGGCGCCAGCAACCGCGAGATGGTGCAGTCGCTCGGCATCGACATCCGCTTTCTCTATCGGGTGGTGTTCGCCGCCGGCGTCGCGCTGGCCGCGCTGGCCGGCATGATCGCGGCACCGGTGTCGTCGGTGTATCCGGGCATGGGCGGCCAGGTGCTGATCATCTGCTTCGTCGTCGTCGTGATCGGCGGCATCGGCTCGATCCGCGGCGCGCTGCTGGCCGCGCTGCTGATCG
>DAISWF010000342.1:0-5723 GCA_036826495.1 Burkholderiaceae bacterium
GCACAGACGTCCGCCGCGGCGCCTGGCCACCGGGCTTTCCTGTCCCTGGCGCGGGCACGAACGTAGTGTCGACATGCCCCGTTCAGCCGGTCATTTGCCGCCGTAGCTGATCCGGTAGATCGCGCCGGCGTGGTCATCGCTGACCAGCATCGAACCGTCCTTCAGCACCAGGAAGTCGACCGGGCGGCCGAGATAGCCGTTGTTCTCGACGAAGCCGGTCATGAACGGCTCGACCCGCGCGCCGCCCTTGCCGTCGGGAAACGCGACCGACACGTCGGCATACTTGGTCGTGCGGTTCCACGGGCCGTGCCGCGCGATGAAGATCGCGCCCTGGTACTTGGCCGGGAACATCTTGCCGCGATAGAACGTCATGCCCAGCGACCCGGCATGCGGCCCGAGCAGCGCCGCCGGCTTCACGAAGTCGTTGCACGACTTGCCCCAGCCGAACTCGGGATCGGGGACGTTGCCCTGGTGGCAGTACGGGTAGCCGAAGTGCGGGTTCTTGCCGCTGACCCGGTTCAGCTCGTCGTTCGGCAGCTCCTCGCTGAACCAGTCGCGGCCGTTGTCGGTGAACCAGAGCTCGCCGGTCTTCGGATGGAAGTCGAAGCCGACGGTGTTGCGCACGCCCGAGGCCACCGTCTCGATGTTGCTGCCGTCCAGGTTCATCCGGTAGATCTTCGCGTACTCGCCCGGGTCGCAGATGTTGCACGGCGCGCCGATCGGGAAGTACAGCTTGTCGTTGTGGATCCGGATGAACTTCCAGCTATGGTCGTTGCCGCCGGGCATCTTGTCGTACAGCACCACCGGCTTGCCGGGATCGTTCAGCTTGTCCTCGATGTTGTCGTACCGCATGATGTGGGTACTGGTGGCCAGATAGAGGCTGCCCTTGTGGAACTCGATGCCGGTGGCCATCGGCGTCTTGTCGATGATCACCTTCGGCTCGCGCTTGCCCTGCTCGGGAATCGCGTACACCTTGTTGCCGACGAACAGCGTGCTGACGAACACGTTGCCCTTGGCTCCCTGACGCAGCGCGCGGGCATCGAGCACGCCGGAGGCCCAGGTCTCCACCTTGAAGCCGGGCGGCAGCTTGAACCTGGCGGTCGGCAGCTTGTCGGCCGCCGTCGGCACCGGGAACGCCGGCACCGGCGCCATCTTCATCGCGGCATCGGTCTTCGGGCGCCCCTTGGCCCAGCCGGGTTCCTCTTCCTTCTGCTGGGCCGATGCGCCGGTCACGGCCAGCGCCAGCGCAGTCGCCAGCGAAAACATGCGAATGCTGAGCATGGTTCGTTGTCTCCTTCCCTGTTTGTATGCGGCACCTGTTCTTCATGTGCCGCCGACAGAGTGTGGAGGATAGAACGCACGCCCGCAACTGCCCGGGCGGTCGATGGCCCGATGGAGAGCGGCCGGATGTGCAGGGGGCGACGAGGCGCGGGCATGCGCCCACGCCATCGCCCATTCCCATGACGCTGCCCATCGCGCGGAGCCCTGAGAACCTGTGGAAGGTCCGCGCGACGGCGGCCGCTCAGTCCGCGACCAGCGCCACCCGCATCGCATCCTCGACGGTGTCGAGGAACGTGAACGTGATCTGCTCGCGGGCGGGGGCCGGAATCTCCTCGACGTCGGCGCGGTTGCGGGCCGGCAGCATCACCGAGCGGATGCCGGCACGCAGCGCGGCCAGCACCTTCTCCTTGATGCCGCCGACCGGCAGCACCAGGCCGCGCAGGCTGATCTCGCCGGTCATCGCCAGGTCGTGACGCACGCGCCGGTTGCTGACCAGCGACGTCAGCGCGGTGAACATCGCCACGCCGGCGCTCGGCCCGTCCTTCGGAATCGCGCCGGCCGGGATGTGGATGTGGATGTCCGACTTGTCGAAGAGCTGCGGATCCACGCCGTAGTCGGCCGCATGCGATTTCAGCAGGGTCAGCGCCGCCTGCGCGCTCTCCTTCATCACGTCGCCGAGCTGACCGGTCAGGATCAGCTTGCCCGAACCCGGCATCCGGCTCGCCTCGATGAACAGGATGTCGCCGCCCACCGGCGTCCAGGCCAGCCCGGTCGCCACGCCCGGCACCGCGGTGCGCATCGCCACCTCGTTCTCGAACTTGCGGCGCTGGATGATCGCCGGCAGGTCCGCCGGCGTCACCGTGACCTCGGCGGCGCCTTCGGCGAGTTTCATCGCCGCGTGACGGCACACCGCACCGATCTCGCGCTCGAGATTGCGCACCCCCGCCTCGCGGGTGTACTCGCCGATGATCGCGCGCAGCGTGTCGTCGGAGATCTCGAACTGGCCGGGCTTCAGACCGTTGGCCTTCAACTGCCGGTCGACCAGATAGCGACGGGCGATCTGCAGTTTCTCTTCCTCGGTGTAGCCGGGCAGCTCGATGACCTCCATCCGGTCGCGCAGCGGCCCCGGGATCTGGTCGAGCGCGTTGGCGGTCGCGATGAAGGTCACGCCCGACAGGTCGAACGGCACGCCCAGGTAATGATCGCGGAAGGTGCCGTTCTGCTCCGGATCGAGCACCTCCAGCATCGCCGCCGACGGATCGCCGCGCACGCTCGCGCCGAGCTTGTCCATCTCGTCGAGCATCATCACCGCATTGCGCGAACCCGCCTTGCGGATGCCCTGGATGATGTTGCCCGGCAGCGCGCCGATGTAGGTGCGACGGTGACCGCGGATCTCGGCCTCGTCGTGTACGCCGCCCAGGCTCACGCGGACGAACTTGCGTCCCATCGCGCGGGCGATGCTCTGGCCGAGCGAGGTCTTGCCGACCCCGGGCGGGCCGACGAAGCACAGGATCGGGCTGCGGCCTTCGGGGTTGAGCTTGCGCACCGCCAGGTATTCGAGGATGCGCCGCTTGATCCGGTCCAGGCCGAAGTGGTCGTCGTCGAGCACCTGACGGGCATGGGCGACGTCGATGTCGACCGGCGCGTCGGCCCGCCACGGCAGCTCGACCATCAGGTCGAGCCAGGTGCGCAGCATCGAGTACTCGCCGGCCTGCTCGGGCATCCGCTCCAGCCGCTTCAGCTCCTTGCGGACCTGCTTCTCGACATCCTCGGGCATGCCGGCCTTGGCGACCGCGTCGGCCAGACCCGCGTTCTCGGCGGCCGACCCCTCGTCATCGCCAAGCTGCGACTGGATCGTCTTCATCTGCTCGCGCAGCAGTGCCTCGCGCTGATGACCTTCGATGCGTTCCTTGGTCTTCGAATCGATCTCGCGCGACAGGCGCAGCACCTCGAGCCGATGGCCGAGCATCTCCAGCACGCGGTCGAGACGCATCCGCAGGTCGGTCGTTTCGAGCACCTGCTGCTTGTCGGCCGACGGCACGTCGATCAGGCCGGCGACGAAGTCGGCCATCGCCGACGGCGACGTGATCGCCTGCGCGGTGGCGGCGATCTCCGGCGGCGCCTGCGGCAGCAGCGCCAGCACCTCGGCGGCGCGCTCCTTCAGGCGCAGGAAGCGCGCCTCGATCTCGATCGTCTGCGAATCGCTGTCGGGGATCCGCTCGACGCGTGCGGCGATGAACGGATAGCCGTCGAGGAACTGGACGATTCGGAAACGCTGCTCGCCCTGCGCGACGACATGGTGGCCACCATCGGGCGTGGCCACGTAGCGCAGCAGATTGGCGACGGTGCCGACCCGGTACAGGTCGTCGGCGCCGGGCTCCTCGATCGCATCGTCGCGCTGGAGCACGAAGCCCACCTGGCGCTTGCCGCGCGCGGCCTCCTGCACCGCGGCGATCGAGCGCTCGCGGCCCATCGACACCGGCACGACGATGCCGGGGAACAGCACCATGTTGCGCACCGGCACGATGATCAGCGCATCGGCCGGCAGACTCTCGACCGGCCGCTGATTGCTGGTCGCTCCGGCATCGGCGGCGGCCTGCATGTCGGCCATCGACACGTCAGCGGATTCCAGCGCCAGCGGCTTGCCGGCCGTCGGCGCGATCATCCCCGGCATCTGCCAGGAGGCCGGCCGCGTCCCGAACCACTTGTCTTGCTGAATGGAAACGTTCATCTGCTTTCCTTCTCCGCTGAACATCAACCGATCCTGCGAAGGACCAGGCGCAGGCACCCGTCCGCCAGGCTGCGGTGGCGGATCTCGTAGACGCCCGATGGCAGCGGGATGCGCCGCTCGAAACGCCCATAGGGAATCTCCAGCCGGCGTACCGCCGCTCCCGACATCGCCGGCAGCGCGCGCCAGGCCGACAGCAGCAACGCGCCGCCGCCCACCTGCAGCTCCAGATCGCGCTCGACGACCCCGGGCAGCGCGACGATGATCGACAGGCCCTCGGCATCCTCGAACATGTCGACCGGCGGCTGCCACACCGGCCCGCGCACCGGCCCGCCATCGCGGAAGATGCGCCGCTGCACGCGCTGCGCCCACTGACGCAGCTCGTCCTCATCCAGCCATGTCGCTAGCAGGGGATTTGCGAATCTCATCACCGTCCTTCGCTGGCATTGCCGACCATGAGCGGCAGTTGGGGGCGGGGGGGCCGATGTCAAGGCGAGGCAGCCGGCGGCGTCTTCGCACCGCACTCCCGCTCACCGGGCAGGCGGCGCGCCCGCCGTGGCCCCTCCGACGGTCCTTATTGCAACCAGTTGCATAAAACCGGCACGCTTGCTACATTCGTGCAACCAGTTGCATATAATCGTCGTGATCCGGCCGCGCCGGGTACCCGGCCGACCTCATTCAATCCACGGAGAACCCGCCATGTCCCTGCCCGCGATCCTCACCCAACGTCTGCGCCTGCCGGTGATGGCATCGCCGCTGTTCATCGTGTCGAATCCCGACCTGGTGATCGCGCAGTGCAAGGCCGGTGTGGTCGGTTCCTTCCCGGCGCTGAATGCCCGGCCGGCGTCGGCGCTGGCGGAGTGGCTGGACCGGATCACCGGCGAGCTGGCAGCTCATGACCGGGCGCATCCGGAGCGGCCGTCGGCGCCGTTCGCGCTGAACCAGATCGTGCACAAGTCGAACGACCGGCTCGATCACGACATGGAGGTCTGCGTGCGCTACAAGGTGCCGGTGGTGATCACGTCGCTGGGCGCCCGGCGCGAGATCAACGACGCGGTGCACAGCTACGGCGGCATCGTGCTGCACGACGTGATCAACAACGAGTTCGCGCGCAAGGCGATCGACAAGGGCGCCGACGGGCTGATCGCGGTGGCCGCGGGGGCCGGCGGCCATGCCGGCTTCCAGTCGCCGCTGGCGCTGATCCAGGAGATCCGTCAGTGGTTCGACGGCCCGCTGCTGCTGTCGGGTTCGATCACCACCGGCCGCTCGGTGCTGGCCGCGCAGGCGATGGGCGCCGACATGGCCTACATCGGCTCGGCATTCATCGCGACCCGCGAGGCCAATGCCGGCGAGGCCTACAAGAAGATGATCACCGAGTGCTCGGCGAGCGACATCGTGCACACGAACCTGATCACCGGTGTGCACGGCAACTATCTGAAGCCTTCGCTGCGCGCGGCCGGCCTCGATCCGGACAACCTGCCGACCAGCGATCCGTCGAAGATGAGCTTCGCATCCGATCGCCAGAAGCCCAAGGCATGGAAGGACATCTGGGGCTGCGGCCAGGGCATCGGCGCCATCGACTCGGTGGTCTCCGCCGGCGAGCTGGTCGACCGGCTGGAACGCGAGTACCGGGCGGCACGCGAAACCCTGGCCCACCAGCTCAAGCTCGCCGCCTGAGCGGCGGCGGCCGGCATGGCGTAGAGCCGCGACGGCG
>DAISWF010000343.1:0-5717 GCA_036826495.1 Burkholderiaceae bacterium
CACCTGCGTGCCCGGCAGCGCCAGCAGGCCGGCCTCCGGCTGCTGCACAGGCTCGAACGTGCCGAGGTGTGCGGCCTGCGGATGGTCGATGCACTGCGAGAACGTGCGCACCGGCGCGCACAGCACGTCGTGCTCCTTCAGTCGCGTCACCCACTGCGAGGTGGAGCGGGTGGCGAGCACCTCGCCGACCAGCCGGTTCAGCGCATGGACGTTGGTGACCCGATCGGAGCCGTTCGCGAAGCGCGGATCCTGCAGCCATTCGGGCCGCTCGAGCGCCGCGCACACTTTTCCGAACTGCTCGTCGTTGATCGTCACGATGTTGATCGATCCGTCGCCGGTCTTCCAGGTGCCGTTCGGCGCCGACACCGGGATCACCGGCTGCCGTTCGCGCTCCGGCGCCATCGCATGTTCGGCGAAGTTGCACACCAGCGTGGCCGCGCAGGTGTCGAACAGGTTGAGCTCGATGTGCGCGCCCTCGCCGGTGCGCGTGCGTCGGTACAGCGCGGCGGCAACCGCCTGCGCGCCATACAGCCCCGAGTTCACGTCGGCCAGATAGACGCCGATCTTGCGCGGAGTCGCATCGCCGCCGCGGTTGCAGAACATCAGGCCGGCATCGGCCTGGACCACCGAATCGGTGGCTGGCAGACCCGCATAGGGACCGGTGTTGCCGTAGCCCGAGATCGACACGAAGATCAGCTCGGGCCGCTGCGCCCGCAGCTTCGCGGCATCCAGCCCCAGCCGCGCGGCCACGCCGGGCCGGAAGTTCTCGACGACGACGTCGACGTCGGCGGCCAGCCGCTGAAGGATCGCCCGGCCTTCGGGCCGGTTCGCGTCGACGCACACGCCGCGCTTGCCGCCGTTGAACGCCACCAGCAGCGAGCTCGTGCCGTCGAGCAGCACGCCCACGCCACGCGCCCAGTCGCCGGCCGGCGGCTCGACCTTGACGACGTCGGCGCCCTGCTGCCACAGCACATGGGCGCAGTAGGGGCCGGCGATGCCCTGACTGATGTCGAGGACACGCAGGCCGGCGAAGGGCAGCGAGGAACGGTCGGCAGTCGTCATCGTTTTCAGTTCGCGGTGCGGTTGCGGAGTGGCGCGGTCTGTGTAGAATAATACTACGCAGTATTATTAATCGGATGTCGGTCGTCGCGCCGGTGACGCGGCCGCTACCCACGACGGAGCCGCTTTTCCCGATGAAACCTCGTGGCCGTGCCGCCCGTCTGCCGGGCAATGTCACCGATGCCGCCGGCAAGCAGGAGGCCATCCTCGATGCCGCCGCGTCGGTGTTCATGCAGCTCGGCTTCATCGGCTCGTCGCTCGACGACATCAGCGATGCGCTGGGCGCCACCAAGGGCATCATCTACTACTACTTCCGCAACAAGTCGGCGCTGTTCTTCGCGGTGCAGCGGCGCGCGATGGACCTGACCCGCGCGACGCTGGAGCCGATCGCGGGCTCGGCGCTCGCGCCGGCCGACAAGCTGCGGGCGATGGCGCATGCGCACACGCTGCTGACGATGCGCCAGTTGCCCTACCTGCGCGTCGCCGGTCAGGGGCTGGAGCTGCATCTGAGCGGCCGCACCAGCGCGGCCGAGCGCGAGGAGATGCGCGCGATCACCGATCTGCGCGACGGCAACGAACGGCTCTACATCGGCGTCATCGAGGCGGGCATCGCCAGCGGCGCGTTCCGTGCGACCAGCGCCCGGCTGGTGTCCAAGCCGCTGCTCGGCGCGCTGAACTGGACCTCGCGCTGGTATCAGCCGCGGGCGGGCGAGACCGATGCGGATCGCGAGGGCATCGCACGGCAGCTCGCCGATTTCGTGACCCATGCGCTGATCGCGGTGCCGGGACCGAAGGCGCCGGTCCTGCGTGCGGTCCCCGCCGCACCGTTGCCGATTTCCCGTATCTCCAAGTCACACAGGTCCCGCCGATGAGCAACAAGATCCTGGTGGAACGGCAGGGGCCGGTCACCACCTTCATCATCAACCGGCCCGAGGTCCGCAACGCGCTGGACCGCGAGGCGAGCACCGCGCTGGCCCGCGCGATCCGCGCGTTCGAGGACGACGACGAGGCGAAGGTCGCGGTGCTGACCGGCGCCGGCGGAACGTTCTGTGCGGGCGGCGATCTGAAGGAGCTGGCGTCGGGCATCGACTACATCCCGTGGGCCGGCAGTCCCGAGGGGCCGTTGCACCGCGCGGCGAAGAAGCCGGTGATCGCGGCGGTGGCCGGTCATGCCTGCGCGGGCGGGCTGGGCGTCGCGCTGTGGTGCGATCTGAGGATCGCCGAGCGCAGCGCGTCGTTCGCGGTGCTGTCGCGCCGCTGGGGCGTTCCGATGAGCGACGGCACGACGGTGCGGCTGCCGCGGCTGATCGGCATGAGCCGCGCGCTCGACATGCTGCTGACCGCGCGTTCCGTCGGCGGCGAGGAGGCCGAGCGCATCGGTCTGGCGAACCGCGTGGTGGCCGACGGCACCGCGCGTCAGGAGGCCGAGGCGCTGGCGCGGCTGATCGCGCAGTTCCCGCAGATCGCGATGCGTTCGGATCGTGCATCGGCCTATGCCCAGGCCGACCTGACGGTGGACCAGGCGATCGCCCGCGAGCTGGAGCTCGCCTCCGATGCGCGCCGGCTGGAGGCTCGGGCCGGCGCCGCCCGCTTCGCAGCGGGAGCAGGCCGGCACGGCGAAGTCCGGCAGGTTCCGCCCGCCGAAGCCTCATCCGGTGGTCGGTCCGAAGGCTCATCGGGCGGTTCGCCCGAAGGTTCATCCGATGGTTCATCGGAAGGTCGGCCCGGCGGCGGGCGGCCGGAGCCGGGAGGCCGCTGATGCGTGCGGTGGTCTGTCACGAACGCGGCAACGACGATGCGGTGGCGGTGGAGGAGCGGGCGGCGCCGCCGCTGACCGAGGACGGCGTCCGCATCGCCGTCTGTTCGGCCGGCGTCAGCTTCGCGAACCTGCTGGTGCTCGCCGGCAAGCACCAGAACCGGCCCGAACTGCCGCTGACGCCGGGCACCGAGGTCAGCGGCATCGTCGTCGAGTGCGGGCCGCAGGCCCGGCTGTTCGCGCCCGGTGACCGGGTGATGGCCGCGGTGCGCTCGGGCGGCTTCGCCGAGCAGGTGGTGGCACCACAGCGCACCGTGTGGAAGCTTCCCGACGGCATCGATCACGATGCCGCGGTGCAGTTCCCGACGATCTATGGGACCGCCTTCTGCGCGCTGCAATGGCGCGCGCGTCTGGCGCCGGGCGAGTGGGTGCTGGTGCACGGCGCCGCCGGCGGCAGCGGGCTCGCGGCGATCGAGGTGGCCAGGTGCCTGGGCGCATCGGTGATCGCCACCGCCGGCAGCGACGAGAAGCTCGCGGCGGCGCGCCGGCATGGCGCCGATGCAGTGATCAACTACCGGGCCGGCGGTTTTCGCGATCAGGTGCTGGCCCTGACCGGCGGACGCGGCGCGGACGTGATCTTCGATCCGGTGGGCGGCGCGGTGTTCGACGAATCGCTGCGCTGCATCGCGCCCGACGGCCGGATCATTCCGATGGGATTCGCCAGCGGCACGATTCCGACGGTGCCGGCCAACATCGTGCTGGTCAAGAACTTCGACGTGATCGGCCTCTACTGGGGCCACTACCTCGGCTGGGGGCGCGTGGCGCCGCCGCCCGACAGCGAACGACGCGTCCGCGAAGCGATGGCGACGATGCTCGACTGGTGCGCGCAGGGAAGGCTGGTGCCCGAAACCTACCGGACCTTTCCGCTGGACGAATGGCGCGCGGCGCTGGCGACATTGTCGGCACGCGAGGTGATCGGCCGGGTGGCGCTGCGGCCGCTCGACGAAGACGTGGCGAGACGGATGGCGATTCCGGGCCGGTAGCGCGCCGCGGCCGGCCGCCGCCGTGCGACGGCGCCGGCTCCGCGTCCGAATGTCGGGTGCCGCATGCGCCCGGGGAACGATGGATGAAAGGAGACGACTGATGAAGCGGATGGCACGATGGATCGCGTTCGGGTTCGCGCTGACCCTGACGATGCTGGCCGGCGCTGCGCGCGCCGACTATCCCGAGGGGCCGGTGAAGCTGGTGATCCCTTATCCGCCGGGCACCGGCACCGACACGCTTGCGCGATTCGTCGCGAAGAAGCTGGAGGACCGGCTGGGCAAGCCGGTGGTGCCCGAGAATCGTGCGGGCTCCAGCGGCATGGGGGCCGCGCAGTCGGGGATCGCGTCGCCGCCCGACGGGCACACGCTGTTCTTCGTGGCCAACGCGCCGGTGGCGACCAACGTCGCGCTGTTTACGAAGCTTCCGTACGATCCGGTCAAGGACCTGGTGCCGATCGCGCGGCTCGCATCGGCGCCGATGGCGCTGCTGGTGCCGGCCGCGTCTCCCTACCGGTCGGCGAAGGAACTGCTGGCGGCCGCCGCCGCGCAGCCGGGCAAGATGAACTACGGCAGCGGCAGCGCCACCTACAACATCGCCACCGAATGGCTGCTGTCGCTCGCCAACGCGCGGGCCAACATGGTGCCGTACAAAGGCGCGGCGCCGGCATTGGCCGATCTGGCCGGCGGGCAGGTGGACTTCGCGCTGGCCGAATACAGCGGTGCGCTGCCGCTGATCAGCTCGGGCAAGCTGCGCATCCTGGGCGTGACCACCGACAAGCGCATTCCGAACGAGCCCGACACGCCGACCCTGCAGGAGGCCGGCTACGCCGGGTACTCGCCGGTCGCCTGGTGGGCGATGTTCGCGCCGGCCAGGACTCCGCCGGCGGTGGTGGAGCGGCTCGAGAAGATGCTGCTGGAGATCCTGGCGACCGACGAGGCGGCGCAGTTCCTGCGCAAGGCGTACATGGTGCCGTTCGCGGCGGATGCGCAGGGCCTGCGCAAATACCAGCTTTCCGAGATCGCGCGCGAGCTGCAGGTGGTCGAGCAGGCGAAGATCCCGCGCCAGTGAGACGGCGGCGCGGGGCCGGTCAGCGCCGGCCGCCGCGCCTGAACAGCCGCGCGGCGCGCAGACCGGCCGACAGCATCGCCACGATCGGCATCAGCCGCGCGGCGGTCGTCGTGAACGGCGAGCGGATGCTGGCCGACAGCATGCCGCTGTTGATCGCCAGCCGCATGCGCAGCGCATCGCTGCGCAACTGCAGTGCCTGACGCTTGCGGGCGAGCTCGTCGGCGGGGGTCATTCCGGATGCTCGGAATCTTCAGGGCCGGGGCGGCGCGAACGCATGCAGATCGCGTTCGAACTCGGCCAGCGTCGCCTGCAGCAGCGGCGGTTTGCGGCGTGCCTCGATGCGCCATTGGCGCCAGGCGATCGCGGCGCCGATCAGGCTGAGCGCGGCGATCGCGCCGAGCACCGGCACCCGGTACGGCGGATCGACCAGCAGCACCGCGAACACGGCCGCGACGACGACACCCAGGCCGAGCAGGAAGAACGCGATCGCGGCCAGCAATGCCAGCCTGACCAGCCGCAGCCTCTCTTCCTCCAGCTCGACGGCGGCAAGCTGCAGCCGGGTGTGGCCGAGGTCGGCGAGAGTCGTCAGCAGGTCGCCGGCGGCCTGCCGCACGCCATCGAATGAGGCGGACACCGGTGGCCCGCGCTCAGCGGCGGGACACCAGCAGGCCGAGCAGCAGGCCGGCGACGCCGGCCACGCCCATCGCCGCATACGGATTGGCATGCCCCGCGTCGTCGGCGGCGCGCGCGGCCCGCCGGGCCTGGTGACTCAGGCCGGCCTGCAGATCCT
>DAISWF010000344.1:0-5699 GCA_036826495.1 Burkholderiaceae bacterium
ACGACGAACATCGTCGACAGCGGCAGCAGCTTCGCTTCGCGCAGCCGCTCCATCAGCGTCTGCGCGGTGTCGCCGTCCTGCAGCATGTATTCGCTGACGATCAGGTGCACCGGCTGCATCCGCAGGGTGAGCGTCGCCGGCTCGATGCCGTCGGCGTCGATCACCTGCGCCGCGCCGAGGTCGGTGATCAGGTCGCGCAGCTCCATCCGGCTGGCACGCGAGCGGTCGATGATCAGCACGCTCATGCCGGCCAGCGGGTGCCGTGCGAGCGACATCGACTCGTCGACCGGATCGGGCGCGGCATCGTCGCCGAACGGGGAGCCGGCAGCGTCCTGCGCCGGGAAGCGGGCGTCCGTCGATGCGGGGGCGTCGCGGCCGGTGCCGGCGACCGGCATCGACCCGCCGGCATCACCGGCTTCGGCGATCCCGTCATCGGCGCTCTCGTCGTCATGCACGCTGGTCAGCGTCGGCAGATCGTCGTCGGCGCCAATGTCGATGCCGGCCGAGGCGGCATGCCCGGCAAGCGGATCATCGGACTCATGGCGCGCAACGGCTTGCATGACGATCGTCGGTGGACCGGCGGGAAGCCGGGTACCCGAGATCTATCGACCGCCGGACGCGCCGCTTGAGCGGCTGCACGCCTGCGCCCGTGCCGGGCGGCGGCTTATCGCCGACGACCGCCCGTTGCGATCGGCGAAGCGTTCAGGGAAGAATCTGGAGGCGCGAGCCGGAGTCGAACCGGCCTGGAAGGATTTGCAGTCCTCTGCATAACCGCTTTGCTATCGCGCCGGACGAGCACCGAAAAAAAAGGAAGCAGAAGCTCCCTTTTTCTCAGGATGTCTGGAGCGGGAGACGAGTCTCGAACTCGCGACCTCAACCTTGGCAAGGTTGCGCTCTACCAACTGAGCTACTCCCGCTTGGCATGACGGCAGGCTTTGCAGCCGGCCGTGAAGGCAGACCGCGATTATAGCGGCCGGGGTTCTCGTGTCAAACCGGCGGCAGGTTGCCGCCGTCGCGCAGATAGGGCCAGGCCCGCCGCAGGTAGTACAGCATCGACCATACGGTCAGCACCGCGGCCACCAGGATCAGCCAGTGGCCGATCAGCCGGCAGTCGATCAGACCGAACAGCCGGTCGTAGTACAGCAGCATCGGGATCGCCACGAGCTGGGCGATCGTCTTCAGCTTGCCGATCGAATGGACGGCGACGCTGGCCCGGGCGCCGATCTGCGCCATCCACTCGCGCAGCGCCGAGATCGTGATCTCACGGCCGATGATGATGATCGCCACGACCGACTCCAGCCGGCCGAGCTTGACCAGGAACACCAGCGCCGCGCAGACGATCAGCTTGTCGGCCACCGGATCGAGGAATGCACCGAACGCCGAGGTCTGGCCCCACCGGCGGGCCAGCCAGCCATCGAGCCAGTCGGTGACCGAGGCGACGACGAAGATCACTGTCGCGCAGATGTTGATCGTCCGCTCCTGCCACGGCAGATAGAAGACGATCACCAGCAGCGGAATCGCGAGGATCCGGCTCCAGGTCAACAGAGTCGGCAGGTTCAGCATCATCGGAGCGACGCGCCAGGAAGTTCTGAGTCGGGGGGAGATGGTTGTCGTTGTGTGCGGGTTCTGTCGTGATTCGCAGACGGCGCGGCCGGGCAGCTCGCCGCCGGAGCAGCCATCCGGCAAGGCGACCCTCCTCAATGCAGGCGGCGGTAGATCTCGTCGGCCAGCTTGCGCGAAATGCCCTCGACCGACGCCAGATCCTCGACGCTAGCCGCCATGATGCCACGCAAGCCGCCGAACCTCGCCAGAAGCCGCTGGCGGCGCCGCGCACCGATCCCCTCGATCTCCTCCAGACGGGAGACGTTGCGGGTCTTCGCGCGGCGCGCCCGCATGCCGGTGATCGCGAAGCGGTGGGCCTCGTCGCGGATCTGCGCGATCAGCAGCAGCGCCGGCGACTCGATGCCCAGCTCCAGCGGCGGCCGTCCGCCGGTGAAGATCAGCGTCTCCAGTCCCACCTTCCTGCCCTCGCCCTTGGCCACGCCGACCAGCACGCCGGTGTCCAGCCCCAGCTCCTCGAACACCTGGCGCGCCGCATCGACCTGGCCGCGGCCGCCGTCGATCAGCACCACGTCGGGCAGCCGGGTCGGCCCGCGGCTGCGCGACTTGCGGCGCGGTGCCGCATCGTCGTCGGGTCCGGAGCCTGCTGCCGGCGGCTCGACCGCCGACTTCGCGTCGCCGATCGTCGATACCTCATAGGGGGCAGGCCGACCGGCCGGCGCATCGGTCTCACCCGCCTCAGTCGAATCGGCTGCACCAGCCGCATCGCTACCTTCGCCCTCGCCGCCCTCGATGTCGACCCCGCCCGCCTGCGCCAGCCCCTCGTAGCGCCGCAGCAGCACCTGCCGCATCGCCGCGTAGTCGTCGCCCGGCACGATGCCTTCGATGTTGAAGCGCCGGTACTCGCCGCGCTGCAGTCCATGGTCGTGATAGACGACGCAGGAAGCCTGCGTCGCCTCGCCGGCGGTATGGCTGATGTCGAAGCACTCGATGCGCAGGTCGGCCAGGTCACCGCCGTCGTCGAGCCCCAGCACCTGCGCCAGCTCGCGCGTGCGACCGCGCTGCGAGCCCTCCTCGGCCAGGTGGCGGGCCAGCGCGAACTGGGCGTTGCGCACCGCCTGCTCCAGCCAGCGGCGGCGGTTGCCGTGCGGCTGGCGCACCCAGCTCACCGGATGCCCGCTCGTTTGCGCCAGCACCTGCAGCACCGCGTCGCTCGGCAGCGCGCAGTTGCCTACCAGCACGCCGGGCACGAACGCCTGGTCGTAGTGCTGGGCGATGAAGGTCTCGGCGATGTCGGCCAGCGTGTCCGGCGCCTCGTCGTCGTCGGCATGGACCGGGAAGTACGCCTTGTCGCCGAGGTGACGTCCGCCGCGCACCATCGCCAGGTTCACGCAGACCTTGCCGCCGCGCATCACCACCGCGATCACGTCGACGTCGGTGTCCTGGCCGGTGTCCATCGCCTGCTGGTGCAGCACCTTGGCGAGCGCCGTCATCCGGTTGCGCAGCACCGCCGCCTCCTCGAAGCGCAGCTCGCCGGCGGCGGCCTGCATCTGCGCCTCCAGCTCGGCCAGCACCTCGCGGTGGCCGCCACGCAGGAAGCGGCTCGCCCGCTCGACATCGGCCGCATAGGCGGCCGGCTCGATCAGGCGCACGCAGGGGCCGCTGCAGCGGTCGATCTGATGCAGCAGGCAGGGCCGCGAGCGGTTCGCGAACACCGTGTCCTCGCAGGTGCGCAGCCGGAACACCTTCTGCAGCACCTGGATGCTGTCCTTGACCGCCCAGGCATTGGGGAACGGGCCGAAGTACTGGTTGCGCCGGTCGACGCCGCCGCGGTAGTAGGCGACCCGCGGATACTCGTGCGCGGTGATCTTCAGGTAGGGGTACGACTTGTCGTCGCGGAACAGGATGTTGTAGCGCGGCTGGTGGCTCTTGATCAGGTTGCTCTCGAGCAGCAGCGCCTCCGGCTCGGAGCCGGTCACCGTGGTCTCGACCCGCTCCACCCGGTCGACCATGTGGGCGATCCGCGGGCTGGCCAGCGTCTTCTGGAAGTACGACGACACCCGCTTCTTCAGGTCGCGGGCCTTGCCGACGTAGAGGATCGTGCCGCCGGCGCCGATCATCCGGTAGACGCCCGGCCGGTGCGGCAGCGCCGCCAGGAACTGCTTCAGCTCGAACGGCGCCGCCTCGGGCGGCCCTGCGGCATCGTCAGTCGCCACGCCGGAACAGCGCGTTCAGCCGGCCGGCGAACGGCGCCGGCGCCTTCCACGAGAGCCTGGCCAGCAGCTCGTCGGCGGCGGCCGGCTGGTTGCACACCAGCACCATGTCGCAGCCGGCCGACAACGCCGCGCGCGCCCGCTGCACGATGTTGCCGGCCGCATGCGCGCCGGCCATCGTCAGGTCGTCCGAGAAGATCAGCCCCTTGAAGCCGAGCTGCTTGCGCAGGATCTCCTGCAGCCACACCCGCGAGAAGCCGGCGGGCTTGCCGTCGACCGCCGGATAGACGACGTGCGCCGGCATCACCGACAGCAGCGTGTCGCCCAGCCAGTCGTACGGCGCCGCATCCTCGGCGAGGATCGTCTTCAGATCGCGTTCGTCGGTCGGCAGCGCGACGTGCGAATCGGCGGCCGCATAGCCGTGCCCGGGAAAATGCTTGCCGCAGTTGGCCATGCCGGCCAGCAGCAGCCCGTGGGTCAGGCAGCGCGCCAGCATCGCGACCACGCGCGGATCCGGATGGAACGCCCGGTCGCCGATCACTGCCGAGCGGCCGTGGTCGATGTCCAGCACCGGCGCGAAGCTCAGGTCCACGCCGACCTCCAGCAGCTCGCGGCCGATCACCGTGCCCAGCTCGGTGGCCCGCTTGCAGGCGCCCAGCACGTCGAAGTCCCACATCGCGCCCAGGTCGCGCATCGGCGGAATCTCGGTGAAACCCTTGCGCAAGCGCTGCACGCGCCCGCCCTCCTGATCGACGCACACCAGCAGCCTTGGTGAGCGCAGCGCGCGGATCTCTGCGCAGAGCTGCGTGACCTGCTTGCGCGACTCGAAGTTGCGGGCGAACAGGATCACGCCGCCGACCAGCGGGTGCATCAGCCGATCGCGGTCCTGCTGGGTCAGGCTGCGCCCCTCGACGTCGACCACGACCGGCCCCCTGGGCATCGCTGCTGGCGCATTCATCGCGCTTCTCCCTGCTGTTTGTGTTTGTTGGTATCGACCTGCTCGAGGATCACGAAGGCCACCGCGCTGTCGATCTCGTCGGACAGCGACACGTGGGCGACCAGCCCGCGCTCCTCCACGTACGACTGCAACGCCTTGCGCGGCTGAGCGACCGGCTGCCCCCGCCGGTTGTTCAGGATCTGCAACGACAGCAAGGTCATCGGCCCGCGCAGCCCCAGACCCAGCGCCTTCGAGTAAGCCTCCTTGGCGGCGAAGCGCTTGGCCAGGTAGCGCGCCGAATAGCCGGGGCCGTGTCGCCCACGCCCCAGCCGTCGCCGGTACTCGGCCAGTTCCTCCGGCCCCAGCACCCGGCGCGCGAACCGGTCGCCCCATCTGGCGATCAGCCGCTCGATCCGGTCGATCCGGACGATGTCGGTGCCTATGCCGTAGATCATCGCGATGTCCGCAGGCGCATTGCCGCGCGTCAGCGCTGCCCGGCCGCCGCGGCGGCCTCGCGCAGCAGCCGCTTCATCTCGCGCACCGCCTCGCGCAGCCCGCTGAACACCGCCCGCGCGACGATCGCATGACCGATGTGCAGCTCGCGCACCCCCGGCATCGCCGCGATCCGGCGTGACAGCCGCATGAGAGCGACCGAGTCGGCTGTACGTTCACGTAATTCAGCGCATGGCCGGCGTTGAAGCGCAGCCCGGCCGCCCGGATCTGCGCGCCGGCGGCGCGGATGCGGTCGAGCTCGGCCTGCACCGCGGGTGCCCCGAGATCGCGGCCATGGTCGTGCAGCAGATGCGCGTAGGGGCCGGTATGGATCTCGCAGACCCGCGCGCCGACCCGCGCCGCCGCCTCGATCTGGCGCGGTTCGGCATCGATGAACACGCTGGTGGTGATGCCGGCGTCAGCGAGCCTTGCAACGGCCTGGCGGATCGCCGGCTCGGCGCCGGCGACATCCAGCCCGCCCTCGGTGGTGACCTCGT
>DAISWF010000345.1:0-5685 GCA_036826495.1 Burkholderiaceae bacterium
AGGCCTGGGATTGTGCGTGTACACGGCCGCGATGCTGTTGAAGAACTACTTCACGTGGCGGGCGAGCTGATCGGACTGCGGCGTCACGCCCGGGGCGTGGAGCGTTTCACGCCTAATCCAGCCGGTTGAACCACAGCAGCGACAGCACCGCCGCCAACGTCATCAGCAGCGCCGCGGTGGCGGCGAACAGCGCGCCGATCTCGGTCTGCTTCTTCTCCATGACGAAGCGGGTGGTCAGGCCCTCGTAGACCTTCTTCAGGTCCTGCGCGGTGCCGGCGTGGAAATATTCGCCGCGGGTGGTCGTCGCGATCGCCTTCAATGTCTCTTCGTCAAGCCGCACGTAGGCCGACCAGCCGTCGAAGCCGATCGATGCGCCCTCCAGCGTGCCGAAACCGACGGTGAACACCCGCACGCCCCGGTCGGCGGCCATCTTGGCGATGTCGATCGGGTCCGGGCCGGTGGTGCGGCGGCCGTCGGACAGCAGGATGATCACCGCCGACTGGTGGGAACCGGGCGGCACCGGCTGGAACTCGCGTTTGGGTTTCTGCGCCTGCTCGATCGACGTGCCCCGCTTGCCGTCGCGGCCGAAGGCGCGGCCGAACACCATCGCCTCGAGATCGATGCCGTCGTCGGGAAACAGCGTCGACAGCGCAACCACCAGCGCGCTGCCGGTGGCGGTGCCGCGCTGGAGCTGGAACCGGTCGATCGCCGCCAGCAGTTCCTCGCGCTCGCTGGTGGGCGGCTGCACCAGCGACGCGGTGCCGCCGAACGACACGATGCCCATCCGCACGTTGGGCGGCTGTTCCTCGATGAATGTCTTGGCGGCGACCTGGGCGGCGCTGATGCGGGTGGGGTCGACGTCGGTGGCCCGCATGCTGAGCGACACGTCGATCGCCAGCATGATCGTGAGCTGCTGCGACGGCAGCGTGACCACCGCATTGGGCCGGGCGGCCGCGATCAGCAGCGCGATGATGCCGGCCAGGAACAGCGCCGGCGGAATGTGCCGCCGGATGCTCTGGCCGGGCCCGAGCGCCGCCTTGATCAGGCCGAGGCTGGCATACCGGACCGCCGAACGTGTGCGCCGCATCAACGCGACGTACGAGACCACCAGCAGCGGAACCACCGCCAGCAGCCAGAGCATCTTCGGCCAGACGAACGTCATGGGTACCGGCTCCACCTGCAACAGAACCACGCGTTGCCAACTGTAGCACCGACCTGCCGCGCCGGCATGGGCGGAGGATTTTTCCGGTCACCGTCGGAACCGGGACCGGCAAGCAAGATCCCTGCCTTCGGACTCGGAAGATCCCTGCCCCCGGACTCAGGCGCCCAGGTCCACCGGCAGCCGGTCGATGATGCGGAACCGCGACCGGTCGGGCCGGACGGTCGGCCCGGCCCGCTGCAGCCGCGGGAAGCGGGCGATCAGCTTCTCGAACGCGATCTGCGCCTCCATCCGGGCCACGCCGTTGCCGGCGCAGAAGTGGGTGCCGTGGCCGAACGCGATGTGGCGGTTCGGGTCGCGGCCGACGTCGAACCGGTCCGGTTCGGGGAACTGGCGCTCGTCGCGGTTGGCGGCGGCGATCACCACGTGCAGGAAGGTGCCGGCGGCGAAGCGCTGGCCGGCGACTTCGCCGTCGGCGAGCGACCGCCGGTTGCCGATCTGCAGCGGGCTTTCGTAGCGCAGCATCTCCTCCACCGCCGGGCGGATCAGCGCCGGCTCCCGGCGCAGCCGCTCGAGCTGTTCCGGGAAGCGCAGCAGCAGGTCGACACCATTGGACAGCAGGCTGGTGGTGGTGTCGTGCCCGGCGTTCAGCATGAAGATGCAGTTGTGCAGGATCTCCAGCTCGGTCAACCCGTCGCCCGCGTCGTGCGCGTCCATCAGCGCCCACAGGATGTCCAGCGGCTCGCGCTGATCGGGGTGGCGCCGCTTCCAGGCGATCAGGTCGCGCAGATACTGCTTGAAGTCCTCGACCGCGCGGTTGCCGGCAGCGAGCTGCTCGGCGGTGCGCACCGGTTCCAGGCCGCCCAGGATCAGGTTCGCCCAGCCGCGCAGCGGTTCGCGTTCGCTGCGCGGCACGCCCAGCAGGTCGCCGACCAGGTTCAGCGGGATCGGCAGCGCGAATTCCTGCATCACGTCGATGCGGCCGCGCTCCTGCGCCCGGTCGAGCAGCTCGTCGACCATCGTGCCGATCCGCGCCTGCAGATGCTTGAGCGTCTGCACCGCGAAGAACGGCGCCAGCAGCTTGCGCACCCGGGTGTGCGCCGGCGGGTCGTTGAACACCAGCGACGTCGTGTGGTGCTCGTACAGCGGACTGGCGCCGAACTTCGGCCTGAAGTCGACCTTCTTGTCGGAACTGAAGGCGGCGGCGTCGGTGAGGACGCGCCGTACATCCTCATAGCGGGTGATCACGAGCGAACCATCCGGCTGGCGGCAGGCCGGCGCATGGTCGCGCAGCATCCGGAAGTCGGGGTACGGGTCCTGCGCGAACGCGTGGCCGACCCGCGCCAGCACGAAGGCGTGGGCGTTGTCGGGCGTCAGGCGGGGCTGTTCGGCGACGGTCGGTTGCATCGGTGCGAGAATGACGCGCGTCCCGCCGCACCGTGGCAGCGGGGACGAAGAACACTTACCGCAGTCTACTGGAGTTCTGCGCCCGGGCAGGCTTTCCGGACAGGGGCAGGGATGCTGGAACTGTTGACCGATCCGCAGGCGTGGATCGCGCTGGCGACGCTGACGGCGCTGGAGCTGGTGCTGGGCATCGACAACATCGTGTTCATCTCGATCCTGGTCGACCGGCTGCCGCCGGAACGCCAGGTGCTGGCCCGCCGGCTCGGGCTGATGCTGGCGATGGTGATGCGCATCGGCCTGCTGCTGGTGCTGTCGTGGATCATCGGGCTGACCGCGCCGCTGTTCACGGTGCTCGCGCAGGAGATCTCCGGCCGCGACCTGATCCTGATCGCCGGCGGCCTGTTCCTGCTCTGGAAGAGCACCGCCGAGATCCACAACTCGCTGGAGGGCGAAGAAGAGCACGGCAAGCCCGCCGTCCGCGCCTCGTTCGGGTCGGTGCTGCTGCAGATCATGATCATCGACCTGGTGTTCTCGCTCGATTCGATCATCACCGCGGTCGGCATGGTCGACGAGCTGCCGGTGATGGTGGCCGCGGTGGTGCTGTCGGTCGGCCTGATGATGGTGTTCGCCGGGGCGATCGGCCGCTTCGTGTCCGAGCATCCGACGGTCAAGATGCTGGCGCTGTCGTTCCTCGTCGTGGTCGGCGTCGTGCTGGTCGCCGAAGGCTTCGACCACCATGTGCCCAAGGGCTACGTGTACTTCGCGATGGCGTTCTCGGTGGCGGTGGAGATGCTGAACATCCGGGTGCGGCGGCGGTCGAAGCGGGTGGTGCAGTTGCATCAGCCGAACCGGCCGAAGTAGCTCCCCGTCAGTCGACGGCCAGCTCCAGCGGCGCGAACCCGTCGAGCTCGAAGCGCAGCCGCTGGCCGGCGGTCGGAAACTTCGAGGTGACCAGGCTGCCCAGGATCGCCACCTCGCCGGCGCGCATCGGCTGGCCCTGCCGGGCCGCATGGGTGGCCAGCCAGGCCAGCGCCTCCAGCGGGCCGCCCATCAGGTCGCGGCCTTCGCCCTGCCCCACCGCCTCGCCGTCGACGTAGGCGGTGCCGCGCAGCGCCTTCAGATCCAGCCCGCGCCAGTCGCTGCGACGCTCGCCGAGCACCGCGCCTTCGCTCAATGCATTGTCGGCGACGAGCTGCAGGCCGTGCGCCGACAAGGTCGCATAGTCGGCGCCGCGGTCGTCGGCCAGCTCGAACGCCGGCCGCACCGCCGCCACCGCGGCCGCCGCCTGCTCGGGATTGCAGACGGCACCGGCGGCCACCGGAAGGTCGGCGCCGAGCTCCACCGCGATCTCGAACTCGACGAGGAAACGGCCGTAAGCGGCGGCCTTCGTACGGGCCGGCCCGCCCACCACCTGCCGCCGCAGCAAACGGCCGGCGATCGGTTCGGGCAGGCCCACGAAGCGCTGCATCGCCGGATTCGACAGCGCGATCTTCCAGCCGGCCGGCGGCCCGCAGTCGCGCGCCTTGATCTCGACGAACCGCCGCTGCACCGCGTAAGCCTCGGCCACGTCGGCGGGCGCGCAGTCGGCCGGAAACGGCCCGAGCACCGCGTGATCGCGATGCTGCTGAACCAGCCAGCGCGCCGCCCGCTCGATGCGATCGCTCATCGGTGCTCCCTCTCCATGTAGCTGCTGACCGATAATATCCGAACGCCCCTACACCCGGAGAAGCCGATGCTGGCGCTGCGCCCCAACTGCGAATGCTGCGACCGCGACCTGCCGCCGGAATCGGCCGACGCACGGATCTGCTCGTTCGAATGCACGTTCTGCGCCGACTGCGCAACCACCCGGCTGGCCGGCCGCTGCCCGAACTGCGGCGGCGAGCTGGTGGTCCGTCCCCGGCGGCCGGTCGACCGCCTGGCGAAGTTCCCGGCTTCCACGCAGCGGGTGTTCAAGCCCGCCGGCTGCGTGCAGGGGCGAGCGTGAGCACGAAGCGGCCACCGGGAGCAGACCGGCCAGCAGGCATGAACCACCCAGCAGACGTGGACCGGCCTGGCGCGGACCGGCCAGCAGCCGCAAATCGGCGGCCAGATGCGGCCCCGTCATTCGGCGCGGACCCGCGACCGATGCCCGTCACCAGCCCGCAGGTGCCGCTGCCGCGCGGCCACTACTCGCACGCGATGGTCGCCAACGGCCTGGTGTTCGTATCCGGCCAGCTTCCGATCGGCCCCGACGGCCCGCTGCCTCCCGGCACGCCGTTCGACACCCAAGTGCGCCAGGTACTGGCCAACACCCGCGCGATCGTCGAAGCCGCCGGCTCATCGGTCGACCACATCGTCCGCGTCACCGTCTACATCGCCGACATCGCGCTGTGGCCGGAGTTCAACCGGCTGTACGCGGAATTCTTCGGGCCCCATCGCCCCGCCCGCACCGTGGTGCCGGTGCCGGGGCTGCACGACGGCTATGCGTTGGAGGTGGACGCGGTGGCGGTGATGACGGGCTAGTGTCCTGTTCGGCCCGGACGAGGATGCGAACCCTCCCCGAGCATTTCAGCGCGGCGCCACCCCTGGCGGGCGCTTCATCATCAGCGCTGTCCGCTTGCAGCTCATCACCACCTCGTCGCGCTGGTTGTAGCCGACGTGCTCGAACACGACGACGCCGTTGTCCGGCCGCGACCGGCTTTCGCGCTGGCTCAGCACCTCGCTGCGCACGTGGATCGTATCGCCGTGGAACACCGGCCGCGGAAAGCGCACGTCGTCCCAGCCGAGGTTGGCGACCGTCGTGCCCAGCGTGGTGTCGTGCACCGAGATGCCGACCACCAGGCCCAGGGTGAACACGCTGTTGACGATCCGCTGGCCCCACTCGGTCTGATCGCGGCAGTACTGCTCGTCCAGGTGCAGCGCCGCCGGATTCATCGTCAGCGTGGTGACCAGCAGGTTGTCGGTTTCGGTCACCGTGCGGCGCAGGCCGTGCTCGAACACGCGGCCGACGGTCAGATCTTCGAAGTAGACACCGGGCATCTGTGAGTCTCCTGGTTGAAACGTTCGGTCAGCGCCGCTTCGCCGCCTGGGGAGGGTCCGCATAACCTAACGGGCTCCAGATCTTGCCAGACGGGGATGATCGG
>DAISWF010000346.1:0-5670 GCA_036826495.1 Burkholderiaceae bacterium
TAGGTGACCGGCGTGAAGATCTTGCCCTCGACCCGCTGGAACGTGAAGATCGGCAGGAACGCCGTGATGATGATCGCCTTGGAGAACAGGATCGGGTGCGCCAAGGTCGTTGCCGTCGTGCGAAGCTGCACCAGCCGCCAGCCGTAGTGGTGGTTGCCGTGGCCGCCGTGGCCGGCCTGCTCGTCGCGGCCGGCGGCCAGCCGCACCATCAGCGCCTCGACCAGCACGACGGCACTGTCGATGATGATGCCGAAGTCCACCGCGCCCAGGGAGATCAGGTTGGCCGACACGCCGCGCAGGTCCATCAGGATGAACGCGAACAGCAGCGACAGCGGAATCACCGTGGCCACGATCAGCGACGCCCGCCAGTTGCGCAGGAACAGCATCAGGATCGCGATCACCAGCCCGGCGCCGATCAGCAGGTTCTCCACGACGGTGGACACCGTGTGCTCGACCAGATCGCTGCGCTGATAGGTCGGCACCATCTTCACGCCGGGCGGCAGCTTCTGATTGATCTCGTCGACCGTCTCGCGCAGCCGCTTGACCACCTTCGAGGCGTTCTGCCCCTTGATCATCACGACGATGCCCTGCACCACGTCGTCCTGGTCGTTCCACGCGACGATGCCCGAGCGCACCCGGCCGTCGATGCCCACCTCGGCGACGTCGGACACGAAGATCGGCCGGCCGCCCGGCGCCGCGATGATGGTCCGGCCGATGTCGGCGAGGCTGGTGAACAGGCCCACGCCGCGGATCACCAGCGATTCGTCGCCGCGCCTGAGCAGCCCGCCGCCGACGTTGGCGCTGTTGTTGCCCAGCGCATCGGCCACCTGGTCGATCGTGACGCCGTAGCGCTTCAGCGCATACGGATTGACGCGGACCTGATATTCCTTGATCGCCCCGCCGAAGCTGACTACGTCGGCGATGCCCGGCACGATCCGCAGCGCCGGCTTGACCGTCCAGTCCTGGATCGCCCGCACCTCGTAGATCGGCATGTCGGCCGGCGCCTGCAGCACGTAGCGGTAGATCTCGCCGACCGCGGTGGACAGCGGCGCGAGCTGCGGCTGCACGCCGGGCGGCAGCGACAGGTTGCCCAGCTTCTCCAGCACCTGCTGGCGGGCGAAATAGTCGTCGGTGCCTTCGGCGAACGTCAGCGTGACCACCGACAGCCCGGTGATCGACACCGAGCGGAGCTGCGTCTGGCGCGGCACGCCGCTCATCTCGCGCTCGATCGGCAGCGTGACGCTGCGCTCGACCTCCTCGGGCGCCAGGCCGGGGAGCTGCGTGACCACCTGCACCTGCACGTCCTGCACGTCGGGGAACGCCTCGATCGGCAGGTTGGTCATCGCGTTGTAGCCGAACGCGACCAGCGCGGCCGTGAACACCAGCACGAAGACGCGCTGCAGGACCGAGAATGCGATCAGCCGTTCGAGCACCGTTGCCCCGCGCGGTTGCTGGTCATTTGACGGTCGTGGTCGCCAGTTCGGAGTTCAGCAGCAGCGCGCCGGTGGTCACCAGCCGCTCGCCCGGCGCAAGGCCGGCAGTCACGTAGGTGTACTCGCGGTCCTGCAGCGACAGCGAGATCTTGCGCCGCTTGAAGAGCCCCGGCTCGGTCTCGACGAACACGAAGCTGTACAGCCCCTGCGTGACGATCGCCGAGTTCGGGATGCGCACCGAGGTGGCCCCGTCGCCCCCCACCAGCACGACCCGCGCATACATTTCCGGCTTCAGCCGCCGCTTGACGTTGTCGGCGATCGCCGCACGCACCTGCACCCGGCGGGTCAGCGGATCGACGGTCTCGCCGATCCGCTCGACCGTCGCCTCGAAGCTCTCGTGCGGATAGGCATCGACCTCGACCACCGCCTTGGCGCCGACGAACACCTTGGCCAGGTCGCGCTCGGGCAGGTCGACCAGCGCCCACAGCCGCGTCGGATCGGTGATCACGAACAGCGGGTCGGGCAGGTCCGGGCGGATCTCGCTGCCCGGGTTCACCTTGCGCTCGGTGATCACGCCGGCGATCGGCGCGCGCAGCACGAAGCTGCCGCCCTCGCCGCCGCGCGGCGACAGGTTGCGCAGCCGCCGCTGCGCCCGCACGGTCTCGGCGCGTGCCGCATCGAAGTCGCCCTGCGCGTTCTCCAGGTCCTTGCGGGGCGCCACGCCGGCGTCGACCAGCCCGCGCGTGCGATCGAGCGCGAGCTTCTTGCGGGTCTCGTCGGTCTGCGCCTTCTGCAGGTCGGCGACCGCCTGCGCCAGTTCCGGCGAATCGAGGCTGAGCAGCGTGTCGCCGGCCTTCACGCTGTCGCCCGGCTGCACCTTCAGCGCGGTGACCCGGCCGGCGATCGGCGCGGCCACGCGCGCCGTGCGATTCTCGTCATAAGCCAGCCGCGCATTCAGCGGCTCGGACAGCGGCACCCGGCCGACCACCACCGGCTCGACGCGGATCGATGCGAGCTGCGAAGCACCCATGTCGAAGCGCACGCTGTCGGCGGGCGGCGGCTCCGCGGGCTCGGCCGCCACCGGCTCGGGCGCCCGCGCGCCCTGGCGCCAGACGGCCGCACCATAGCCGGCTGCCAGCAGCAGCAGCGCGACGATCAGGGTCATCAGTCGTTTCATCGGCCGGCGGCTCCCGTGGCGGCGGCTTCGTCCGGCGCGGCCACCGCGGCACGCCAGGCGGCCAGCGCCTTGGCGAAGTCGGCCTGCGCCTGCACCGCGTCGGCTCTGACGGCGGCGAGTTGGCGGCGGGTGTCGAACAGATCGGTCAACGTGACGGCGCCGCTGCGGAACGCGAATTCGATCGCCTGCGCGACCCGCAGCGCCTGCGGCAGCGCCTGCTCGAGCAGCCGACGCGCGCGGTCGGCGGCATCACGGAGCTGGGCGTAAGCACGGTCTATGTCGCCGCGGGCGGCGGCCCGCACCCGTTCGACGTCGTCCTGCGCGGCGGCGAGCTCGGCCTGCGCCCGCGCGATGTCGCCCGAGTAGTCGTTGTTGATGAACAGCGGGACCGACGCCGACACGCCGAACACCGTGCCGCCGAAGCCGGGCGCCCGTTCCGCCTGCAGGCCCATCGTCACGTCGCGGGTGCGCAGGCTGGCGGCCAGCTCAGCCGCGCGCTGCGCCGAACGGACCCGGGCCAGCGCCGCCTGCACGTCGACGCGGCGTTCGATCGCCTGGTCGCGGGCCTGCGCGAAAGCGGCGGCCGCGTCGCGCGCATCGCTGTCGATCGCTTCGCGTTCGGGCAGCGGATCGGCGGCGGTCAGCTCGGCGGCGCGCGACTCCAGCCCCAGCACCGCCGCCAGCGCGATGCGCGCCTGCTCGCGGGCCGCCTCGGCGGCGCGCAGGTCGTTGGCGGCACGGGCCTGCTCGATGCGCAACCGCGAACCGTCGACGGTCGCCAGATCGCCGGCCTGCACGCGCCGGTCGGCGGCCGCCGTCAGCCGGTCGAACGCATCGAGGTTCTGGGCGGCGACCTCACGAAGCTGCTGGGCGGCCACCAGATCGAAGTAGGCGCCGGTCAGCGCCGCCCGCTGCTGGCGCATCGCGTCGTCGACGTCCAGCCGCGCCGCCTGCTCGGCCGATTCCGCGGTGGCCGCGCGCAGCCGGCGCTTGTCGCCGCGCTCGATCGTCTGCTCGACCCTCAGGATGCGGTCGCTCGCGCCGTACGGATAGCGGTTGGCCTCGGTGTTGGAGATCTGGCCGCTGACCACCGGATTGGGCAGCACGTCGACCCGCCGGATCTCCGCGGCGGCGATGTCGGCCGAACGCTGCGCGGCACGGACCACACGGTTGTTGGCGAACATCAGGTCGACCGCGGCGGGCAACGTCAGCGCGCCCTGCGACGCGGCGGCAGGTGAGCCGGCGGACGAAGGACCGGCAGGCGACGGACCGACAGGCGACGCAGCGGATGGCAACGCGGGAAGCGGAACGGGCCGGGCCTGGGCGGCCGCCGGCGCGGGCGTCATCGTCAACGTCGCGGTCAGCCAGCAAGCGCCGATCGCCGCGCAACAGCGTGTCATCATCTCGATCCGCCGGTGCCGGCGCGTGTACGAACGCCGAGCGGCGCTCCCCCAGCCCGGGATGCTCGCACGCGGTGCTTGACATCAAGCTGTCAGCGCGGCCGCGAAGCGGGGGTAGACCTCGGCGATCTCGTCGCGGATCGGGCCGCGGATCAGCGCCAGCCGCCGGGCATCGGGCGGTTCGGTGACCGGCACCGATGCCGGTGCATCGAATTCGAAGCCGGTGTGCTCGCGGATCTCCTCGACGGTATGACCCGGGTGCACGCTGCGCAGCCGGAAACGACGGGCGGCGCGGTCGAACGAAAACAGCCCCAGCGACGTCAGCAGCGCATGCGGCCCGCCCGGCCGGTACACCTGCGGTTCGCTGGTGCCCGGCGCGCTGACGAAATCGACGCGCGGCACCAGCACCCGCCGGCTGTGCTCCTCGCGGAACAGGATCACCCGCGGCACGAGCAGGTACAGGTAGGCCGAACCGAACGAGCCTGGCCAGCGCACGGCCGATGCGGGATAGCCGCCCGTCCCGACCAGATTGATGTCGGCCTGCCCGTCGATCTGCCCGCCGCCGAGGAAGAACGCGTCGATGCGGCCCTGGGCCGCCAGGTCGAACAGCTCGACGCCGCCGTTGGTGAACGCGTTGTTGCGGCGCGAACCGAGCACCGACACCCGGGTCGCCCCGCCGCTCAGCTCGCGGGCCAGGAGCGCCGCGCTGCCCGGGATCGGCGACGAGGCGCCGACCGCGACATGCCGGCAGCCCTCGAGCAGCCCGGCGATCACGTCGATCAGCAGCTCGGTGCGGCTGCAGTCCGGCCGGGCGGCGATCATGCCGCAGCCCGCTGCGAGCCGAGCCAGCCCTGCAGCCAGGCGGCGAAGCCTTCGGGCGTGCGCGCCATCGTCGCGTAACGCTGCAGCGCCTCCTCGTCGGCGGGATAACGGTCCGGGCAGCCGAGCGGCCAGGCGCCGCGCGGCGCCAGCGCCAGCTTGTCGACGTACAGCGACGGCAGCACCGACCCGGCGCGGGCCTCGTCCTCCAGCAGGTTGTCGTCGGTGATCGCCTCGACGCTGACCAGCGTGCGCCGCGACGCATGGGCGATCAGCATCAGCTCACGGTCCCGGCCGATGAACACGTTGCCGTCGCGGTCCGCGAGCTTCGCATGCAGCAGCGCGACGTCGGGCCGGATCGCCGGCAGCAGCACGATCGGATCGCCCGGCTCGAACGGATTGTCGATGACCTTCCAGTCCGGCCGCACCCGCAGCAGGTCGCTGCCGATCAGCCCGCGCAGCGGCGTGAACGGCAGCCCCTTCTGGCCGGCCTGCAGCGCCGCATAGACCGCCGGGCAGGTGGCATCGCGCATCCGGATCGCGCCTTCGCGCAGCGCCGCGGCGAAGCGCGGGCCGGGGCCGAACTCGCCCAGCGTGATCGCCGAGGTCTCCAGGGTCGCCACCGCGCCGGCGCCGATCAGCACGTCGGCCTGCAGGCCGCTGGTCGGCACGCACAGCAGATGCAGACCGCGCACGCCGGCCCGCACCAGCTCGCGGGTCACCGCCATCGCGGCGCCGGACGCATCCTTGGCGATCGCCAGCAGCGCGCCATCGGGGATCGCGGCGGCCATCCGCTCGATCGACGTCAGCCTGTCGCCGGTCATCATCGGGTCTCCATGGT